>JBDRSF010000001.1:0-2809 GCA_043825135.1 Candidatus Magasanikiibacteriota bacterium
CCGCCTCGTTTCCTGCGAGTAGGTGCTTGTATCCTTGTGTCCTTGGTACTAGAGGACACTTGGGTCGTTTGGTCGCTTGGTTGTCGCCTGCCGTTAGGCAGGCTCGCTCGCACCGGTACGATTCTGATACTTTCAGAATACGACCGGTGCGAGCATTTTCATTTTATGATATAATATATCTGGAAAGTAAACGAGACAGCCCATGGTTAAGGCTTTGGGCGGTTGAAATCTAGATACAGCAATAAGTGAGAGTATGTAAGGTCATGGCTTTGCATAGAGTGCTGTTACTGTATTCTAAAAATGAAGATACTCGGTGCAATTTACTAGTGAGATAACATCTCAAAATAAAATACAACTTAATTGAGTACTCAATGAGTGGTGAAATAGATGGTGAGTTGCATATTTCTGCGGAACTCGAACGGCAACCTGTACGTCCCGTACCTCAACTGGAACGGCGACGAGTGGTACCTGAATTTCAACAGGCTCGACAACGACTGGAACGACAACGACCGCCTCGTTTCCTGCAAGTCTCTTCGTTCTCTCCTGTTACAGGGGAGTTTTTATTTATACAACTTCATCCACCCACCTATCATTTTGCCCACTTCGGACAAAGGATTAGTTAAAGCAGTTAGTTTATTAGTATCAATCGCTTTTATTTCCCACAAAAGTTTGATAAAAAACTTTAGCATATCAAATTTTGTATTAAGTTTTTTTATGGTGTCTGCTTTTTCATCTTTTGATTGATAACTGGCAATTAAAGCCAATTCTAAGCAATCAGTAAACAGATTATCTATCTTTTCTCCCAAAGTATGTCGGACAGTTTTTGGCAAGTGTATAAAAAAAGTATGCCAAAGCTGATATGCTTCGCTTAATTTCGAAATGATTGGTATGTTATTTTTATCGGGGGGGGGGTGTAGAAGATTTATTTTTTAAATTATGAAAATTCAATTGACTCATAAATATAATGATATTATTTGTGTTAATAATTTATTTTTAGCATGGAATGATTTTGTAATCGGCAAACGTTCCAAAAAAGATGTTCAAGAATTTTCTCGTAATTTAATTGATAATATTCTATCACTACATGAGTCTTTAGTAAACCCTGCACCACAAGGGTGCGGGGCAGGCTATACATACCAACATGGCGGTTACGAGAGTTTTTTCGTCAACGATCCAAAGCGTCGTCATATACATAAAGCCAGTGTTAAAGACAGATTATTACATCATGCTATCTATCGCTTACTTTATCCGTTTTTTGAAAAAACTTTTATTTATGATTCATATTCTTGTCGTTTAGGAAAAGGCGTATATAAGGCAATTGAACGATTTGATAAATTTGCTCATAAAACAAGCAAGAATAACACAAAGACAGTTTGGGTTTTAAAATGTGATATTCGTAAATTTTTTGATAGTATCGACCATGAAATTTTATTTAATATTTTAGACAGTTATATTCCTGACAAGGATATACTTTGGCTTTTGAATAATGTTATAGAGAGTTATCATAATGAAAAACAAAAAGATGTTGGTTTACCACTTGGTAATCTGACTTCACAATTGTTTGCCAATGTATATATGAATGTTTTTGATCAGTGGGTAAAGCATAAATTAAAAATTAAACAATATATACGATATGCTGATGATTTTGTGTTTTTCGGTACAGATAAACAAAAACTACATTTATTAATTGAGCCTGTGAGAATTTTTTTACTGGATGAATTAAATTTAACACTTCATCCTAAAAAAATAAGTCAAAAGACACTCTCCTCAGGTAACGATTTCCTCGGTTGGGTGAATTTTCCTTACTACAAAAAATTACGACGAAAAACTAAAGAAAGAATGTTTAGAAGATTGGTAGATAATCCAAAGGATGAAGTTTTTCAATCATATTTAGGTTTACTTAGTCATGGTAATAGTTATAAGATTGAAAAGGATTTGAGGAATTTGTATTGGTTGTCAGGTGGAAAAACGTGAATTAAGGATTAAAACAATCTAAATGGCTGTTTTATTTTATATCTTCATTAATCTCAAATTCCACTACCTCATTATTGCATACGCGACCCCGTTGGCATCGTGATGATGAGGTTGATGGTGGTGAGTGAATACAATGTTTCTATGTACTAGTACATAGAAACATTACAGTTAAATCAGTTCCCGCTATCCCTTTATTAGTGTATACTATAAATATAGAAAATAAATCTAAAAAAGAAAGGGGGTGGAAGACATGTTTCATCATGATAATTGCAAACCGATGCATATGGCTAATAAGATTGGTCTTTTCTTTATACTTCTTTTTGCTATTTGTTTTGCTTGGTATTTTATTCATCCAGTAGAGCAGAAAATGCATCTTGCCATGTTCCAAATGTCTTTTCTTGGTTTTACAGGTATGAACTTTCTTAGTTTTGTACTAGGCGCTATTCAAGTTTATGTTTGGGGATATATTTTAGTAGGTTTAGGATATTTAGTGTCTTTGGTAGGCTGTGGCAAGAGTGGTAAGTGTTGTAAATAATTTACTTGAAAGAAAACCGTTTTGATTTTATGTTGAGGCGGTTTTTTGTTTTTTAATTAATTATCTTAAGTACGTCCCTTCTCCTCGTAGGAGAAGGACAGGATGAGGTCTTCTTCGTTGAAGCAGGTATTTACAATTTAGCAAAGACGTTGCTAGCCCGAGACCTCACCCCTCGTATACTGAAGTCAATAACAACTGTGGACAAACCAGTCAATAAATCAATCAATTGATAGAATACGGATGCTCTTTCAAATTATGATAAATTTCACAAAGTAGTTTTCTAGCAATGGCTGATAAACA
>JBDRSF010000002.1:0-23656 GCA_043825135.1 Candidatus Magasanikiibacteriota bacterium
CAAAAGATAATCCTGATAACGAAAGATTTAATCAAACAATACAAACTGAATTCATAAATTTTGGTAATTTTAATACTAATCCTGATATATTTAACAAAGATCTTACCGAGTGGTTAATTGAATACAACTTCCATAGACCTCTTGAAACTCTTAATTACGAAACCCCACTAGACTTTTCAAAAGTGTTACCTATGTGGTCATCTTGTACAGGGTATTGACTTTTTGCCCAAAATGTGCTATAATATATACATTAGATCATAATTTATCTCAAAATAACCCTTAATTATATGGGAGAAGTATTAAAATACAATCCGGAAACAGCTGAGCCTAGCCAAAAACCTGATTTGGAAAAAAAAATCTTAGCACCCAAAAGAGGACCAAAAGCAAACTATGATGATTATTCTATATCAGCGCTATACACTCAATCTTTAGATTTTAAAAAAGCAATTGAGGAGGCTAAAAATGAAAAAGAGAGAGTTAGTCTTGAAAAAAGGTTAAACAGTGTAGAAAGATTGTTAGAAAAAACCGGGCTAAAACCTATTGAAATTAGACATAAGGTTGAAAATAATTATAACCGCTCCATACCCCTTATTGAAAAACTGGGTGAAATATTAGATAAGTTACAAAAAACCGACAATGAAATTGCCAAAAGACAACTACAAAATGAAATAAATGGTTTTAAAAAAATGTTGAAAGAAAAAGGTTGTTATGTAACAGATGAAACAGCTATTCAACACTACCAACAGAAAATAAGTAAGCAGGATACAAAAAAAAGTGTTATTAATGATCTTCAAAAAAGCGAAGGCATGCATGGTGATATTGCAGCTTGGGAAAATTTACCCCAAGAACAACCAGCTGTTATGTCTGAGGTAAAAGTTGATGAATCCGTAGCCAGAGAAAATTGGTTGGCTCGTTGGCTTCGTAAAAGAGAAGAAGCCAAGAATGAAAAAGCTGTTCAAAAATTTGCCAAAATGGCAGAAGTAGAAGAAGCCAAGGCTGTTGATTTTTCTGATTTAGAACCAACTCCTGAAGAGGAAGAAATTATCCGCCAAAAAACTGCCGTGAATATACCAGCTACCAGGACTACCACGGCTAAAAGACATAAATTTGAAGAATTGAGCGAACCCGAGGCTGCTCCAACTAAAGATGAAATTCGCGTATCTGCCCAAGAAGTAAAAGATGCAAAAAAAGGAGCTATAATGGATTCAAGAATTGATAAAATGGATTTAGACAATGAAGAAGAAACAATTCCTAGTGCCAGAGACTTAGTTGCTTCAGCCCAAAAAATGGAAAAGGAAACAAAACGAAAATCAACTTTGATGAGAATGGAGGCTGGTAATGCTATCCAAGGTAACAAGAACATGGACGCAATGCGTAATTCTTTGGAAAAAATTAATTCTCAAATGGCCGAACTACAACCACTGATCACATCTACAAAAATTGGTTGGTTTGGTAAACTAAAAATCGATAAGGGGGGATATATTACAAACCTACCTCAAAATGATGAACAGGTGGTAATTGAACAACTAATCAAACAAAAAGAAAAGCTTGGAGCAAAAGGAAGGGTTGAGGAGGCAAACAAAATCGTTGATCAAATTGAAGCTTTGGAAAAATATCCAGACCTACTCTTACAGCGCGATAAATTGATGCCAAATTAAATTATATATCACAAACTAAAACACCTTCCTCAAACCGGAAGGTGTTTTTTATTTTCCCCCTCTTGAGAGGGGTGGCCTCTGGGCCGGGGTGTGTTCGCCAACCACCACCAACACACCCCTCTCACTTCGTGTAGTTCCCCTCTCTAGAGGGGATTTGAAACCTACTTCCTCTCCTTAATCTCCCCCAAAACCCTCTCCACAAACTTATCCTTACTCATACTCTCTTGTTCTTCTTGGCCACGAATACGAATCATCCAACTCTGTTCTGAGCCTGTCGAAGGATCTTCACCAGCCAATTCCTTATCACCAATTACAACTATATAAGGAATTTTTTGTTTTGATGCTTTTCTAATTTTATTACCAACAGTCTCATCAGCTGAATCAAATCCGACTCTAATACCCAAATCAAATAATTCCTGTCTGATTTTTTCTGCACCTTCCACATGTTTTTCCGATACTGGCACCAATTGAACTTGGACAGGTGAAAGCCATACTGGCCACACACCAGCATAGTGCTCAATCAAAAATGCAGTAAAACGCTCGTGAGTTGAAAGTGGGGCACGATGAATAACGAAGACTTCATTATTTTCTACACCACTATCATCAATATATTTCAAATCAAATCTTTGTTTGGCTACAAAATCTAATTGCACCGTAGACATTGATTCCTCACGTCCAATTACTGATTTAAATTGAATATCCACCTTAGGGCCATAAAAAGCTGCCTCATCTTCTACCTCAATAAACTTAACTTCCATCTCTTGCAAGACCTCCCGGATAACTTGTTCGCTAAATTCCCAATTTTCCGGCTCATTTATATATTTTTCCAAATGATCTGGGCTCCACTTTGACAAACGGAACCAATAATCCTTCAAACCAAATATTTCAAAATATTTTACGGTCAATTCTATTACTTTTTTGAATTCATCTTTAATCTGATCTTTTCGGCAGTAAATGTGGGCATCATTCATAGATAAACAACGCACCCGTAGTAAACCGGCCAATGTACCTGATAATTCATTGCGATAACATTCACCATATTCGGCAATACGCAAAGGCAGATCGCGATAACTGTGCATATTGTGATTATAAATTGTATGGTGATGGGGACAATTCATGGCTTTAAGATAATAAGTTCCATCGTCCATTTCCATGGCCGGATACATACTATCTTTATAGTAAAGTAAATGACCTGACTTTATAAACATTTCTTCTTTGGCCAGATGAGGGGTACGAACACGTACATAACCATCAATGTGTTCTGATTCTATGGCTAATCGCTCAATCTCATCTCTGATAATAGTACCGTTTGGCATCCACATCACAAGTCCTTTGCCGACCATATCATCAATAAAAAACAAATTTTGTTCCATGCCAATTTTTCTATGATCTCGCTTTTCCGCTTCTTCCATCATTTTTAAATAAGCTTGTAAATCTTCCTGAGTTTCAAAACAAACACCATAGATTCTTTGCAGTTGTGGATTATTTTGATCACCTCGCCAATAGGCTCCAGCTAGTTTGGTAAGCTTAAACACACCAGTATCTTTGCTTGATTCAACATGCGGACCACGGCACAAATCTACAAACTCTCCAGTTTTATACAAACTAACTTTTTCAACAGATTCTCCCAAATCCTGTAACTCTTCCTCAGACATTTTGGTGGTTCCTTTTTCTTTCAAATCTTTTAGTAACAAAACTTTATAATCTTGCTTATTTTCTTCAAAAAATTTAATGGCCTCATCAATATTCATTTCCATTTTTTCAAATGCTAAATTTTGACTAGACATTTTCTTGGCAGTCTTTTCAATTTTCTTTAGATCTTCATCTGAAATATTTTCCGCAAAATCAATGTCATAATAAAAACCGTTTTCTACTACCGGCCCTATACCGAATTTGGCATCTGGGAATAGTTTTTGAGCAGCCGCTGCCACCAAATGTGCGCACGAGTGACGCATCATCTCAAGTTTTTCGTTTTCCATAATATTAATTTAAGGAGTAAGGAGTAAGGAGTAAGGAAAAAATCATTCCTTATTCCTTTTTCTTTATTCCTTATTTAAATCCACTCTTCTTTCAAAATACTCATAATAGCCGAGTCAACTCTTTTTTTTAATAATTTATTATAACTTGCACTTCTTAAAACTCCTTCCAACTTAAATCCCACTTTTTTGTAGACACTAATAGCCCTTTTGTTTTCTGTCTCAGCAAACAAATCTATTCTTTCATATCTCAATTTTGTAAAAACATATTCTGCACATAACTTTGCTGCCTCAACCGCATAACCATTGCCCCACTCTTGTTTATCACCAATAACAATACCCCAACGAACCGTCTTATTTATCTTGTCTAATTTAATGCCAGTCCCACCGATGTGTTTACCCTTTACTTCAATCGCCCAATTCATATCATCTTTACTTCTCAAAAATTTTCTAATTGATTTTTTTTCATCATCCAAATTAATTCGCCAAATTGCCTGATTAAAATGCACCATGACTTCTTTGTCACGAAACCAACGCACATAGTTTGGAGCATCTTTTACTTGGACTGGTCGCAAAACCAATCTTTCACCTTTTAAAATTGGTACTTTCATAAAATAAGGAGTAAGGAATAAGGAGTAAGGAATACAAGTAATAATAAAAAAACAATTACTCCTTATTCCTTTTTCTTTATTCCTTAATAAAAAAACCCCGATGTACAACTTTAATATAAAGATTAAAATCATACACCTGGGTCCTTACCACGTGGTAGCAAAGCTACTTTACGTGGTCAAGACGGTTCCACCCGTTGTTTCACTCATTGAATTGTCTCCAGCTTAGCCCTAATGGGACCTTTTCGGTAGGCACTTGGTAGGCACCTCAATCACTAGTAATAATACTATATAATATATTTAATAAACTGTCAACAGCACTAAATTACTTATTACTTAATTACTATATTACTGGTCACTCCACATTCTTCACCACTACACTAACATGCTCAGCCACATGAGGTACGGTTCGCATCCAAGCAGGGCTAAATTTAATTTCAACACCTTGAACATGATCCAAAGACAAAAGATAACGTCTCACCTCATCTTTATTTTTACCAAAAAATACTACTTTTTGTAATTGAGTGCTTTCTGGATCAAGTTCCACCAATCCAGTATAGAATACATTAAGAACTGCTTTTTTTTCTTCCAAATCATAATCACCCAAAGTAACAGTTGGCTCAATATCACTAGTGGTAAGTTTTTCTGCATCACTTACTATCCGTTTTTCTAAATCTTTCTTTGCTTGTTCTACTATTCCTACTTCATCATAAAATACTCCGACAATAGTTGCGGTACCTTCCACTTCAAATTCTTCTACTTCTGTATCCATTTCTACATCAGTTTTTATATCATAACTTACTACAGCAAACACTCCATTTAAATCAGTATTAAGTCCGGCTAATTCTTTTTTACCCACCTTGCCCATCTCCATAACTAATTCGTCACTAGCCTTTTTTAAATCTTCTTCAGTAACAATGCCATAAGTTCTTACTCCACCTACCATATCTTCATCACTAGTGGCATAAATATATTTTTGTACTTCTTCACTTAGACCAGGAATTGTAAAACTAGTAGGACCAATTTCACCCCCCTTACCTTCTTCATCAGCATACACTTCAGCTTCAATGGTACTATTGCCAGCTACTGTTACCCGATCTTTTAGACGAAACAATACACCATCGGAACTAAGTAAGCGAGTAGTGGCAACTAAAGGCTGAGCATAGTTTCTTTCATTATGTAAAGTTACAACCCCAGTCGCTATTGATATTTCTTCTTTTACAGACCTAGGAGCAAAAACCTTACTAATCTCAACTATTGTGGTAGTTACCATACCACCACCTTCACCATCTTTTATTTCCAATGTGGAATCAATTTCAACTGGCTCTGGTTTTGTTACCACTGTTATTGTAGCTCGCTTTGATGACATAAAGATAATCACCGCAAGTAAAACTATTGTCAAAAATAAAAATGACAACGCGATTATTTTATAAAAACGCACTGATTGCCCTCCTGTTAAGTTAGTTTCTTTTCTTCTTGGAGTCATAAAAATAAAGTTAAAAGTTGAAAGTTATAAAGTTTATAAAGCAAATCATATTACTTTACAAACTTTATGACTTTATGACTTTATGGACTTTTGACTAAATAACTAATCAATAACACGGAATACTTCATCCAAAGAAGTCATACCGTCTAGGGCTTTTAATATTCCATCTTGAACCATAGTCACCATACCAGATTCAATAGCACTCTGTTCAATGTCATGTTCTGCCACTTTACCAGATAAGACCATTTGTTCTATTTCTGGAGTCATCAAAAGAATCTCATAAATACCAACCCTGCCTTTGTAACCAATGCCACCACAAGCTTCACAACCATCACCCTTATAAAAAACTAATTCTCTTTCTTTGATTTCTTCTCTTTTTTTCTCAGGCATTTTTTCTATAATTGCATCAACTTCTTTTTTTTGAGATTCATCCAATTGAACAGTTTTTTTACATTTTTCACAAACTCGTCTCACCAAACGCTGTCCTATTATAGCATTTAATGCCGGTGCGAGCAAAAATGGCTTTACTCCCATAGAAATAAAACGAGGCACAGCACCAGCAGCACTGTTAGTATGCACAGTAGAAAACATTAGGTGTCCTGTCAAGGCAGCTTGCACTGCTGTGTCAGCTGTATCTAGATCACGAATTTCTCCGACCATAACAATATCAGGATCTTGACGCAAAATTGAACGTAGACCCTTAGCAAAAGTATAACCCTTATCTGTATCTATTTGACTTTGGTTTATTCCTTCCATTTTATACTCTACTGGATCTTCTAGGGTAATAATTTTGACACCTGGTTTATTTAATAATTCTAAGGCAGCATAAAGCGTAGTAGTTTTACCAGAACCGGTTGGACCAGTAGTCACTATCATACCATTTGGCCGATTCATTTCTCGTTTTAATTTTTCTTCAACATCACCGTAAAGACCCAAACTATCAAAACTCAATCCTTTGCGCGATTGATCTAATAAGCGCATTACAATACTTTCACCATAAACAGTTGGAATTGTAGAAACACGAACATCAACATCCCCATGAGTTAATTTAATAGTAAAACGACCATCTTGTGGTTTGTCAGTAATATTTATTTTTAAAGATGATGTTAATTTTATTCTAGAAACTAATTTTTTATAAACTTCACGCTCCAAAACAGCAGCATCATGCAAAATTCCATCCAATCTAACTCTAACAGCAATCTGATTCTCCTCAGCCTCAACATGTAAATCAGATGCCTCTAGCTTCAGAGCCACTCCAAGTAAAAGAGTTACGATATCAGTGGTAGATTTTTGATCTAATAATTTTTGAAATGAAGCAAAATCAGTCACATCTGCCTGAACTTTTTGCAAATCTTCCTCTTTCACTTCCACATCTTTGGTAATTGCTTTTATTATTGGTAAATTTTTATATAATTTAAATACTCTTTGTAAACTATTATCTGATATAACATAAAGCGCACCAGAGGCGTGTTTGCGTTCTTCCAACTGCTTGAGTAATTTTTGAACTTCTAAATTCTCTGGATCAGTTGTGCCGAGCCTAAATTCATTGGGTGTAGAAAAAAAACAAACAATTCCCAAACGCTCAGCTTCCTCTACTGGAATCTGCTTTAGAGCTTCTTGACTAATAGGAAATTTCTCCAAATCAATATGTGGTAAACCAGCTGTCATAGCTAATTTAGCAGCTTCTCTTTCTTTTTCTTTAATAATAACCTGCCCCATTTTCTTTTTAAATTCTTTTTCAACTTTTGAAGATGGGGTATTTAAATTAACATCTTCTTCTATATCCAAAACCTGCCCCGAATCATCGGTAGTTGGTTTTTTCTTTAACAGATCATTAATTGTTGGCAAATCAGACATGTTTTTATTTATTATTTACCTAGCCAATGCAGAATACGGCTTTTTAATCCCACCTTGTGCATAGCCATAAAAAGACAGGTCCAAACTGACGTATTAAAAACAGTAAAAATACTTCCAACCACCATTATCAACAAAACCGGCACACCGACCCTAAACAAAAGACTTACAAACCACAAAACTGGATTATAGCTAGCAGCGACTAGTAAACCACTAGCCAAAGTAGGAATTACCAAAATCATGACAAATATAAAAACAATAAGTCCTACCAATAAATTTAATAATAAAACAATCAAACCAACCTCCATTGAAACCAACCAGTGACCCAGAAAAAGTTTCCAGGCTGAAACACAAGCTTTTTCAAAATTAAATTTTTCCACTACAATATATCCAGCAACATAAATTGATAAAAATGAAGCTATCATACCAATAAGTGTTGCTAAAATAAACCCAAATAAAAATAATAAACCCCACAATAAATTAAAATTAATAACTGTTAAGAAAGCTAACCAACTTACAAATAAAGACAAAATGCAAAAAACAATTTTTTTACCTAGATTCACAAAAAACAAAGGCCAAAAATGGTTAACCCCCACGTGCCACTCTTCACCCGCATTAGGCAGTTTTTTGTGTTTTACTGATACCGCAGCTGCTTTTATCAAAGCTCCTTGGGAAATTACTGAGACAAATACTAAAAATAATCCAAATCCTAGAATGACAACCCCTAAAGAAAAAAACCAAATCCAAATATCCAAAGACAGTGACAAACTTTTAAATTCAAATATTACATTCTTTAATACCAAAAACCATTCAGATAGTGCTATGTGTAAGGGACTGTTGCTAGCAGACATAACCACCTTGCCAAGTAAATCCAAAATTCCCATTTGCCCTAGAAATACAGCAAACAAACCAAAAACCCACAAAATTTTGTGTTCCCAAGCCAATTTCCAACTATGAACTATGGCTTGTTGGTAAAGTGGAGTTTTCATATTAAAAAATTACGAATTAAATATAATTCTGATAAGTGTTTCTTAATAGATATATTATAGCACATATAAACCAAAAAGTAATTAGTAAATTGTAAATAGTAATTATACTAGATTCTAAGATAATATTATCTATATGTGTAATATAATTACTAATTACTTAATTACTATTTATAAACAAAAAAAATTTAATATATCATCAAACTTTACAATTAGACTTTAATATTTTGCCAGTTTAATTCCCATATACTTTTCATCGACATGGCAATCGCTCTATCTTCAATAATAACAGCCGTGTAAGGACGACGAAAACTCAACATTAAAACTTTATTACCATAAATATTTATCTCCGTATCTAATTCTAAATCTTTTATTAATCTTGTCTGGCGTAATTGTTCCTTGTCTTTTGCTTTTACTTTTCTTGCCCACTCCCCGTCCTTTGCTATGCAAAAAAAGAGTTGTCTATTTTTTACCCGACTCTCTGGTACGTACCACAAAAATTCTTCAGAAAAGCTAGAAAACATTTTTTCATAATCAGAATAAGCATAAATTTTATCACCCGATGCCAGCATGTCGTCCCAGGCTTTTCGCAAACCATCTTCGCCTTCATAATATTTTACTTTTGGTTTATGTCCGGGAAGATTAAAAATACTTTTTAGCTCTGGTAATAATCCTTCAATTTGTCTTGTCTGTTTTTTTGCTCGACGAAGCAGAACTTCTGGATCTTCTGGCACAATTAAAATATGATGATCTTCCATTACTTCCGTTATTAAGCCAATCTGTTTCATCTCATCTAAAAAATTATAAATACTCGTACGCTTTATTCCGGATTTTTTGCCAGCTCTTGAACTGTCGCACTACCCAATTCTAAACAGGCCAGATATACGCTAGCTTGTTTGTCGTCGATTCCTAGATTTTGAAGTTGTTTTACTAATTCTGACATAATATAAGCCCCGGAGGGACGATATATAGTAGCCAGGGAATTTATTCCCTGGAAAAATTAAACACACATCACAAGTCCCAGAGGGACGGCATTCTCACTAATACTTTTTAAAACAAATACTTGGGATTAAATTCAATATTATTTCTTTTCAATAACCCTAAATATTCTTCTTCAAAACTAAATTTCTTGTGATGTTCTTCTTGGTTTACAATATAATTTTTAATTTTATCAACTTGTGACATACTGACCGAAAATACTCCGTATCCTTCTTGCCACGAAAATATTTTCAAATCACTAAAATGTTCGTGTATCCATTTGGATGAATTGCCTTTTATTAATTGTACTGCTTTTGATAGAGATAGGTCGGGATTTAATGATAATAACAAATGAACATGATCATCCGTACCACCTGATTTTATTATTTTGAAATTATTTTTATTGGCTATACCTGCGATGTATAGATATAATTCCTTTTTTACTTCTTTGGATAATAATTTTCTTCTTTCTTTTGTGCTGAAAATGATATGAAATAATAAATTGGAATATGTGCTAGGCATATTTTATGTCGTCCCTCCGGGACTTATTACAGTTTAGATCTTTTCCAGGGAATAAATTCCCTGGCTACTGTATATCGCCCCTGTCGGGGCTAAACTTGTGTATAAATAGTCTAAAACCTCACCTCACCTTAGCAAAATATATACTTGTCTATATTTTAGACAATACCATATTTACCAAATCTTGTCAAATTTAGCTTATTTTAGCTATTTTTTAATATGCTATATTTTATTTATGTTTTTCGTCTTGATTGTTGACAGAAGGGTGAAAGTAGGCAATAATACACTGTTCCGTCATAGTGATGGACAATGCTCATTTTACAAACGAGGGGGTAAATACCATGGACCAGACAAGACAATTCGAGCTGGAAGGCCGAGTCAATCTTTCTGATGAAATTATGCGAACCTGGTACGCAGAAGAGAATATCAGGTACATTGGGGGCTTCTTTAGGTTCCACATTAAACCAGCATACAGCTACATCTGGGGACACACCTTCCTTAAAAAAGAAGTAGCCAAACCACAGACTATCAAAACCTACGACTGGCAATGGGTTTACGGATTCATCCCCGTCCGAGTGGTCACTTCTACGAAAGAAGAGCTGAGGTGGAAATCGATCTGGACCCTGCGTACTGACTCTGACTCACGTGGGTATATAATCCGGTCGGACAGAACTTCTACGGAAAATGACCCCAGTCTAGACACATTGAAAGCAGTGGCTGCCCAATGTGGGATGAAACTGGGCAAAGACCTGCTCATAGGTGTGTTCCAAGAACCCCTGGACATCGTCACCAGACTCCATCTTAGGATATTTGGCCACCTCTAAACAAGTCCCCCCGATCCTTCGCCACCCGTCGAGCATCTACGACGGGACTCCACTTTTATTCATATTAAAAATGTGAGTAGGGGTGGAGGAATGTTCTTTCAAACCAAAACCCAAACACGAGGGTATAGTCGGGTAGGAGGAAAAAATGAATATTTTTGATTTCACAACCCAGGATCCTATTCTTGGTCTCAAGTTCGACAGTCATCTAATCCCTGAGGTATCCAACTGTACAACCCACACTTTTCACCACTACTCTGCTGGTGAAAGCACCACACAAACGATCGAACACAATCTTACCTGGGCACAAACTGGAGTTGGAACCCCCTCGTTCCAATTCTTGTACGTAATGCTTCCGACTACCTGCAACCAGAGATGCGTCGGATGTTTCACTGGCCAAGACAAATCTCGTCTCCCACCACAGCTCCATGGTCCATTCTACTCAAAAAAAGAGCTGAAAGAAATCATGGAGTTTGCAGTTGCACATGGAGTAAAAGCAATTGTCTATGGTGGTGGTGGCGAACTCTTCACTTGGCCCCACGCATTCGATTATATTCGGATGATTCACTCATACGGACTCAAAACAGTGATCTTCACCAACGGATCATTGCTTCAACCTGGGGATGTAAAACGGTTGTACGACCTAGATGTCTCCCTGATCATTTCCCTACGAGACACTGTGGAGAAATATCACAACCAAGCAGTGGGGCGAAATCATTTTCGCAGAAGCATCAATGCGATTCACCAGGCCATGCAATGCAAGATGCACCTTGAAGGCAGGCTGGCAGTAGAAATACCTGTCACTCGCCAAAATCAGGAAAGGATCCTGCAAGACTTTCTACCGGTGATGCGTCAACTGGGAATCGCCCCCATGGTAGAGGAGTACATCCTTATCTCTGCTTCATCAACTGAAAGAAAGTGTGCCCATTCTTTTTCTGAAGCCCGTCAGTTCTTCCGCAGAATGAAACGAGTTGATGAAAAAATGGGAATTCTATGGCAACCAGAAACTGGACAACGGATGCTAGGAGAACCAAAGTGCCGCCGACCACTCTACTCCTTTGCAATCTACCCCAGTGGTGACATCATGGATTGTCCAAGTCACAGCATCTGCTACGGCAACTTCAAACAAACACCTATTTCAGAGGTGGTCTATTCCCAACGTTTTAGGCAATCAATACTGGACTATCAGTATTGCCCCTGCTCTGTTTTCTATACTGAAACCGAGGATCAGATTCCAATGAATCTGCCCCCATACCTTAGGAGAGAATCATGAAACCTAGAATCAAAAACTGGGCAGTAGAACACTCAGATAGTTTCCACAACAACACTGTCCAACACTGGGGTTTCTTCACACCCGAAGAGATCAAAACAGCCAACCAGAATGGACAATTATTAATGCTGGACATTGACTTTGGTCGTGACTGTTCCTTGCATTGCCCAGGCTGTTTCCGCCGACAAAATCTCGTTGACAATGGTCAGCCCGACCTAGGGTACGACGAGCTGCTCGACACCCTCCACCAAGCAAAGGATCTGGGGCTCCGTAGCGTCAAAATATGCGGAGCAGGAGAACCACTTGAAAACCCACGTCTTTTGGATCTGGCTCGCAACTTGACTGAGATGGACATAGGCCTGGCAATCTTCACCAAAGGAAACATTTTGGGAGATGAAGTCTTGTGCCAAGAAATACACGGACTCACACCCAAAGATGTCTGCGAGGAACTTTTTTCCCTGAAGACATCCGTGATGCTCTCCTACCCAACCTTCGACAAGGAGATGCTCCGAAAACTGGTCGGCGGATCGGTGAACTACCCCGACAAGTTGAAAATTGCTGCTGAACTCCTTGCCCTCACTGGTTTCAACTCTACATCACCAACTCGTCTGGCATTTGTACATGCTCCTGTGACCAAGCAAAGTATTGGTCGAGCACATGAGATGTACGAATTTGCCAGAAACCATAACATCCTACCCATCTTGGCTTTCCACATGATCAGTGGCGAGCAAATCAACTCCCGATTCCTGAAAAAGTACGACGCATCCACCGAAGACAAACTCAATTTGTTCAAGTGGGCGTATCGCTATAACTTCGAACACGGAATCCAGACTCCGGCTGAGATTCTGCATGAGGGAATTTCCTGTATGCCAGGGGTCTATCCTTGCAACCAAATTGCAGTTGGTCTGTACATCACAGCCAACGGCAACGTGATTCGCTGTCCTGGCGACAAGGGTGGCAACATCCTCGGCAATGTGCGCGATGGTCTTAGGAACATCTGGACAAAATCGCGAGACTGGGAATTCTGCGGCATCCACAACTGTGGCTGTCCATACAAGGACGGAACTACCATCCCTTGGGAAATCTACGGACAACTCTATCAGTATATCCGCTCTTTCACTCGTTAATCTAGCCCTTCGCCACCCGTTGGGCATCTACGACGGGACCCCCATCTTCCTACATAAATCCAGCACCAAAACATTATTGGTGCGGGATAAATAAATTGTGTGTGGAGATGGAGGAAAAAGTTATTCACAATAAACTTGACAAATGCACGTTAACGTGATATAATCTATATAGATGGTAAGTCGGGCCGTGGACCACAAAATCCGCTCCGAGTTTCTGAACTCCCTACGGGGAGTTCTTTTATTTTAAATTTTATGATATAATATTGCCGGTGGATTTGAGGGCGGAGAGCGGATGGTCCGTGCCTTGACTTACCATTCAAGTTTCAGGGGTTCTATTCCCCCTCCGTCCACCACCAAAAAATCCGACAAATTGTCGGATTTTTTGTTTTAAATTTTATTTTTATACAAAAAAAGAGACGCATTCAATGCGTCTCTACAATATAATTTTTTTAAACTTATATTTTACCACCAATCTTATCTTCCTCTATCTGGTCTCCCATCAATCTACTAAACACATCCTGCTCCACAGTTTCTTTTTCAAGTAAAACTTTTACTAGATCATCCATTTTACTTTTATTTGTCTTGATTACTTCTTCAGCTGTTTCTAATGCTTTGTTTAACAATTTATTTATTTCATCATCAATGGTCTCCGCAGTTTTTTCACTGTAATTTTTCTTTTCATGAATGTCTTGGGCTAAGAAAATTAATTCTTCATTGTCAGCATACATGCGAGCACCGAGCTTGTCACTCATACCATATTGCATTACCATTTTCTTGGCAACTTGAGTAGCTTTTTTCAAGTCACTTGAGGGACCAGTAGAAAGCTGATCATCACCGTAAACTAATTTCTCAGTCACATAACCACCTAATATCATGGCTAGATCATCTCTAAATTTAGCAATAGTTGAATAACGAATTTCTTTTTCTGGCATTGATAAAGTATAACCACCAGCCATACCACGACCAATGATGGAAACTTTTCTAATTGAATCACAATTTGGTAAAAAGTGGCCAACGATGGCGTGGCCAGCTTCATGATAGGCAGTCATTTTACGTTCTTGATCACTCATAACGCGAGAGCGTTTTTCTGGTCCCAGCATTACTTTTTCAATGCTTTCCAAAACTTCGGTTTCATCAATCTTTTTCTTATTTCTTCGAACTGCCAAAATAGCGGCCTCGTTCAAAAGATTGGCCAAGTCAGCTCCGGAAAATCCAGGAGTACGTTCAGCCACCTTGCGCAAAGAAACATTTTTGGCAAGTGGCTTGTCTTTAGCATGAACTATCAAAATTTCTTCTCTATCTTCAATATCGGGCATATCAATTACCACACGACGATCAAAACGACCAGGACGAAGTAAGGCTGGATCCAAAACATCTGGTCTATTGGTGGCGGCTACAACTATAACACCTAAATTTGGATCAAAACCATCCATCTCAACTAAAATTTGATTTAAAGTTTGTTCACGTTCATCATGTGAACCACCTAATCCTGAACCACGCTTGCGACCAACGGCATCAATTTCATCTATGAAAATAATTGCTGGAGCCGCTTTTTTTGCTTTGTTAAATAAATCACGAACACGAGAAGCACCAACACCAACAAACATCTCTACAAATTCAGATCCGGAAATATGAAAAAATGGTACATTAGCTTCACCGGCCACAGCTTTGGCAAGTAGAGTTTTACCAGTACCCGGAGACCCCATCAAAAGCAGACCTTTGGGGATTTTTGCACCCATCTCGGTAAACTTTTTAGGATTTTTCAAAAAATCAACCACTTCATTCAGTTCTTCCTTGGCCTCTTTGGCGCCGGCTACATCTTTAAAAGTTTTTTTGTCTTTATCTTCTGGTTTGCTTTGTTTGGCCTGAGATTGACCAAAGCCCATAGCTTTATTATTCATACCTTGCATCTGGCGAGACATGAACCAGATAATACCAATGATAAGTAAAATTGGTAACATGGCTGGCAAAATTAAACTGGCCCAATAATTAAAGCCGGTTTCCTCTTTTACAAGTAAATTTACTTTTTGTAATTTTTCCGATTCAACCCCATAATCAGACATAAGCTCAGCAAATGACTGTCCTGGTTCTTTTTTTACTTCCAAAACTTTGTCTTCATCAAAAAGGGTTGCTAGTAAAAAATCACCACGAACCTCTACTTCTTTGACTTGTTCATAATTTATGCTCTGGACTAAGGTATTCACTCCAACCTTTTCTGGTTTCACTTCTTCAGAATAGGTAAAACTCAAAATTCCCGCAAAGGTGAGTAAGACGAGAAAAATGATTGTAAAATTTTTTATTAGGTTTTTCATAAATAAATGCTTGAAAAGCTTGAAATGCCCGAAAGGCTTAAAAGGCTTTATGCTAAATTAGTTACTTAATTATAGCGGAATTGGAGAAAAAGTCAAGTTTAGCACTATAAAACAAAAGAGACGTGACAAATCACGTCTCTTTTTACTATTTATTCTTTACTTCTCTTCCTCAACTTTTTCTTCTTCAGCTTTCTCAACCTCTTCTTTTTTCTCTTTCTTAACCTTCTTCACTTTTTTCTCTTTAACCTCTTCGGTAACATTGTCCGCCGTAGCTTTAGTGGAGGTGGATTCCGTGTCTTCTTTTTCTTTCCCGCCTTCTGCAGGGATCCCGTCCGTAGGCGGGACCGTGCTTTCCGTGTTCTTCTTATCTCCCAACAACTTCAATCCCAATCTATGTTCAGATGGCTCAATTGAAATAACTTCAAAATCTGCTTTCTGACCAATCTTAAATCTCTCGCGCAACTCAGCAACATCTCTGGCACCCAACTCAGAAATATGAGCTAGACCATGAATATCTTCGTCAAGCTTTACCATTAAACCAAAATTTTCAATCTTGTGAATTTGACCACTGAGTGTTTCCTTGATCTTATATTTTTCTTTAACACTTTTCCAAGGATCATCAATCAGACGTTTAATTGATAAATAAATCTTTGACTTATTAATATCAATAATCTGAGCATTTACTTTTTGACCAACTTTTAATACATCACGAGGATGATCAATTCTCTGCCAAACTATCTCAGAAATATGAACTAACCCCTCTAAACCTTGGCCAAATTTGATAAAAGCACCAAATGATGTCAAAGCACTCACTTCACCCTCTACGGTATCACCGACTTTAAATGAATCCAAAACTGCCTTTTGTTCATCTTCCCAAACTGCCTTTTCTGACAAAATCAATTTTTCATCTTTTTCATTAGCATCTAAAACTTTTATTTGCATTACCTTGCCAACCAAACCGCGTAGGTGTTCAAGAATTCTATTCTTGTCACCACCTTGTACACGTGGGTAGTTATCGGGTGAAAGCTGTGATACTGGCATAAAACCAACCAAGGCATCAACTTGCATCATTAAACCACCTTTATTGGCTTGAAACACCTTGGCCTCAACTGTAATTCCATCGTCAGCGTGTTTTTTCATTCGAGACCACACTAAATGATGGCCAGCGGCTCTAAACGAAAGCTCCATTTCACCATTTTCATTTTCTTGTTCCAATATGGTTGCTTCAATCTCATCTCCAACTTTTAGATTAGAAAATTCTTTTGATTCGGCAAATAATTCTGGACCACGAACTACTCCAGTTATTACCCCTTCAATATCTAAACGAACCTCGCCGTTATTAACTGAGATTATCGTACCTTTTACCAACTCACCTTCCTTTGGTAATTTGGAAAAAAAATTTTGCAATAATTTCGCAAAACCATTTGCTTGGACTGCCGAAATAGGGCTAGTCGAAGTCTGTTTTTCGTCTGACATAATTAAAAATTATAATTAACCGGCAGGTGACGAAACCATACCAGCACCCCGAATAAATCAGGAATTAATAAGTGGGGAGATTATACAATATAACGAAAAAAATGTCAATACTGACACTTTTCTCTTAAATCTATTCCCGAAGAGGAATGCCCTGCGGGTATTAGAAACTAGGGTGGTAGGGTACTCATTTTAAACTCGTGGACGACCCTACCAGGAAGATTAAACTTCCAAAGAAAGAATTCGTCCACGAGTTGGGCTGGAGGGGTTAGCGCTGAATGGTAGGAAGGACCCCACACCTCCCCACGTCTGACGGGAGAAGCATTAGGGTCTTCTTGTCCAGGGAGAACCGATAGGCCTCCCGACCCCTGACCGTGTCGCGAACGGACTGGTTATCATACCGGACAGCCTGAGGTACGATAACGCATCCCTTGTCACCAATCGGCTTCATTTCGAAACCGACGTCCTGGACGTTCCCGGTCTTGAGAACCACCACCCCCGCAAGGAAGTGTGTGCCCCCACACTGCTTGGGCAAAGCATAAATATAGCGGTCGCCCAAATCCTGCTCCAGAGCCAGAGACTCTCCGTACTCGAAAACCTCCAGAGGGATATTCCCCAACCCCACCTGACTCATGTCGGCTGAGATGGCGAAAACCGTGGGAGGGTCAGTCGAAAAGTCGACCACAACGATCCCTGCCCACATTCCACTGGCAACCGTAACCATCTGCTCTTGAGAGATGGTTTTGCCCTGGACCAGGGGCAGGGGGGTGGTGAAGGTAATCAAACAACTGAACAAAACCCCGATAAGAAGGTGCTGAATCTTCATAACTCCCTCCTTATAGGGGTTAAATAGATAAAAAAAGAGTACCCACCTTAATTTCTAATATAAATTTTAATGAACTTTAACAATGAATTATAGCACATTTTAGGGCTTTTGTCAAGCCTTTATCCCCCATCACCTTACCATTTAATCACAAGCAAAAAATAGCACAAGTGATAAAGTGATGATGTGATAAAGTGATTAAGTTTTTTACCTTAAATAAGCCAAAAAATATCTAGATATACACACCCACCCACACTTGCATTAGCAAGAAAAATGGTGTATAATATTTGCGGGTTCGCTTCATTCCGAATCCCCTCAACAGAGGGGTGAGGAATCTTTCGAAGCTAAAATCTAGTGGTTTCTAGATGTAAATGCGTACCCCAATATTTTTATCTTTTAAAAGATCCCTCACTCACTTCGTGTAGTTTCGGGATAAATTGAAAAACCTTATGCACATCTCATGGCTAGGCAACACTGCCATAAAAATTCAAGCAAAACCTTTTGATAAAGACATAACTATTGTTATTGACCCTTATAAGCCTGAAAACGGTTCTTTTCCTCGCAGTCTAACTCCAGATATTGGCCTCTACACTAGAGGTTCGGAAGACTCTATCACATTATCTGGTAATCCTTTTATCCTCACCACTCCAGGTGAATGTGAAACCAAGGGCGTTTTAATTACTACTGTCCAAGGTGAAAAAGCCAAAGATATAAAAATCCGTTTAGATGTTGAACAAATAAGTGTTGGGCATTTAGGTTTTACCAACAAACAATTAACTGAAAAAGAACTAGAGGTCTTGGCTGACGTAGATATTTTACTAATACCGGTCGGGGGAGGCAATTGCTATGATGCCCAAGCCGCTGCCAAAGCTGCCAATTCAATAGAACCAAAAATCATTATTCCCATGGCTTACAAGTCAGACAATGATCCTAAGGCTAATTCGGTTGAGGACTTTCTAAAAGAGATGGGCGCTTCTAATGGTGCACCAGAAAAAAAATATATTATTAAAAAGAAAAATCTACCCGTTGAAGAAACACAGGTCATAGTGCTAAGTAAGGAATAAGGAGTAAAGAATAAGGAATAAAAAAATTGGAAATTGGAAATTGTTCCGCCTCCGGATGGCCCGCCTATCGGACGGACTCCTGCCAGAGGCGGAGGATCCCTGCCAAAAAGCGGGGTAATTTTTCAAAGTATGTCTGTCAAAAAAGAAGGGGAAAATAAAAAAATAAAAAAAGCGGCTGTTGAAAAAAAGTCCAAAAAAAATCTAGTAAAAAAATCTAGTAAAAAAACAATTACTAAAAAAAAGGCCGCTAATAAAAAAGAAATTAAAAAAGCTGTAGAACGACTACCAGGTCTCATTGTGGAACAAATAAAATTTGAACAGCAGATAAAAAATGGTAATCCTGAATATACCCCACAGATAAAAGACGTGGAAGAAATAAAGGAACTTAAACCAATCAAAAATGGCTGGCAAAATTATTATGATGGACGAGATAGAAAGTGGCTAGTTTGGTTGGGTGTAATAATATTTTCAATCGTAATCTTTATTATCTGGGGTTGGAACCTAAATACAGAAATTCAAGATATTTTTAGCTTAAAAGATTCTAAAAATCTAAATATTATTCAAGATGTCAGAGAAGATTTCCAATCAATAATAGACGAAACGGAAACTGAAGAAAAACTTAAAGAAACAAAAGAAGTTATTACCACAACAACAGAAGAAGCGGATAATAGCAAAGAAAAACTAAGACAGCATATAACTAACCTAATCTCTACCATTAGTTCATCAACCATAAGCACTACGACTGATATTAATACTACCAGCACCACCACAAATGAAATTATAGATTCAACTGAAGAAACCAAAGAAAAAAACACCATCAAACAATCCGATGATACTAAAATAATACCTATATTGTAAAACTATGCCCCCAAAAAGAAAACAGGAAAAATTAGAAATCGATCCAGTTGGAAAGATTGAACCTATTCAGCTAGTAGATGAAATGAAAAAATCTTATCTAGATTATGCTATGAGTGTAATTGTTTCTCGTGCTCTACCAGATGTTCGCGATGGCTTAAAACCCGTACATAGAAGAATCTTGTATGCTATGTGGGAATTAGGTTTAAAATCTAATGCAAAATTTAGAAAATCAGCCCATGTAGTTGGTGGAGTAATGGCTAAATATCATCCTCATGGTGATAGTGCTATTTACGATTCAATGGTAAGAATGGCTCAAGATTTTTCCATGCGAACACCACTAGTAAATGGCCAAGGTAACTTTGGATCTCTTGATGGTGACCCAGCTGCTGCCATGCGTTATACTGAGGCTAAACTACAATCCGTAGCCGAAGAATTACTGGTTGATATTGAAAAAAATACCGTAGATTTTAGACCAAGCTACGACGGCTCTACCAAAGAACCAACTGTTTTACCAAGTAAATTACCCGGACTACTTTTAAATGGTTCTATGGGTATTGCGGTTGGTATGGCAACTAATGTGCCTCCACATAATTTAAGTGAATTATGTGATGGTATTACTGCCCTGATTGATAACCCAAAAATAACAGTGGAAGATTTAATGGAATATATCAAAGGACCTGATTTTCCAACTGGTGGTATTATATATAACAAAAAAGATATTGCCCTAACTTATGCCACAGGTAGAGGTGGAATTGTTTTGCGTGCCAAGACTGATATTCAAGAAAGTAAATCAGGAACTTTTCATATAATTGTTTCAGAAATTCCTTATCAGGTTAATAAATCTACCTTGATGGAAAAGATTGCCAATTTAGTGCAAGAGAAAAAAATAGATGGGATTAAAGATTTGCGCGATGAATCAAACAAAGACGGCGTACGCATGGTAATTGATTTGAAAAAGGATTCTTATCCTAAAAAAGTTTTAAATCGTTTATTCAAACTTACAGATCTCCAAACAATCTTCCATGTAAATACCTTGGCTCTAGTTGATGGCATTCAACCTCGTGTTTTAAATTTGAAAACAATTTTGGAAGAATATATCAAACACAGACAAGAAGTTATAAAACGCAGAACCCAATTTGATTTAGACAAAGCTAAAGATCGTGCTCATATTTTAGAAGGTTTGAAAAAAGCCCTGGATAAAATTGATTTAGTTATAAGCACAATTCGCAAATCTAAAGACAAAGACGAGGCCAAAATTAACTTAATGCAAAAATTTAAGTTTACTGACAGGCAGACTGTAGCCATTTTGGAAATGAGATTACAACAGTTAGCTAATTTAGAAAGAAAGAAGATTGAAGATGAATTAAAAGAGAAAAAAATATTAATAAAAGAATTAGAAGAAATTCTAGCCAGTGCTAAAAAGATTTTGGGTGTTGTAAAAAAAGAAATAAAAGAAGTAAAAGACAAATTTGGCAATGAACGACGCACACAAATAGTTCCTCATGGTGTAAAAGAATTTAAAATTGAAGACTTGATTCCAAATGAACCAACTATTATTATGGCAACGAAAGACGGCTATATCAAGCGCCTACCTCCAGATACTTTCAAAACTCAATCCCGTGGTGGTAAAGGTGTAATTGGTCTAATGACCAAAGAAGAAGATGTGGTTGACCTAATGATAACGACCAACACTCATGATAATATTTTGTTCTTCACCTCACGTGGTAGGGTATTCCAATTACGTGCTTATGATATTCCTGAAGCCAAAAGAACTGGTAAAGGCCAAGCATTGGTTAATTTCTTACAACTAGCACCAAATGAAAAAGTATCATCAATTTTGTCCATGAGCGATATTAATAAATATAAATTTCTCGTCATGGTGACTAGTAAGGGCAATATCAAAAAAACTGCTATTGAGGATTTTGATAATGTTAGACGCTCTGGACTAATTGCTATTAAATTAAAATCCGAAGATATGTTGGAATGGGTTCGTCCATCTATTGGGAAAGACGAAGTTATTATTACTACTTCTTTAGGACAAGCTATTAGATTCAAAGAATCTGGCATTCGTGCCATGGGAAGAACTGCTAGTGGTGTTCGTGGTATGAGATTAAAGTCTAGTGACGAAGTTGTTGGTATGGATGTAGTTGATCCTGAACTGATAAAAAAGAAAGTACTAGAAATGTTAGTGATCTCAGAAAACGGCCTCGGTAAAAAAACCAAACTAGCTGAATACAAAGTCCAAGGTAGGGGCGGATCTGGTATCAAGACCATGTCTATCACTGCTAAAACCGGCAAATTAATCGGCATGAGAGTAATAAACAATACTGAAGAACAAGACCTAATGATTATTTCAGTTCATGGTCAAGTCATCCGCACTCCACTAAAATCTATTTCAACTCTCGGTCGCGCCACTCAAGGTGTAAGGATCATGAGATTTAAGGCTGAGGGTGATAAAGTGGCGAGTATTACGCTTTTGTAACACAAACCACGAGACACGTAACACAAAGCAAAAAATCCCCTAAAAAAGGGGATTTTTTCTACCCAGCTTTAGCTGGGGTTAAGAAGCTTTAGCTTCCTACACTGGGCGACTAAAGTCGCTTTACCTCGGCTAAAGCCAAGTAGAAATATCCATCCCCACCCCACCCTTGACAACTCTCTCTCTTTGCTATACTAAGCAGTCCGCAATGAAGCGGTGAAGGAGGGTAAAATGGGTATTGAAACAAAATGGAAGATTGTGGTCGAGATCAGTTGCGAACACGAAGGGCAGGAGCCAAAGAAGTACGAGGTCACCAAACCAAAGGAGTTCAACGCTCTCGGGGTGGAAGGTCCGCAGGCATACCTCTCTACCTACATCGACGGCTTCAAGTACGGCTGCAAGACCGGGGGCATGTGCCCGTTCTGCAAGATGAAGGCGAAAGTATCGCTGGAACTCGAGATCGACAACGATACCGCCTTCGACCAGATCTACTCCCAAGTAAAGTAGAACAACCCCGCGAGACAAGCGCGGACACACAAGGAGGATTCGGAGGATGGGAGTTACTTGTCGCTCCCTGTCTACAATCTTTTTTAAAAAATAAAAAATATTGAGGAATAAAAAACTAGCTGGTTAAAGCTAGTTTTTTGTTTTATTATCATCGGTGGAATCATTTTTAAATCAGCCTGCCCGCCATTGCCTTGCAAGGCATGGCATGGCATGCGGGTGTAATCAATTTTAAATCTATGAAATCAATGTTTTTATTTAAACAAATTACCATGATTTCCCATTGCCACTAATTCTAAAACCAAAACATCCTCATAAATTTGATAGATCAACAACCAATCCGGCGCAATGTGACACTCATAAGAACCTTTTAAATTTCCAGTCAATTTATGATTTTTATATTTGTCTGATAATTTTTCTCCCTGAGCTAGTGAATTGATAACCTTTTCTAATTCAAGAATTATTCTCCTTCTCCCAGAATAACGCAGTTTCTTAAGCTGGCGTTTGAATTGATTGGAGTAATAAAGTTTATACATCATAAACTAATCACTCAAAATTTCGTTAAACATTTCTTTTACTGATGTATGCGCCTTTCTTTTACCATCCTTATAAAGCTTTTGTGTCTTAGTTGACTCAGCCAAAATTTGACGTTCTTCCTGTAAAGTAAAACCATTTTCAGTCAAAACAAGGAAAGGAATACCTTGAGAATTAAGTACTTGCTGAAAATAAATTTTTACTCCGGTACTCATATCCATACCTAAAGATTTAAATATTTTGGCAACATCTTTTTTTGTCTTGCTATCCACACGAAGTTGGACTGTATCGTTCATATATATTATAATTATATTTTTTAATAATTT
>JBDRSF010000003.1:0-2089 GCA_043825135.1 Candidatus Magasanikiibacteriota bacterium
ATGAAAAAACAAAAATATAAAATGATCATAGGTATTATTGGTGGTCATTTTCATAATACCAACAAGCAAGCATTATCTATTGCCGAAAAAACAGGCGAAATTCTTGCTAAACGCAATTTAGCAGTTGCTTGTGGTGGTGAAGATGGCATTATGGAAGCGGTGTGTAAAGGTTGTAAAAAAGCTGGTGGCACAACAATTGCAATAATGAAAGGAAATAAAAAAAGTTTAGCCAATAAATACATTGATTATGTTATACCGACCTCATTAGATTTAGCTTTTATGAATGTTTTGGTATGGGCATCAGATGGATTAATTGCATTTGATGGCAAATATGGTACAATGTCAGAATTAGGATTGGCACTTGATATTGGTAGGCCAATTGTCGCATTAGGTGAACATCAGTTAATTAATAAAAAGGACATTGACTCTCCTGATTTTGCATACTATGACCACTATGATCAAAAGAAACTCACTCAAGCAATAGATCATTTATTAAAAATGATTAAAAATTATGATAATAAACATGAAAAATAAAAGGAGGACAACAATATGCACAATAGAAAGTTATCACATTCTCAAAATTTTCTTAAAAGCCAAAAACTGGTAGAGAGTTTGGTTAGAAAATCAGGGATTAATTTTAGTGATATTGTTTATGAAATTGGCCCAGGAAAAGGGATTATTACACAAGAATTATCAAAAAAATGTAAACAGGTTGTTGCTATTGAAACAGATAAAAATCTTCACGCTGATTTATTAAAAAAATTTGGTAAAAATACAAAAGTAAAAATTATTTTACACGATTTTTTAACTTTTAATTTACCAAAGGAAGAATATAAAATATTTTCCAACATCCCGTTTAATTTAACTGCAGACATTATTAGTAAAATTACAAAAACAGATACCCTGCCAATCGATACATTTTTAATAATTCAAAGAGAAGCTGCGTTAAAATTTTCAGGACAGCCATATTATAAAGAAAGTCAGTATTCATTACTATTAAAACCAATTTTTGAACTTAAGATTATTGCCAAATTAAGAAAGTCAGATTTTCAACCACAACCAAAAGTTGATACAGTATTATTGCAAATTAAAAAAAGAAAAAAACCATTAGTTGAAAAAAACCAAATACAGCTTTATAAAGATTTTATTGTTTACGCTTTCAACCAATGGAAACCAACTCTTAAAAAAAGTTTAAGAAATATATTCAGTGGAATTCAGTATAATAAATTATCCTATAATTTAAATTTTCACAAAAATTCTAAACCAACTGATTTAAAATTTGAACAATGGATGGGAATGTTTGAATATTTTATTAAAGGTGTGTCAGAAGAAAAAAAGAGAATAGCTTTTGGCTCTGAACAAAAATTAAAACAACAACAAAGTAAATTACAAAAGATTCACAGAACAAGAAAGCCAGTGTAAAATTCACTGGCTTTTATTTTATCTTGTCAAAAAATATATAATTAAAAATCAGCAAACTGGATTAACAGTATCAATTTTAAAATCAATTCCTGTGCTTTGAAAACCACTGCTGTCATCAGCCCAAGATGAATATAAGCCAGCTCCGTCTTCTGCTCTAACTCTCCAATAATATGATCCATCTGATAAGTCTGAGTAATCTGGAACTGTGTATCTAACATTATTAGGATTAGTTGTTGAACCAGACCAGTCATACCAGCCCACTAAAGAGCCAAAATTAGAAGAATTATCAATTTCAATTCTATATCCTACTGTATCTCCTGAATTAGGATCTGATATTGTAAAGTCAAAATATGGTGTGCTGTCATTTGTCCAGCTTCCTTCTGAGCCTGGGGATTGGGAAAGATTTGTTGGGGTGGATGGAGCGGTGTTGCAGGAGGAAACACATTGACCAGCAGAGTTTATTTTATCTCCTGAATTATTACAGCATTTTCTTGAACCGCTTACTCCTGCGCAGAGTTGAGCATAATATTCATTTGCGTCATCGCCGCAACATTCTTTTGTTGTTTGGTTTGAGTATTCACCAACACTTGACTCACCAGCCACAGCTCCAGGATTACTTATTGACCCACCACACATATTATCTTCAACAATTCCTCCGCATAAATTA
>JBDRSF010000004.1:0-21130 GCA_043825135.1 Candidatus Magasanikiibacteriota bacterium
GTAAATAACCATTTGTAGGTATTAATATTGAGATTAGTCATAATTGATGAGATTACAAGGTTATTATTTAACATCTAATTTTAGCAAAACCTGCGGTTTTGGGCAAATTAGAGTGTTACCTATGTATCTCATCTTTGACATACCCTTGACATATTTTATATATTATGCTAAGATATAGTGTTACTCCCAACCAAGGAGGGTTGTGATGGGGGAACTGGTTCTTTTTGCCAGTGCTCACAAGCCTTCTGAAGGTCAGGAGGTAAACGAGCAGGTCGGTCCACCCGATTTGGGTGTGGCCAATGTCCTATTTGAGTTTTTCCAACATGAGGACTTTCCTTTTTCGGGCTTTCCAAAGGATCGCACGGAAGGCAAGGTCCTCACCTTCGCCTTTTCACCTCGAAAGGGGTGGACAAGAGACTGGAAGCGTCGCAAAGCGACGATAGCATCGCTTCCAGGTCTGATGGCGACGGTCCGGGAGATCTCCTGGGCCGGGCGAAGGTACAAGGTGAACCGCGTTTTGACGGTTGGTCTGGTGGAAACCAACCGAACCGGACGCGGGCTCACTGGCTGGCTCTGCATTGAGCTGGCCGTCGAAGAACTCGAGAACTAAGGCGCGGAATTGGAAATTCCGCGCCTGTCTTATTAACGACGCAGGTGAGTGAAATAATAAGGCTGACGATAGTCAGAATTATTATTTCCGAGCCGAGGAGTTAATATACAGGATTAACACCTCGTCCTGACTCAATTTGGATATATATTACATTTTATTATCTAGTGTCCCATTAGTTTGCTACGAGACAGTATATTTTTGAGGGTTGAAAAATGATTGGAAATAAGGTAGACTATGGGAAGTTATTTAGAATGAAAAAGGTTTTTGTGATTAATCATCTGCGAAATGATAGATGATAGATGATAGATGATAGATGATAGATGATAAGTGATAGATGATAGATGATAGATGATAGATGATAGATGATAGATGATGTTCTCTTGGTAGGTTATCATTTATCATTTATCATTTATTTTTCAACAATAAATTATTGAATTTTAAATCGAAAAAAGTGGTATTATGTCCAAACCATGTTCCAAATTCCACATCATCACCTTTGGCTGTCAAATGAACAAAAACGACTCAGAACGTATGGAGTCTATTTTGTTGAATATGGGATTAGAATCAACTAATAAACCAGAAGAAGCGGATGTGATATTGCTTAATAGTTGCTCAGTGCGTGATAGTGCCGAAGATCGTATATTTGGTAGTGTCAAAAATTTTTTCAAGCTCAAAAAAGATAGACCCCATCTGATTATTGGTGTTACTGGCTGTATGCCTGGTAGAGATAAAAAAGATGTTATAAGAAAAAAAATGCCATACGTTGATTTGTTTTTTCCGACTGAAGAAATGGTAAATTTACCAAAGTGGTTAGGTGAGCTTAACCCTGATTTACGAGTAATGGATGATGTTGAAAAAGATTATTTGAATTTAAAACCAAATTACAAAAGCGATTTTCAGGCCTTTGTTACAATTCAAACCGGATGTAATCATTTTTGTACTTATTGCGTAGTACCTTATGCGCGTGGGACTGAAGGTAATAGATCTTTGAAAAGTATTTTGGAAGAAGTGGGGAGGTTGGATGAGAAGAAATACAAAGAAATAACTTTACTTGGTCAAATTGTGAATCATTATATTGCTCCCGATCCAGAACATTTTTCAAAAGATAATCCATACAAAAAAAATGACTTTGCAAAATTACTTTGGGAGATAAACCAGTATCAAAATATTAAACGAATTCATTTTACTGCTCCACACCCAATTTATATGGATGAAGAAATGATTGATGCTCTGACGCTTCCAAAACAGGTTAATAATATTCATTTACCAGTTCAGTCAGGTAGTGATGAGATGTTACGCAAGATGAATCGTCGGCATGATCGTGATTTTTATATTGAAACAATTAAAAAAATCAGAGCCAAAAAACCAGATATTGCCATTGCTACGGATATTATTGTTGGTTTTTGCGGGGAAACTGAGCAGGATTTTGCTGATACAGTAGATTTATATAAACAATGTGATTTTGATATTTCTTATCATGCTCAATATTCGGTTAGATCTGGTACTGCGGCTGCTAAATCTTTTAAAGACGATGTGGATAAACAAGAAAAGAAAAGACGCTGGCATGTTTTGCAATATATGATGGAAGAAATAACATACAAGAAAAATCAAAAATATGTTGGACAGACAATTTCAGTCTTAGTGGATAATTTTGCTAAAGGGCAATGTTTGGGAAATTCTCGAGAAATGAAATTGATTAGTTTTCCAGGAGATGTATCAATGATTGGAGAAATATTTAATGTTAAAATTAGTAAAGCTGGTATGTGGTTGTTGTGGGGAGATGTGGTATAATAGTATTAGAAAGATTTAAATATACAAATATTTAAATAAGCGAATTTGAAATCTATTAGGAAATATTATATTAAAAAAAGTTTTGTGGTGGTTTCTAAAGGGGTTCCTCCACTACGTACGTCCTCCTTCGTCGGACTTGCTCCGGTCGGAATGATAAGTGAAAAATATGCGGAAAGAGACAAAAAAATTACCCAAATTAATTGTATTATTAGGGCCGACAGCAAGTGGTAAGACGACTTGGGGTTTGAAATTGGCAAAAAATTTCAATGGTGAAATTATTTCGGCTGATTCTAGACAGGTTTATAGGAAAATGGATATAGGTACTGCCAAAGCGGTCGGTGAGTGGCGCCGTAATGGTCTGCGCAAAACTTATTATATAGAAGATGTGCCACATCATCTAATAGATTTTTTGGATACAGGAAAGCAATTTACTGTGGCTGAATTTAGAGACAAAGCAGTTAAGTATACTAAACTTGCTCTTAAAGGAGGTAAGACCCCTTTAATTGTCGGTGGGACAGGGTTGTACATTCATTCAGTGGTTGATAATTTGAAAATTCCTCGAATCGCACCAAATCGTAAGTTGCGTAAAAGCTTAGAAGAAAAAAGCACTGAAGATCTTATGAAGCTTCTTAAAAATTTAGATCCAAAAACTGCACAGACAGTAGATTCCAATAACACCCGTCGAGTAATAAGAGCTTTAGAGGTTTGCATTTTGAGTGGTATACCTTTTTCTGAACAGCAGATTAAAGGCGATCAGATTTTTGATGTTTTGCAAATTGGAATTGAAGTTCCGCGGGAAGTTTTGTATACTAGAATAGGTAAAAGAGTAGACGAAATGATGAAATTAGGACTTCTTAAAGAAGTGGAAAATTTATTAAAGCAAAAATATGGTTGGAATTTACCTAGTATGAGTGGGATTGGTTATCGTCAGTTTCGGGAATTTTTTGAAAATAAGCGTGAGTTGGATGAGGCAATTGAATTGCTCAAGCGTGATACACGCCGTTATGCCAAACGTCAGACGAGTTGGTTTAAACGGGATAATAGAATTGTTTGGTGTAAAGAATATCGTGAAGCGGAGAAGTTGGTAAATGAGTTTTTGAAAAAGTAAAATAATATCGGGTACAAATTATTGATTATTAATTTTATCTATTTCCTTCGAAAGATCTCTCAGTCGCTTGGGCTCCTTCGAGATAAATTGAAAATATGCCAATCGGACCTCTAAAAAATTTACCAATTTTTAACAAAACTTCTGGTGTGCCACAAGCTGGTAGAGCTCAGAGTTTTTCTCCGTCTAATCTTGGTAAGGCACCTATTAAAGATGCCAAGACTTCCATGAGTCGAGCTATGGGAGAGAGTACAAAAATAAGCACCTCTATTTCTCATCCTGGAGGAGTCGGTCAAAGGGCTACCACATCTATTAGTAGGCCAGCAGTAGTTTCTGATTCTTTATCCAAGGATCAAATGAGTAATGAAGAGAGGGATGATTTGAGATATAATTATATCCGCCGTCTGGTAAAAGTTAGACAAGCAAAAGAGAAAGAGGAAGCTTTGAAAAAAGCAGAAGTAGGGGCGAGAGATGTTTATGGAAAGGTTATGGAAAAAGCTGGGTTTTCTACTGGAAAGCTTAGTCGAATGAGTGGAACACAAGGAATGAAAATGAAGTTGCGTCGAGCGGTAGTGAAAAGTCCTGAAACATATAAAAATTTAAGTGCGAAAGATAGAGAATATATTTTACAACTGATTGATTCTCATGCGAGTAAATTACCAACTGGCGGATCTTTTAGTAGATTGATAAGAAAGAGTATGAAAAAACAAATCAAGAAAGATAAAAGTAAAGTGGGTTTAAGTAAGCAAGATGTTCAGGATTTTAAGAGGATGATTGATCAATTGCCTCACTAGTAATTCTTAGTTCGTGGTTTATAGTTCTTAGTTAACGAAAAAAATCCTCTAACGAGGATTTTTTGGTAAAGAATCACAAATCAAGACATGTAAAATATGAACTACAATCTATCTTGATAAGCTTGCCAGCTGGCTTGACGGTATTTTTTTGCTTCGGTGAGTGGATTGTCTGCCTCATAAATTCCTCGGCCGACGATAATAATATCACTTTGTTGATCTTTGATTACTTTTTTTGGTGTATTATACTGTTGACCCAGACTATCTCTACCTTGAGCAAGTTTTACGCCCGGGGTCATATTAATAAAACATGGGTCATTCAAAAGTTTTTTCATGGTGATAAAACCAATGACAAAATCTTTGTTATCCTGAGCCATTCGTAGAGTGGCTTTGGTGTATTCATCTTTGGCCAGAGTTCCTGCCGAACTCATTTCTGCCAACAGAAGTAGTCCGCGTCCTTTTCGTAAGCCAATTTTTTTTAAACCCTCAATAATTCCTGGACCCGGAACAGCATGAGCGTTGGTGATGTCGGCCCAGTCAGCAATATGGTAAATACCATTTTCATATTGGTGCATAACAGTATTGCCAATATCAGCAAATTTTCTGTCTTCAAATAAAAGGAAATTATGTTTTTCTGATAATCTTTGTAATTGTATAACCAGATCATCATCAAAATCTTCAATAATATCTATATGAGTTTTAAGTACACAGATTTCTGGACCAAGCTCGTCAGCAATTTTTATCAATTCTTGTTTTGAAATAACGTCGGCAGCAATTGCTAGATTGGTTTGTTTTTCATCCATTAATTTTAGTAAATGATGAGCGGTCGGGTTTGTACAAAGATCTGCACGTTGGGAATATGTTTGGTTCATAGTTAAGAGTTCTTAATTTATAGATTAATTAGGCTTGGTTTAATTTAATAAATTCTTTTACTTTGTTTACCATCTCGCTATCAAGTTTATTTTCAGCCTCAAGAGTTTCTAAAACTTGTGAAATTGTTAGGACAGAGTGTAAATTGTAGCCTTTATCCTGAATATGTCTTTTTCCGCCTTGTTCGCGGTCTACCAAAACAACAATGTCAGTTATTTTTAATCCCTCGTGCTCAAGAGGTTCGATCGTTTCAAATACACTTGAGCCACTAGTTATTAAATCCTCTACTATGAGACAATTTTGCCTGGTTTCAAAATAACCTTCAATCGCTTTTTTAGTCCCATAGTCTTTTACTTCTTTTCGGCGCATGACCATTGGCTTATCGTGCTCTGCAGACATGACCGTAGCAAATGGTAGGGCAGTATAAGGTACTCCACAGAGAAGATCAAAATTTAGATCTTTGACTTTGTTCCACATGGCGTCAGCTACCATTTTCAAAACTTTTGGATAAGAAACTGTTACACGTAAATCAATATAGATTGGTGACATGATACCACTTTTTAATTTGAATTCACCAAATTTAATAGCGTTTATTTCGTGTAATTTTAATATAAGGTCTTTCATATTTTTCTAGTTTATAGAACACAGATCTAACTAATTATACAGATTTAAACAGATCAGTTTTTATCTGTTAAATTCGTTGAATCAGTGTTCTATTTATGAGTTAAAAGTATACGATTTTTCCAGACTTATCACGGTGATATTTTCCAAATTCTGTTATTTTATTAGCAATTTCGCGTTTTACTACAGGACCCTCTTTACACATGCAAATGCCGATTGGATCCACAGCACACTGTCCACAAATACCAACTCCACATTTCATATAGCGCTCAATGCTTATTTCGCAATCAATATTATGTTTGTTGCAAATATCTAAGACTTTTTTTTGCATGAGTTCGGGGCCACAGGTGACGACGAGCACACGCGAGTCGTCATCCTGAGGAGCCGGGGGCGACGAAGGATCTTTTTTAAGAATACTTTCCAACAACTCAGTAACATATCCTTTGCGTCCCTCACTGCCATCATCAGTTGCAATATGAAGTTTGACATTAGGTATTTTCGAGATTCTGTTTTTGAACAAAACTAAATCTTTGTTTCTGGCACCGACACAAAAATCTATTGTTATATTTTTTTTGGTTTGTAATGACTCGGCTAGGAATCCCAAGGGCGCTGCTCCATAACCACCGGCAACCATTATATAATGCGTATTGTCTTCACGAGAAAAGTTAGTTCCAAAAGGACCTTCAATTCCAACTTTATCGCCAACTTGCATGTCAAAAAGTTTTGAAGTAGTTGGGCCACGTTTAAAAATAGTTAGGCCAAAAGTTGTGCCATCATCATAGGCAATAGAAAAAGGTTTTTGATCGTATTCTGATATCCAGAGCATGATGAATTGACCAGGCAGACTTTTTAGGGGGTGTTCAAAGTAAAAAGTTTTTATGTCTTGTGCCTCATCAATAACTTTTGAGATTTTTATTGAGTTCATAATTATTCTAATTATACTAATTGTTCTAATTATTCTAAAAAATAACCAAATCCCAAATTGTTAATTAGATATTGGGGTTTATTTAGGTCAATTAGGTTAATTAGAATAATTAGTATAATTTTATAAATGTGCTACGCCTCTGATTTCATCAAGCGAATTAATATTTTCTTTTTTCATAAACTCCTCCATCTCGTCAGTAATTTTTTCAAAAGCATCTTGTCCGCGATAATAGACAGCAGAGCCAACGCCGAGCAATGTTGCTCCAGCCATGATCATAGCAATAGCATCTTCGCCTGTGGTAATTCCACCAGTGCCAATGATTGGGATTTTTACAGTTTTATAAATATCATACACAGCTTTTAAGGCCACTGGAAAAAGAGCTGGTCCAGATACACCACCCTGTTTGTTGTGTAAGATTGGTTTTCTGGCTTTGATGTCTATAACCATGCCAGAAATAGTATTACCAGCGCAAATTGCATCGGCTCCGGCAGATTCAGCAACTCTCGCAATCTCGGCTACGTTCCAAGCTTGTGGAGTTAGTTTTATTATTACTGGCACAGTAGATTTTTCTTTTACTTTCTTGGTAATTGCTTCAACTGCTTCCATGTCATAGGCAAAAGGTGTGCCAAATTCTTTACTAACATTTGGGCAAGAAACATTTACTTCCAAAAAATCAATGGGGGACTGACAAATTATTTCTGTTACTTCTCCAAACTCATCCGGAGTGCCAGCAAAAATACTACCAATAAGTGGCGCATCTGACATCTCTTTAAATTTGGCAAATTCTTTTATACTTTCAACTACACTAGGATTGGATAATCCAACGGCATTGATAAAATAATGTTCAGTACCAGTCATTGTGGGATTTGGATGACCTGACCGAGCTTCTTTGGAAACAGATTTGACTGTCACTCCGCCACAACCATTTTTTACAGCATTATTCATGCTGGCAGCGGTTAAACCTAAAATACCCGAGGCGAGGACGATGGGATTGTTAAATTGTTTTCCTAAGAATATTGTGTTTAGCATATTTTCACAATGTCATCCCGACCGGAACCCTGAAAGAGGTATAGTGGAGGGATCCCTTTAGAAATTGATTTAAAACTTTCAAATTTTCCTTTTGTTGAATAAGTGGTTGTGTATTAAGTATATTTATTTAAATTGTCTAGTGATTTTGCTGAAAGGGATCCCTCGGTTACACTCAGTAAAAAATCGCTATCGCTCATTTTTACTTCATTTCACTCGGGATGACATTGTGACCCAATAACCACATGATCATCGCCTTTTGCATATGCATTCTGTTTTCGGCCTGATCAAAGATAACTGAATTTTTATGTTCAACAGCTTCTTTGGTAATTTCATAACCAAGATGACACGGCATACAGTGCATTATTTTTGCATTGGGACAATATTTCTCTATAATTTCAGTGTTTAGTTGATAAGGCATGAAAGTTGTTTTTCTTCTTTCATATTCACCACGTTTATCTTCTTTTACGGCGCCATCAGCGAAGAATTCCATATTCATCCAAGTATCAGTATGAACATAATCAGAATCTTTCAGGGCCTCTTCTAAATTTAAAGTTCTGACGACATTGCCAGTTGCTTCAGCTTGTTTGTTTAATTCTTTATCCACACTATCTTGGTCAACTTCTGGAGCGACAATATATACTTTTATACCAAGTTTGGCACAAGCAAGCATAAGAGTGTTGGAAACGTTATTTTCAATTCCAAGCCAAGTGATTTTTTTTACATTTTCAATTCCGTTTGAATGTTCAGCCATAGTTAAAATGTCACTTAGGGTTTGGGCGGGGTGATATTTTTCAGAGCAAGCGTCAATTACTGGAATTTGATTTTGTTCAGCCGAGGCAATAACATCTTTAGCATATTTTGCACGAAACATTAAGACCTGACCAAAACGCATTACAGCTTTGGCTTCATGGACAAAGTTAGTTAGGGCAAATTGGGTAGTTTTTTTATCAAGAAAAATTGCATGTCCACCGAGTTCTGTCATTCCAGCTTCAAAAGACAATCTGGTTCTGGTTGATCCTTTTTCAAAAAGCATTATTAATGTTTGGTTTGGTAAATAAGTTGTGAGTTCCCCAGCATTTCGTTTAGCTTTGATTTTAATTGCCAGGTCGAGCATGGTTATGATTTCTTCTTTTGATTGTTCTTTGAGTGAGATTAGGTGACGCATAGATTGTTGTGTTAATAGTTATATAATGATGTTTATTATCTATCATTTATCATCCATCACTTTTGATAAATGATAGATGATAAATGATATTATATAAAGTAAGTTTTATTGTTTAATATTGTGACTACTGGTTTACCTTGCAATTCCCATCCGGAAAATGGCGACCAACCGCATTTAGTTTTCAATCTGAAATTCTCAATCTGAAATCTGAAATCTAGATCAACTACAACCCAGTCATTATTTTCAACCCCAAATATTTTTTTAGCATTTAAACTAGTTAATTCAACAATTTTTTCTAAACTTATTTTACCCCCCTCCGCTTCCTCCTTCGTTAAAACTTCGGCGGACAAGAAAGCTACGGAGGGCAAGCCCTGATTATAGGCATCAAGCAAGAGTGGTAATGAAGTCTCAATGCCAGGTACACCAAAAGGGGCTTCAGCTTCGGGGACGGATTTTTCGGTCAAAGTATGTGGAGCGTGGTCAGTGCCTACAGTATCAATTGTACCGTCAAAAATGGCTTCCCAGAGGGCTTTTTGGTCTTCGGTGGTATGTAGAGGCGGGTTCATTTTTCCTAGTGTTCCTAGGTGTTCGTGGTCATTTTCAGTTAAAAACAGGTGATGGGGGGTTACTTCAGCATATATTTCAAACCCCTCTGTTTTGGTTTGTCTAATTAGGTCAATTTCTTTTTTTGTACTAACATGGCAAATATACAATTTGGTATGATATTTTTTGGCTAGTTCAATTGCTCGCTCGGCTGATGTCACTGCATGAACAGCCAGTAGTAAATTTAATTCCGCGCAGGTTTTAAATATTTTTTCTTGATCTTCTAATTTATCAACTAGCAAATCTCCCGTACTTGCGTCCATGAATAATTTTACACCAACAATCTTCCCACCTCCCTCAGTGAGCAGGTAATCTTCCAATCTTCCAATCTTCTCAATTTCATTCAAATTGTCTGCTGTTGCGCCCAAATATAAGAAATAATTAAGTGGTATGCCGGCGTCATTTAGTTGTTTGTCAATTATTTTTTTCTTTAATTCTAGGTGCTGATGGCTGACAGCCGAAGGCCAATTATTTGGCATGTCAAAGACAGTGGTAACTCCGCCAGCTATGGCGGCTTGCGCGCCAGTAATCCAATTTTCTTTGTGTTCGGCACCAGGTGTGCGGAAATGTACATGCGGGTCAATTAAAGCAGGAAGTGCAATAAGATTACCTGGAGTGTTATCCGGTAGATCGATTTCAATTTCAGAATTGTTATATGTTTTTATTTTCATTTTTTTCAACAGGCAGTGATTAAGTGATAAGGTGATAAAGTTATTAAGTGATCTAATTATTTTTATACTCCTTGATTTCTTCTTCATTAAATTTTTTTTCACAATAATGGCATTTGAGGGTTATTTTTTTTTCTTCTTCTAAGGCATGAAACTTACTATCCATGTTTTCATGATTGGTAATGCATTTTGGATTGGGGCAGACAATTACGTATTCAACCACATCAGGAATTTGGGCATGGAATTTTTTTACAACTTCATAGTTTTTGATAATATTGATAGTTCCTTGGGGGGCAAAAATTGCAATACGATTAATTTCTTCCGGTGTCAATTCTCGTCCTTCTACCTTAATTAAATCCTTAATTTTCGTGGCTTTGCTGGGTAAGTTCAGACCGACTGTTACTAATTTATTATGATCGGCCAAATTGAGAAGGCGAATTATTTTTAAAGCATGGCCTGCTTTTATGTGATCTATTACTGTGCCGTCTTTGATAGCGGCGACTAGGAGTTGTTTTTTAGTCATAGTTTTAAGGAATAAGGAGTAAGGATTAAGGAATAAGTTAACATACGAATTATGAATTATTGTTGTATTTATTTTCGGAATTCGTAAATTCGAATAGTTTCGTAATTAGAATGTAATTTTTATTTTAATTTACCAAGCACTAATCCCAACAATGCTTGTCGGGTGAATAGGCCGTTTTCTGCTTGTTCAAAATAGTAGGCATATTTAGTTTTGTCTACGTCAATATCGATTTCATTTACTCGCGGTAGGGGATGCATTACACGCATATTCGGTTTTGCCTTTTCTAGCATTTTAGAATTTAATACAAAAACATTTTTTACTCGCTCATATTCCATGGGATCGGCGAATCTTTCAGCTTGGATTCTTGTCATATACAAGATATCTACTTTGTTTATGACATCTTCAATTTTATCGTGAATAGAAAATTTTACTTTTTGCTTTTTCAATTCATCACAGATATAGCTTGGCATTTGCAATGCTTCCGGTGCTACAAAATAAAGTCGAGCGCCAAATTTTGTTAAAGCTTGGGCTAAGGAGTGGGTGGTGCGACCGTATTTTAGATCTCCGACCAAGGCAATATTAAGTCCTTCAAGTTTCTTCTGGCATTCTTTGATAGTAAATAAATCTAATAGAGTTTGGGTTGGGTGTTGGTTGGCGCCGTCCCCACCATTTAAGACCGGCTTGTCAGTACTTTCAGCCGCGCGTCTGGCCGAACCCTCTAATGGATGGCGCATAGCAATTACGTCAGCATATTGACCAATAATTTTCATCGCATCCCAGGTAGTCTCACCCTTTTTGGCTGAAGTAACTTGGCCGTCAGCAAAACCCATTACTTTTCCACCTAACCTTTCCATGGCTGTTTCAAAAGATAGTCTGGTTCTAGTTGATGGTTCAAAAAAGCAAGAAGCCATAATTTTTCCTTCCAATAATTTTGGTTGAGGTTTTTTCTTTAGTTCACTTGCATGTTTTAAAATGTGCAAAATATCAGTTTTGGTCAGTTCGTTGATTGAGATTATATCTCGACCGAGGAATTTTGGTGGCATAGGTTTGGATTATTGATTATCGTGTCCCTCCCCCTATGAGGGGGAGGTCAGGAGGGGGTTAAATAGGAAGCAATAACTTTCATTTTACATAAATCAAAGTTAACAGCTTCGAATAACCCCACCCTAGCCCTCCCCTCATAGGGGAGGGGATATTATTAAAAAAAATCCCGATATTTAATCGGGGGATAGAATTATTAGAAATAAATGAATCGGTTTGCCTTGGTTGGCAATTTGAATCGGCATTCTTTTTGTGTATATTTATTATTCATATCTCAAATATTATATCAGTATTTTGAGATCAGTGCAAGTGGGGGTTTGTGGATAGATTCTAAGTTTATCTCGAACGATCCCGTAGAGGTGAGGAGAGATCTTTCGGAGGGTAAAAATTTTGGATTAGAATATGATAATACAGGTCGCTCCTACGGAGCTTAATGATTATGGTGTTTTAATTGGTTACAAACAGTGTGCCCCTAACGGGGCTAGGATATGTTTTTTGGACTTAGGTATCTTTTGTATTTGGCGCTTACAATAGATTTATCAATTTACTAGCTATTCCAATATAACTAGCTGGCGTTAATTTTAATAGTTTTTGTTTTTCTGATTCCGTTATTTTTAAAGACAAAATAATTTTCTGTAAATTTTCCTTAGTTATTTTCTCACCGTGAGTGAGTTTTTTTAATTGTTCGTAGGCATCGGTATGGCCGTGTTTGCGTAGAATAGTTTGAATAGCCTCGGCTAGGACTTCCCAGTGATTACCCAATTCTTGTTTTATAATTTGCTCATTTGGTATGATGCGGTTTAAGCCTTTGATAATGCTTTTGCAAGCCAGTAGAGAGTGGGCGAGTGGAACGCCCTGGTTTCTGGTTAGTGTGCTCCCACTTAAGTCTCTTTGTAAACGTGAGATGGGAAGTGTATTAGCCAAATGATTGAATATAGAATTAGCTAGTCCCAAATTTCCTTCAGCATTTTCAAATAATATTGGATTTATTTTATGTGGCATTGTGGAAGATCCGATCTCACCAGCTTTTTTTTCTTGAATAAAAATTCCACGGCTAATATAAAGCCAAATGTCGCGGGAAAAGTCAGTTAGAATATTATTAATGCGTATTATAATATGATAATTCTCTGCGAGAGAATCATAAGAATTAATTTGGGTTGAAAGTAGTTGCGGTTCTAGATTAAAAGACTCAATAAATTTTTTGCTAAATTCTATCCAATCAATATCAGGGTAAGCAACTTGGTGGGCAGACCAGGTACCGGTTGCACCATTTAATTTTCCTTGTAGTTTGTGAGATTTTAATTGTTTGATTTGTCTTTTTAATCTCTCGGCATAAACAGCAAATTCTTTGCCTAGAGTTGTGGGGCTGGCGGGTTGACCGTGGGTAAGAGCTAAAAGGGGAATGTCTTTGTATTCTTGCGATTTGTTTTGTAGGTTATTTACTAAGTCCTGAATTTGTGATAAATAGCAATTTTGTAAAGCATCGCGCCACATTAAAATGTATGCTAGATTATTTACATCTTCGGAAGTTAGAGCAAAATGGATAAAAGGAATATATTTTTGTCGGCCGACACTTTTTAAAATTATTTGTAAAAAATATTCTACAGCTTTAACATCATGGTGGGTTTGATTTTCAATTTTTTTAATTATTTCAGCATGTTTTTCAGAAAAATTTATATAAATACTTTTTAATTTTAATTCTTCGACCGAGGTAAAAGGTTTAAGTTCAGTTATTTTTTCTTCCTGGCTTAAAGCAATCAAATATTCAATTTCTATCATTAAACGGTATTTAAAAAGTGAGGATTCAGAAAAAAAAGAAACAAGCTCTTTTGTTTCCTCCTGATAGCGCCCGTCTATGGGGGAGATATGTTTCATACTCGTATGTCATCCCGAGTGAAGCCCTGATGAAATACAGGGAGTAACCGAGGGATCCCTTTTATATTTGTAAGTGGTGGGAGATATTATAATTAGTTATTACGGTGTCACACCTTTTTTAATAATAGTTTAAAGATTGATTTTTTTTATTTTATTTTTCGAGTCATGAAAAGGGATCCCTCGACTTCATTCCGCTACGCTTCATTCCGCTCGGGATGACAATGGGTTAGTGTATCATTTCTATCAGCCCCAAAGGAAATGATACTCACACGGCAGTTTATATTATACTCAACAAATTTAATATAATTTTTTACATTGTCCGGTAGAGCTTCGTAACCGTTGGATTTTATTTTTGTTTTTAATTCACTATCAAATTCTCCCCAACCTGGTAAAGTTTGGTAAATTGGAACAGCGCTTCTTATGGCTTCTAGACTAGCTGGCATTTCAGTTGTTATTTTTTCGTCCACTTTATAAGCTATACAAACTTTTATTTGTTCTAAACCTGATAAGACATCTAACTTAGTAATGGTAATATCAGTAATACCACTAGTCCTAACAGCTTGACGTACTTGAACTAAATCTAGCCAACCAATTCGTCTTGGTCGGCCTGTGGTAGTACCAAATTCACCACCTTTTTCCCGAATAAAATCAGCTATCTCAGTAGATATCTCAGTAGTAAAGGGGCTGGTCCCGACTCGACTGACATAAGCTTTCATAATACCAACAATTTTTTTTCTTTGATTAAAACCAACACCACTGCCAACTTCGCAATAACCAGCCACATTATTTGAACTAGTCCCATGCGGATACATACCATGATCAGGATCTAAGGACATTCCTTGAGCGCCTTCAAATAATATTTTCTGCCCAAATTTAAAAGCTTGAAATAACTCTAGTTCAGTATCATGAATATATTTTTTTAATTTTTCTCCATAACCTAAATATTCGTGATAGATAGTTTCAAATTCACGATCAAATTTTAATTCAAAAACGTTTTCAATAATTTTTTTATTAAAATTGTAAGCTTTTTCTAATTTTTCTTTGAAAATCTTTGGTTCAAGTAGGTCGCCCATTCTAATACCATGACGATAAGCCTTGTCAGCAAAGACCGGAGCAATTCCACGTTTTGTGCTACCGGCTGCTAGTTCACCTTGGTGTCCGGTCAGGCATTCATCCATGGTAATGTGGTATGGCATAATAACATGCGCGCGCTGACTAACTAAAAGTTGTGGATTTATACCTTGTTGTTTTAGGCCATCTATTTCTTCTAGTAAAACTTTCGGATCTACCACTACACCATTGCCAATAATATTAGTAACATCTGGATTGATTACACCGGAAGGAACTAAATGTAATTTATAAGTTTTATCATCCACAATAATTGTGTGTCCGGCATTGTTGCCACCCTGAAAACGCACCACATAATTTATGTCGTGTGCAAAAAAATCAGTAATTTTTCCCTTACCTTCGTCACCCCATTGTGTGCCGATTATTACGGTTATTTGTGGGGGTTGTTTCGGATTGTTTAGTTGATGTGACATAGATTGTTTCAATGATAAATGATAGATGATAAATGATACCTGCTTAAAAAAATATCATTTATCATCTATCATTTATTAATATTACCATGTTTTTAGTGTGATTTACGATGGAGGCCGTGTTGTGTGAGTCGTGTGTCGTGCTTAAGTAAGAGCTTGTACATCATGACTCCCACTCTCCCGACTACCTGAGCTCGTCATCCTGATAAATTCAACATTATTTTGCAATTCTGCAATGGTGTGAGAGTTGGTATAACTCATGCCGGATTTTAAGCCACCGACCATTTGTCCTATAATATCTTCTACCGGACCTTTGTATGGTACGAGTGATTCAACACCTTCAGGTACAACTTCCTTCAAACTCTTTTTTTCTAAACCAAATCTTTTTCTAGTATGTGATTGAGTAAAGCTGGCACTGCCTCGGCAAACTTTGAATTTTTTATCACCCTTAGTCATAACTACACCAGGGGACTCATCAGTTCCAGCAAACATTCCACCCATCATTACACAGTCAGCACCAGCACCAATCGCTTTTACAATATCACCGGACTTTGCGATTCCTCCATCAGCAATAACTGGTATACCATAATGCTTGGCAACTTTAGCTACTTCCATTATGGCTGTTAGCTGAGGCATACCACAACCAGTTACTAATCTGGTAATGCAAATGGTTCCCGGCCCCACACCAACTTTTAGTGCATCTACACCAGCTTCGCAAAGTTCTTTTGCAGCAGTAGCGGTAGCAATATTGCCGGCAATTATTTGCATGTCACCAACAGTTTCGCGTAATTTGGAAATAGCATTAAACATTAAATCAGAATGTCCGTGTGCAATATCAATTACTAGTACATCCACTCCAGCATTTATAAGTTCTTGGGCGCGCTCAATATAATCACCGTGTACGCCTACAGCAGCTCCCACTATTAGCCGGCCATCATCATCGCGGTTGGCTAGTGGATATTCTATAACTTTTTTAATATCGTCACTAGTTATTAGACCAATAATATGATTATCATCATCAACTAGTGGAAGTTTTTCGATTTTATGTTCAGAAAATATTTTTTTGGCTTCGTCAAAAGTGGTATAAGCATTTCCAGTGATTAATTTTTCTCGTGGCGTCATTATGTCTCTTACTACTTTGTCATCACCATTGGCAAAAAGAAAATCTCGCCGAGATAAAATACCCAACAATCGATTGTCGCCATTGGCTACCAGTAGACCTGTAACCCCAATTTCAGCAATATAATCCGTTGCCTCGTCTACAGTTTTGTCTGGTGCGATTTTATAAGGATCTTGCACAATCATGCTTTGGGCACGTTTCACTTTTCTGACTTCTTCAGCATTTTCTTCTATACTCATGAAACGATGTAAAATTCCAATACCGCCAAGCCTGGCCATGGCAATGGCCATATCAGCACCAGTAACAGTATCCATATTGGCAGTGACAATGGGAATATTCAGATTAATTTTTTTTGTTAATCTAGTTTTGGTATTAGCTTCACTGCGAGATGCTAAAGTAGATCGGCGGGGGACGATTAGGACATCGTCGTAGGTTAGGGCGAGGGGGATGTGCATATTTTTTCTTTAATCCCGAGCGAGCCCCGCCCTTCGCGAAGGGCGGGGCGACGAGGGATCTTTCTTAAAGATTAATTTATTTAATAAGTATAATTTTGTTTTAGTAAAAGTGAGTTTTTTCTATATCTTAGTTTGTGATTGCAATTTAATTTGATCACTAGTTTTGGTTATTACTAAACAACTTAATCAATCATAGTTAGCTCCGAAAGATCCTTCGTCTAGTTGGGTAGTAGTCTTTAAGTATTTTGAGGTTCCTCAGGATTAATTAAAAAAACATCATAATGATGCTCTTGTGTTTGGGTGCAATGACTCCTTTGTTTCCTTCCAGCCCTCCAAATAAGCTGTTGATTCGGTTTGTCATACCTGTGTATTTTAGCATTTTTTGATTTGCTTGAAAAGGGTGGGGTGGGGATAGGTTTTTTGTCAGCTATGAGTTATAAGCTGTAAGTCGTAAGTATAACGAGTTAGGTTCTTTTTTGGATTTCCGCAAAAACATCTTTCCAATCATAACGTATCGGTATATGAGATGTTTTGCGAGGCATGAGCAAAATATAGGAGAGCGACGGCAGGAGCGAACCTCATATACCGTGTTGTCCGACCTGATCCGCCTTGGGTGGAGAGAACGCAGTGGGGGAACGTACACTTTTCTCTTTCGTTATTTCACTATACTTTCATTATACCAAACAAAACAAAATTTTTTTCAATCACGCGACAGGGGACAGAGGGGAATTAAAGTCAGTTATACTACAATCAATGATATAATACATGGCAAAAGCTGTACACTCATCATCACCCCTTGGGAATTAAACCCCCTAAGAAAGTAAATGATGTATAGCTTTGGCCATCACTTGTTTTAATAAAGACCAATAAACTGGTTAGGCTTTCCATGATAATGGAAATGTTTCAATATCAAACGAGAATGTCTTTCAAATTGGTGGTTGCCGTTTAATTCATCTAAGAAATAATTGTATGGTGCAATCAATTGGCATTGATGTTTCCAAAGGGAAACTTGATGTAGGTCTGATCAATTCAGACCAAACAACCGAGAACCTCCAATGTGGCAACGACCACAAAAGCATTCCCAACTTGGTCAAAGCTTTACAGAATCGCCAAGATGTACGGGATATACCAATAGTGATCGAAGCCACCGGAGGATACCACTATGGTATCACATTCGCGTTAATTGAAAAAGGGTTTAAAAAGGTCTTTGTTATCAATCCCATTATTACGAAAAAACATCTATCATCCCAGATTAGAAAAATTAAAACAGACAAGAAAGATTCAATATTACTCGCTAAAATTGGTTTACTTGAAGACCTGCACACCTATGCTGAAACTAAGCAAGAAGTGTTATTTAAGCGAAATATACGGCTATTTCACTTCCTTAAAAAACAACTTCAACAAGTCAATAATCGTCTCAGCAGTGCTAAGAGTCTAAGTATTGAAAATGACTTTGAACAAGAAATGCTAAAAGAAACGAAAAAGAATTTTGAAACTCAACTGAAAAAAGTAAAACAAGTAATTATCACCGGCATAACAGTAGAAATTCCCAGAATTAAAGGTTTGTCGGAATTACACCTTAAGGCGATAATTGCCGAACTGGGCAATATTAACAGATTTAAAAATCACAAACAAATTGTTGCCTTTGCCGGTCTTGATCCCTCAATCAGAGAGAGTGGCAGTTCAGTCAGAGGCAAAAGCAAATTATCCAAACGAGGATCAAAAACCATGAGATATTTTCTCTTTCAATCCGCTTGGGGTGTAATGATGCATAATGAAAAATACAAACAGTATTATCAAAAGAAAAGAGCTGAAAACAAACATTATTACACCTGTTTATCAGCCATTGCTAGAAAACTACTTTGTGAAATTTATCATAATTTGAAAGAGCATCCGTATTCTATCAATTGATTGATTTATTGACTGGTTTGTCCACAGTTGTTATTGACTTCAGTATACGAGCATCCGTATTCTATCAATTGATTGATTTATTGACTGGTTTGTCCACAGTTGTTATTGACTTCAGTATACGAGGGGTGAATGGCCTAAATAAATAACTCCTTATTATAAACTTGAAGAATACGACAAAGACTTAATATAATTTTCCATATACTCAAAATCAGGGTTTCCATTTTTACTTGGTAATTTTATACTTATTTTTTTCATTCTATCTTGGCTACATTTTCTGCCATAGTTATATCTGTATTGTTCTAAATTTAAAATTGTTGTTAAAAACATTGCTATATATTTATTCATTTTAAATTTAGGTATCAATTTTTCTACATGATCACTTGCCGAAAAAGATAATGCTTGATAAGAACAATATCCTAAAACCGCACTATCTGCTGTTAAAACATTTCCTTCTTCTGAATAAAAATCAAAAAATCCATCTATTCCGTTATTTGTCGCTTGAGTTGTTACATAAGGGTATTTGCCATTTCCGTATTCTTCCAATTCTAATAAGGGAGTTGTTTTACTACCTTGAATTTTAAATAATTCGTTTAATTCAAATTTTTCCCATTTGTTAATTTCAAGTTTTAATTTTTTATCGATCAATGATTTTTGAGAAATGTTTTTTTCTAATCCTTTGTGATAAGCGATGAGTTTGTTTTTTAATTCTTCGGGGATTTGAGACGGGATTAGAATGTTTTTTAATGTTCTATTTGCTTGTCTTCCATAGTTATATTTATATTTGTTTGCACTTATACACTTTGCATAAAAAAGCATTTCTACTACGCTCATTTCTTTTTTGGGCTCAAGTACTAAAACATGAAAACCTGTGTAAAATGGTATTGGTTGATAAAAAGTAGATAGAACAGACCCTCCAACGGCTACTGTTAAGGTATGAGCAGGATTTTTATTAACATCTAGTTCTTCTTCAACAAAAGCAGAAATACCATTATTGTTTTCAGTACGAGAAACAAAAGGCACGGAGTTTTTATTCGTGCTTTTACATTGAACTAAATTTATTAGCTCTAAACTATTACCATATTTAATGGTAAATAATTCCAATACTTTTACTAAATTATTCATTGTCATAGTCCTGATTTTTATCTAAAAGTTTATTGCTATGCAAAAAGGTTACATAGTTTAAAATAGTGTCCTCAAAGTTTTCATCTTTCAAATTTGAATAATCTGTTTCCATGTAGGCTTCCGTTGCCCATTCCATATCGGCAGTAATTATTTGATTAACACTAAATCCAGCTTCGTTTTTTCTGTTTTCAAAATTTGCAAGCCATTTTTCTTTTATTTCTTGCCATTTTCCATAAGCGTCAATTCTGCCTTTTGTTTTTCTCTTTACAAAACCGTCATTTTTGTAATATCCAAAATATGTTTCTTTGTGATTTGGGTGAGGTCTGTGTGCTGTAAAAACCATAACACAAGAAACAACGCCGACTTTTGAATTAAAAAATAATTCATCTGGCATTGATAAAACCGCTTGTAAAGTGTGTTTTTCAAGAAGTTTCTTTTTTAATTCTAAAACTTTACCGCTTGTCGCTAAAGCACTTTGCATTGGCACAATCGCAATACAGGTTCCACCATCAACTAAACACTCTAAATTATTCAAAATAAATTCTAATTCATCAATATCCGTTTTTTTGTTTGACTTATATGGCGGATTTAAAAATCCAACGGTTGGTTTTTTTGCTTTTACTTCTTCAATAACATCTTCGTCAAAACAACTACCGTTTATGATATTTGTTTTTCCGTCTTGGTGGATATACATATTTGAAACCGTCAAAGCGAAAATATGCGATTGATATTCTGTGCCGATAAGTTGTTTTAATTTTATTTCTTTTATTTTTGATTCATCACCTTTTGCGTCAGCAATCATTCTTTTCATCGCACTAATCAAAAAACCGCCTGTGCCAGCACAATTATCATAAGCAATTGAATTTTTATTGACTTGTGCTAAATCGGCAAAAAGTTCTGTAATATGCGGAGGAGTTAGAACAATTCCCAACCCCTTATCACTATTTGCGTATCTTAAAAATTCAATATAAAGTTGACCTAAAACATCAAAATATTTATGAGTTTTAATAAATGCGTTTATATTTTCGTCAATCTCATCAATAATTTCTTTTAGAACATTTTCTTTTTTTGATAAAGAAGTATCTGTTTTTATAAAACTAAACTGCGTATTTAGATTTTCTAATTTTTTACCTGTGATATTCGCACTTTCCAATTCATCAGAAACGGTTTGAATAAGAGAAACTGCAAGATTTTCAGGTTTTTTATGCGAAGCATATGACCTCTTGAAAGCTGGATTTTCTAAGGCAATTAAAATTGAACTAATAAGCAAACTTCTTTGACTTTCAAGGATTTTGTAAGTATGTAATTTTTCGTTAAGCTGTTTTGTAAAATCTAAAAGCGAATTATAGTCTTGTCTAAATTTTTCA
>JBDRSF010000005.1:0-6293 GCA_043825135.1 Candidatus Magasanikiibacteriota bacterium
AGTTTATTGGTCTTTATTAAAACAAGTGATGGCCAAAGCTATACATCATTTACTTTCTTAGGGGGTTTAATTCCCAAGGGGTGATGATGAGTGTACAGCTTTTGCCATGTATTATATCATTGATTGTAGTATAACTGACTAACCCCTCTGCCCAAAATCCAAAACAAAAAAACAAATTTATATTTATTGAATAAAAAGCCTGTCAAAATGAAATTGAATGAAAAATATTTTTTGAACAGCGTATAACAGCGCTGGCTGTCGAAAAACTCATTTTTGCAAAAATTGCAAAAATGAGTTTTTCGACAGTCTGACTGAATATGTGTTTCGTAAATAAAATTATTTCTTAAATTTTAAAAAACATATGAAAAAAATTATTCTCGTAATCATTGCTATCCTATTAATTGCCATTACTGCTTTAGTATTACAGTCTAAATATTCCGATTTTCCTATTATCTCCTGTTGGTCAGACTCTCAATGCACCTGTGATTGTTGTGGTAATTGTCATAATTGGGTCATTGATAAAGACTATGAAGCCAGTTGTCTTGCCTTTTGTGTTACAGGTCCGGGGCCAGCTGAATGCAAGTGGCGTTTAGCAGGCTCTAAGTGCGCACTGCAAAAGAAATAATTTTATTTGATTTTGAATGGTCGCGCTCCGCGCATATTATACCACTCTACCCTTGCGTGTCTTCACGTATCCCATGGACATTATACGAGTGTCGTTTGCACCTCATCTATAATACAACTATTATGATAAATTATATAATCATCACAGGAACATCACGGGGTCTCGGTGAAGCGATCTCGATGAATCTCATACAACCGGAGAATCATCTTTTTTGTATTTCAAGATCCGCAAATTCAAGATTAGTAGAAGGCGCAAAAAATAAAGGTGTTTCACTGGATTACTTTCAACGAGATTTAAGTGAATCTAGTAAGACAGAAGAATTATTTGAAAAAATATTCAAAAAAATAGATTTTGATGCAGTAAATTCAATAAGCCTAATTAACAATGCAGGAGTGTTGGCGCCTATTAGCGTTGCAGATAAATACAATAGTGAAGAAGTAGCAAGAAACATTGATATAAATTTAACCGCTCCAATTCTAACAACAGGGCTATTTATCAAAAACACAAACCATCTCAATATCGAAAAACGAATTATAAATATTTCCTCAGGCGCCGCCAATAAAGCCTATCATGGCTGGGGGCCATATTGTGCATCAAAGGCTGGATTGAATATTTTTTCAAAATGCGTCAGCCTTGAGCAAAAAACAAGAAAATATCCAGTGAAACTTTTTTCAGTTGCGCCTGGAGTGATAGATACTGAAATGCAGGCAGGTATAAGAAATACAAAAAAAGATGACTTTGTTGATCTTGAAAGGTTCATTGCCTACAAAGAAGATGGCAAGCTAATGCCACCAGATTCCGTTGCCAAGAAAATCATCAAACTTTTAACGATCAACAAATTTGAAAGCGGAGAATTCATCGAGATCGAAGAACTTGAATAAGTATGGCCTAAACTCTCGCCAGCCCTTCGGGACGTTGCACTCTGGCTCGGGCTTCGCCTCACTTAACACAGAATATGCGGTTTCGCTCGGTTGCACCTCGCTACACCCATATTTGGCCCTGGTGGGTCGCTTCGCTCCCAATTATACCAGTGCCAAACATCGCATATTCTGAAACGTTATACGAAATACATTTTTTTATTCCATTTTTTCCAATTTTTTTTAAATGGTGAACGAATTTGTTTTTTGTGATTGATGATTGAGGGGGGTAAAATTGTATCCCTCCCGTATCCTCGGTCAGGATGATTTTAAATTGACCAAAGACTTACTTATTGGTATAATTAGAGCAAAAGTATGCCACAAACCAATACTATAATTAAATTACTAAAAAAAATCGAGATTACCCCATCTTGGGCTTTTGCTGACAAAACAAGAAAGGAAACTTCTTATATCACCCACGGCTATCATCGCTACCCTGCAAAATTTATTCCTCAAGTAGTATCCACGCTAATTAAAAAACATACCAACGAAGGTGACCTGGTCGTTGATCCTTTTGGTGGCTGTGGCACGACTATTGTCGAAGCTAAAGTAATGGACAGACCATCAATCGCGGTAGATATAAACCCTGTGGCGGTTTTGATTACAAAAGCCAAAAAAACACCTATTGAACCATCTGAATTGGAAAAACACTTTTCAATGCTAAAAAAGAAAATAGATTCTTTCGATAAAAATACAAAGGTTAAAACTCCAAAACATGAAAGGATTAACTATTGGTTCAGACCTGAAGAAAAACGAAAACTTGCTTTTCTTTTTGCAGAAATTTCAAAAATAAAAGACCAAGATGTAGGCGATTTTTTCTACTGTGCTTTCTCAAATATTCTTAAAAACTGCTCTATCTGGCTACAAAAAAGCAACAAACCAACAAGAGATTTTAACAAAAAGCCAATAGATCCATTTAAAGCCTTTTTACGACAGGTCAAAGCAATGATGAGAGGAAATCAAACATTCTTCGATCTTCTACAAGAAAAAGGTGGTATAAAAACTTCCTGCCAAGTTTCTTGTGATGATGCCAGAAAAATCCCAGCCAAATCCAATTCCGTTAGTCTGATTATCACTTCCCCACCTTATGTAACTTCATACGAATATGCCGATTTACACCAGCTTACCGCCCTTTGGTTTGAACATACTCAAGATTTAAGCGACTTTAGAAAAAGATTTATTGGCACATCTTACCACAACAAAAAGGATTTAGTTTAAATATTATGGAGAAATTAAGCATTTCGAAACAACTTTTTTATCAATTAGCGAAACAACTTAAGAAAAATATTGTTGGTTTATCTGTTTCTGAAACTGATAAATGGTGTGGTCTTTATCAGAGAGGCGGAAAAAGATTTGCTTATATTTTATTAGCGAAACGAAAGCCAAAAATAGATATATGGTGTTTGGGAAATGTTGATTATATAAAAAATAAATATGCTGGGAAAATAAAATTTTTAATAAGACAAAAAACATCAGGTGGTTTTGGTAAGAATTTTCAAATAAGCTTTGCAGTTGAAAATTCAGAAGACGTTGAGAATGCTGTTTTACTGCTTACTGAAATATCAGATAGTTGGTCGCGGGGGGAATTAATATCGGCATATAATCTATATTGTAAAATATCAATTAAAGAAATAAATTCAAAGAATATTAGCATTATTGAATTTGCGGATTTATTAGGTAGAACTCCAAAAGAAGTAGCGAGACGATTCAAAAATTTTTCAAAATTAGACGAAACCGTAAAAATATCAACAGACATTAAAGAAGAAGACAAAAACACTTGGGCATTTTTTAATAATGATTGGAAAAAATCAGTATATGAAAGTGAAAATAAAATTATTGACTTCGAAAACAAACTTAAAAATATCACCGAATTCCCAAAAGGCAAAGAGCGTGATAGTATTGTAAAATCAAGAATTAATCAAAACTTTTTTAGAAGTGTTGTTTTAACCTCGTATCAGAATAAGTGTTGTATCACAGGTTTACCTTTTGCAGAGTTACTAAACGCAAGCCATATTATGCCTTGGTCTGTAGATATGAATAATCGTTTAAATCCTCACAATGGTTTATGTTTAAATGCTTTGCACGATAGAGCTTTTGACAGAGGATTGATTACCGTTAGAACAGATTACACCATAGACATTTCGTCTCGCATAAATAACTTTTTGGATTGTAAATCAATTAAGGATTATTTTTTATGTTTCAAAAATCAAAAAATTATTTTACCTCAGCGTTTTGTGCCAGAAAAATCATTTTTAGAATTTCATAATAAAAACATTTTTAAAAAATAACAATATGAGAAAAAAATCTACAACCATGATGAATGTTGATGAAATCCGTAATCTATTTATGGAAGATTGTAAAGAAGGCGGAGAAATATTTGTCGATGAAAATTTCCAGAAGTTTTTGAATTTTTTAGAGATTGATTTTTATGACTGGGCAAAAGAAAATCTAAAACAATTCAATTTGACAAAAAATTAATTATATTTTATACTGTAAATATGGAAAACGCCCAATTATTTGGACAAATCAGAGAAGCAAAAGAAAATAATCCTAAAATTGCAAAAGCGTTGGATGTTTTTAGGCATACTCAAGATATTTATGAACGCTCCATGAGGGCGATTTCCCCTTACCAAAAATTTGCACAAAGAGGAACTTACTCAAGTTCAATATCTAAAAAAGACTACCATGCCAATATTTCAACAACTACTTAATGAATTGGGGAAATGCAATCCTGAACAGCAGGTTGATTTCATAAATAAGTTTAGAGAGCAGACTATAAAAGATATAATTGGGATCACTAAACGTGATCTCATTATTTATGTTGCGGATTTCAAAAAAAATTTACCTCCTCAATTTGGCATTACAAATTCAATAACATGGGAAGACAAAACATGTTTTGCTGATCTGGTAGAAGGATTTGATAAAAAAGAAGTTGATATTTTTATACACAGCCCAGGAGGTTCTGCAGAAGCAACTGATTTTTTAGTTTCATTATTAAGAGAAAATTTTGACCATATACGTTTTATCGTGCCAAATATGGCTAAAAGCGCTGCCACAATGATGGTGCTCTCTGGAGATGAAATTTTAATGGATGACAGATCTGAACTTGGCCCAATTGATCCACAAATCCAAATTAATGGTAATTTTGTCCCAGCACAAACAGTAATAGATGGTTTTGACGAAGCAAAAGAAATTATTAAAGATAGCGGGCCAGAAATATTGCCAGCCTACATGCCGCTTTTAAATAAATATGATTTGCATGTTTTACAAATTTGCGAAAATGCCAAAAAGTTATCTGAAAATTTGGTAACAAGCTGGCTAGAAAAGTACATGTTCAGAGAATATGAAAATGCCAAAAATAAAGCAGGAGAAATAGCAAAGAAATTATCAAACCACAAAGAATACTTATCTCATGGCAGGCCAATTAAAATTAAGGATGCACAAAAATTAGGTCTTATAGTAAAAGATTTACGCAAAGAAAGCGAATTGCGAAAAAAAATATGGTCCCTATATTGTGTAATAGAGCTTCTGCTGGATCGCTCTCCCATTATAAAACTCTACGAAAATAGTAACGGTGTTTTTTTGGTAAAACAAATACCAATACAAATTCAACCACAAAATAATCCTCAAAAACCACAAGAACAATAATAAATACCAAGTATGTTACTCTCGCAAAATTCCATTGCAAGACAATAGTGTGGATTTTGTTTTTATAGACTCTCCCTACTCCAACAATATCAACTATTCAAATGATCCAAACTGCATTGGCAAAATATCTTGTGAAACTGAAAAGTTTTATGATGAGTTGGAAAAAACAGCAAGCGAAATCGCCAGAATTCTAAAACCAAACAAAGTTGTGGGCTGGGTTATTGCTGATCAATGGATAAAAAGAAAATTTACGCCAGCTGGACTTTTACTTTGGCAAAGATTAGAAAAATATTTTGAACCCATGGACATTATTTGTTTGACAAGACACAACCAAACCTCAAACACAGGCGTTTGGCATGACAGAGCAAGACAATATAATTTTTATTTGAGAGGATTTAAGTATTTATTTATAATGAGAAAACCAAACCGATCATAAATTTTGCTAAAAGATATTTGCGACTACTATATACACCTAGATATAGAACTCTTGCCTTCAGGGGCATTCACCCCCAACCTCTTTCCCCTCCTCCCAAACTAAAAACTAATCTGCTACGTAGCATGCTACGTAACAAAAAATATATGAAAAAATATATAAGAAAAGTAACTCGTGTAGGTAAAAGAAGCTTATCTATAGTAATTCCGTCTGAAATTGTAAAAGAATTGAAAATTAGAGAAAGGCAAAAACTTGTTTTGTCTTTGAAAGGAAAAACTATTTCCATTAATGATTGGAAATAAAAAGATACGGTGATTGTGGCTACAGGGACATTCACCCCTTCACTTCCCCTCTGTCCCTTTCGCCACAAAACGAAAAAAGAAAAAGAAATTTGAAAATTTTTTAAAACAATTCCGACTGCGGTCGGAAAAAGAAAAGGAATACAACAGCTAACAGCGTATATGAGGTTCAGTCTCCTGCGGAGACCTCTCCCATATCCCGTATTCTCGGGACATCTCATATACGCGAGCGTTATCTAAAATGTTGCTACGCACATTTTAGATAATGTGGCGCGTGTATTCACGCTGTTCTCTTCTGTGTGTGCTTCGCACCACATCAGATAACAGCGTGTATGCGAAATCCTGCCTCTTCCTTGACTGCGGTCAGGAGA
>JBDRSF010000006.1:0-40794 GCA_043825135.1 Candidatus Magasanikiibacteriota bacterium
TACACCTGTTTATCAGCCATTGCTAGAAAACTACTTTGTGAAATTTATCATAATTTGAAAGAGCATCCGTATTCTATCAATTGATTGATTTATTGACTGGTTTGTCCACAGTTGTTATTGACTTCAGTATACGAGGGGTGAGTTGTCGCAATCAAAAAACCGTCCACACCTCCTCGCTCTATCTCCAAACTAAGTTAGAAATAAGGCGAGCAAGTGGACGGCCTCTTGCTCAATCTCAATGAAGTGGATTATGTTGTGCCGGACGGCACTGGGTAGGTTAGCGCTGCTCGTTGACCTGTACTGAATCGAAGGTGCCTATGGGCTTACCTCCTCCTCCGGGCTTCTTGAAGACCTTGATCTTCTTTCCACCATACAGCTCAATCTTGCAGGCATAACCTGTCACCTTACCGCAACCACGCACGTGAACATCCACTCTCACAGGCTCCTTCATCTCTTCTCCTTCCAGAAAGACACTGGCCAGCCCCATACCAGCCATTCATAGAAATCATTATAAAATAAAAACAACCTCTTGTCAAGGGCTATTAGTTCATAAAGTTATAAAGAAAGAGATAAAAACCTTTATAACTTTATGTGTAAGAATTATTAGCATTATTTATGTTTTTTAAAAAAAAATACAGATAAGCCTGTGTCATTGCGAGTCCTGATTCGCATCAGGGCGAAGCAATCCCATTCTTTAGCACATTAAAGTCTGGGATTGCCACGTGTCTTCGCCTCGCTTGCACTCGCAATGACACTATTAATAATTAGGGTGATATAAATAACGCTCTTGATTATTACACTTTTATGAACTCTACTATTCCAAATGCACACTCTCCTCCCACTCCTCCACCTTCTCTCTCAACTTCAAATATTTCCCAAAATCAATCCCCCTCGCCAAATCGCGTGATAATTTTATCAACTCATGATCCTGCATTGTGGCTAATTTAAAATTCTTCATTCCACTTTGAGTCGTACCAAACACTTCGCCCGGACCACGTTGTTCCAAATCATACTCAGCAACTTTAAAACCACTATTTTCTTTTTCAAAATAACTTAATCGTTCTTTTACTTTAAGAGTATCACTATCAGTAAACAAAAAACAATATGACTGATGTTCAGCTCTACCAACCCGACCACGAAACTGATGCAACTGCGCCAAACCAAATCTTTCAGCTCCCTCTATCATCATAACACTAGCATTGGGAATATTCACACCAACTTCAATCACTGACGTGGAAACCAAAATATCAATCTCGCCACCAGCAAACTTATTCATCGTTTCGTCTTTTTCCGCCGATTTTAACTTTCCATGCAAAAACCCAATTTTTAAATCTGGAAATATTTTTTTAGATAATTTTTCATACTCACTCAAAACAGTTTTTTTGTCGTCCTCACTAGTAACTACCAAATTACGATTTATATCAGATTCATTCACGTCCTCCGACTTTTGACTTTTGACTTTTGACTTTTGACTTATTAATGGACATACAACAAACACCTGTCTCCCCTGCTTCACCTGTTCACGGATAAACCCATAGGCCTTCTCCCGATTATGCGGATCAACTAACCTAGTTTTTACCAACTTCCTATCCGCCGGCATCTCGTCAATAATAGACAAATCCAAATCACCATAAAGTGTCAGAGCAAACGACCGTGGAATCGGCGTCGCTGTCATACTCAAAAAATGTGGTGTTATTACAGATTCCCCCCCAGGAAGGGGGGTCAGGGGGGTGTTGGCTTGCCCGACAGTCTTCTCTTTTATCGTCTTCCTCTGTTCCACCCCAAACCGATGCTGTTCATCCACAATTACTAATCCCAGATCTCTGAACTCAACTTTGTCTGTTAAAAGTGCATGGGTGCCCACAATAATATCTACATCTCCCAAATTAATTGCATTTACCACAGTCTTTTTCGTCATTTTATCATTAGGTAATTTAAAATTGTTTTTAAATTTCAAATTAAAAATTTCAAATTTAGACCTAGTCAAAAGTCCAATACTTACATTACTACTACCCAAAAGTTCTTTTAAACTTTCATAATGCTGAAAAGCAAGCACTTCCGTCGGTGCCATAATCACCGCCTGATAGCCATTCAAAACCGCATTATAAAGTGCCATCACTGCCACTACTGTCTTACCTGAACCAACATCACCTTCTAATAAGCGATTCATTGGCTCTGGCTTCTCCATATCTTGCAAAATTTCCCAAGCAGATATTTTTTGTTTTTTTGTTAATTCAAATGGTAATTTTTTTACAAATTGTTTTATTTCTTTCTCTTTAAATTTTATCTCTGGGGCAGTTGACTTTTTTATTTGTTGACGAACCATCTCACCACGTAATTGCAACAAAAATAATTCATCAAATTTTAACCGACGCAAAGCATGTTTCATCTCTTCATCACTCTCTGGAAAATGAATCGCCCTTATTGCCTCACCCAAATTCATCACATCGGCTTTTTCTTTCAAATCTTCTGGTAAATAATCTTCCAACTCATCCACCAAATCAATCACTTGACTCATAAGAAAACGAAGTTGCTTCTGAGTAATTCCTGTAGTCAAAGAATACATCGGCACAATCCTCGCTGTATGAGTGGTAGCTGGTCTCCCCTCTCCTTTATAAGGAGAGGGGTTGGGGGTGAGGTCAATCACCTTTTCATAAGCTGGCCCCACCATCTGCCTCCCAAACATATCACTAGTAATTTTTCCAGATAAATAAACAGTATCGCCGGGCTTTAGGGTTTTAGTAATAAATGGCTGACCAAACCAAACTACTTTGATCTGTTCCGTTTCATCAGCTACGACTGCTTCAGTAATCATTGTACGCTTTCTTGGGCTACGCTTATTTGCAATCAGTTCAATCTTACCTTTAATAGTAACCTGCTCACCATCTTTTAACTCCTCAATTTTTCTAAGCTGACTAAAATCTTCATAACGAAATGGAAAATAAAAAAGTAGGTCTTGCGCTGTCTCAATACCTAAATGCCTTAACCGCTTTTCCAGAGTACTACCAACACGGTTTAATTTTGCGACGGGTGTGTGTAGTTGCATATTTAGTCAATCGGCAAAATTAGTAATTAGATATTAAAAAAAATAATAGATGATAGATGATAGATAATAAATTTCTAAAAAGGTATCATTTATCATCTATCATTTATGTCAAAAATATCAAAAAACAGTACACCAAACACTTTACCACTAAATTACCTAATTACTGAATTATTAAATTACTTCACTTCTTCCAATCCTCAATAATAATTTTCTTACCACTCTTTCTTACCACCAACTTCTGACGCTCTTTCCAACCAAAATCTTTAATAATTTCTATCGGGATAGTGACAGCATAGCTGGCTCCACCAACTTTAGTTAATTTACGAATGTTTTGTTCACTACTCTTTCTTACAGACATAAAATTATATTAATGAATTACGTATTTAATTACGTAATTCATTATATCATAAAATCTCCCTGTTGGGGAGAATTATATTTTATTATGTGTATATTGTATCGTGTCGAGTACTATTTGTCACCCAATATTCGCTCAAACCTCGCAAAATCATTAGTAACAAAATACCCATCCAAATTTAAAAGGTCTTCTGCTGTGTGCACTGTACCGTTAGTAATATTTCTAGCTACTTTATATCCTGCGCTCTCCACTTTATTCAAAACTCTATCATCAGCCACACCAAATGGATAAGAAAAACTTATTATTTCTTTTCCTAATTTTTCTTCAATATTTTTTTTACTTGTCACCACCTCTTGCTCTAGTTCTTGAGTACTTATTTTGTTCAAATAAAGATGATAGTGTCCATGTCCTCCAAACTCCATCCCGGCCATATCCATCTCCTCTACTTGCTCCCATGTTAGGTAATTCTTGCTTTTACCAATTGGATTAGTAAATATAAAAAAAGTGGCAAGAAAATTATATTTTTGCAAAATTGGGAAAGCGTTTTCATAATGACTTTTTGTTCCGTCGTCAAAAGTAATTATTACTGGTCTTTCTGGCCAATCAGTTTCTTGACCTTGAAAATAATTATATAACCTACCAAAAATTATTGGAGTAAAACCAGCTTCCTGCAAATAAGCCATTTGACGCTCAAATTCAGCTGGTGTAACAATAAACTCCCTACTAGCTTCTGAATCATCAGATTCAAACTCTCTCACATTGTGATAAATCAAAATCGGTATTTCTAATTCTTCTGCCGGAATAATATAATTAGCCATTTCATCAGTATTAGTATTAATAACTATTTCTTCATCAAAAGTATCGCTATTAGTAAAAAAATTATTCATCCCAAAATAAATTCCACAACTTGCAAAAATTAACATCAAAATTAATAATAAGAAATATCTCATAAAATTAATTAATTTTAAGTGTCATTGCGAGCCCAATAAGGCAAAGTAATCCCAGGCTTAAACACACTAGATAATGGGATTGCTTCGCCCCGATGCGAATCGGTTCTCGCAATGACACAAATCCACTAGTTTCTCTTTTAAAAAAATCATAGACAGCGCTTGCTTGCAACTCTTACAACCGATCTATTATACTATTTATTTGAAATTAAAACAAAAAAGACATTTCATTGTCTTTTTTGTGTGCACCCGGCAGGAATCGAACCTGCATTGCAAGATCCGCAATCTTGTGTCCTATCCATTGAACGACGGGTGCTTATTTTACCCCAACATTATATCTTATCTCAACAAAAAAGTCAAGCTTTTAACTCAACTTTTAAAATTTCAAATTTTAAATTTTAAATTAAAGAAAGCCACAGCTTTCGTTAGTGTATTCTCCAATTCCTCGCTGCCCTATCGGTAAGCGGTTCATCTTCTTTTTCAAAATCCTCTGGTAAAAATTCACGCAAACTGTGCTTTATCTCTATCGGATTAATATCAAGAAGCGGAATTCTAAGCATTGGATGAAGAATACTTTTGGTATCCAAAAATAATGTCTTAACATGTGGTGGTTTGTAAATTATATAGAAATTTTCAAACTCTGCATATTCATAAAATTTACCCCCTACCACCACACCCAGCTCAGTAATCAAAAAAGGTATCTGGGGTGGCTCTTGGTGAGATTGCAAAAACATAATAATTGCAAAAAGTACAACTATAAGAGAAAATAAAAAATTACCAGTTATAACTCCATAAAAAACCAAAAACAAACCTAAACTCATCATTAATATATACCAAACAGTACCACGATCATGTCGCTCATACTGCAAAATAGTCCATTCATGCAAAATATCACCAATTGATATTTCTTTGTTAATTGGTTGAGGCATATAATTTTATAGAATTACAGAATAAAAGAATTATTGGTAGTTATTTAACCACTTAGACACATAATTTACTACTAAGTAGTATACCAAAAATTAAACAAATAGGCAATTTTTTGGTATTGCCAAAGGCTTGACTTTGCTGTATACTATTTTCGTATGGAAAAACGTGATATCAATTTTTTACCAACAGAAATCCACCAAGAGGAGCTTATAAAAACCCGCTCTCCACGACGGACTATTTTTTTTATTGTGCTTATTATTGCTCTAGTGATTACCGTCAGCAGTTGTGTAGCAATGATGCTTAGTGAAAAACCAGTTCCCAATGACCCTTTAGCCTATGATCCAGAGACTCTTGAACCAATGGAGCCAAATGGTTTTTTTAAAAAAGTAACTCACTTTGTATTAAACAGAAGTGATAAATTGAATGGTGAAAAAGATGACCGAATAAATATACTACTCTTGGGGATGGGTGGCATGGGACATGACGGACCTTTTCTAACTGATACTATAATAATTGCCAGTATTCAGCCTTCCTCTGGAAAAATTGCCATGTTATCAATCCCCCGTGATTTGGGTGTGGATATACCTAACCATGGTTGGTATAAAATAAATCATGCCAATGCTTTTGGAGAGGCTGAAAAAAGAGGCACCGGCGGAGAACTCGCCAAAAAAGTAATAGAAGAAACTTTTGATATTCCAATACATTACTATGCTCAAATTGATTTTACGGCTTTTTCTGAAATAATTGATGAAGTTGGAGGAGTTACGGTTGATGTTGAAAGGTCTTTTATAGATAATCAATATCCGGCACCAAATGAAGAGTTTCAAACTATATCCTTTGAAAAAGGCATCCAGACCATGGACGGACAAACTGCTTTAATTTTTGCTCGTTCTCGCCACGGCGGAAATGGCGAAGGATCTGATTTTGCCAGAGCCCGCCGTCAACAAAAAATAATCTTTGCTTTGAAAGAAAAATTGCTCTCCTTTGCGACCCTAGCAAATCCATTAAAAATAAATAATATAAAAAATTCTTTGGAAACTCACATTAGCACTAATCTACAATTTTCTGATATAATGTCATTACTAAGACTAGCAAAAGAATTAAACACAACCAAAATAATTACCACTGTTTTAGATGATAGTCCAGATGGTTTTTTACAAAATAGCCACTCACCAAATGGAGCATTTATATTAGAACCAAAGACTGGTAACTTTACTGACATTAACACGATGGTTGCTAATATTTTTACTAACATACCAGCACAAACGGATAACACTCCAGATCAAACTGCCCCAGCTATCAGTTCAGCTAATATTGAAATTCAAAATGGCACCTGGGTTGTTGGCTTGGCATCTGGCATTAGAAAAAAATTACAAGATAATGGTTTTATTATTAGTAGCGTTGGAAATACCGAAATAAAACCTCAACCAAATAGTGCAATTTACAAAATTTCACCCAAAGCTAATGATACTGCATTAAGAATACAACAAGAGCTTGATATCCCAATCAAACAAAGCCTACCGACCGGTGTTTCACCTTCCACCTCAACTGATGTCTTAATTGTTATTGGAGATGATGAAGAAAAAGTAATTGAGTAATTGAGTAATTAAGTGTATTGTTGATATGGTTTATATAGCTTTAGAAGATCTCAAAATCTACCAATTAAGCCGTAACTACAGTAAGGGGAGCTGGGAAATATACTCACATTTAGATTGGAAAAAGCAAAAGATATTTGGCGACCAACACATTAGAAGTACTGATTCAGTTGGGGCAAATATAGCAGAGGCTCATGGTAGATTTCATTATCCAGACAAAAATAAATTCTATTACAATGCCAGAGGATCACTTTATGAATCAAAACATTGGCTAGACTTATTATTAGAGAGGGGTATAATAACAAAAGAGAGATACAACAGAATATTAAATATTTATGAAAACTTACTAAGAGGATTAAACGGAGCTATTAACTCAAATTTAAATAGAAGAAACACTTAATTACTAAATTACTCCAGCCAAAGGCTGGTCCGCCTCCGGCGGAAGTTACTTAATTACTACAAACTATGCCAACACCAGCTAAAATCCAATTAGAAAATCTGCCTACTGTTGCTTTAGTCGGCCGGGTTAATGTTGGCAAATCTACACTTTTTAATAAACTAACCGAACAAAATAAAGCCATTGTATCTGAAGTACCGGGCACTACTCGCACTAGCAATGAAGGTTTAGTCTTGTGGCGCGGAAAATATTTTCGTCTGATTGACACTGGTGGTCTAACTTTTACCGACGACGTACCATTAGAAGAAGATATTTTAAAACAAACCGAATATGCCATGAAGGAGGCCGATATTATTGTCTTTGTGGCTGACGGAAAAAGTGGTATTCTACCACAAGAAAAAGAGCTAGCGAAGCGAATTCGCCGGATTGAAATAAAACCGGTAATTTTTGTTGCCAATAAAGTTGATAGCAAAAAATTAGAACTAAATCTAACTGAACCAGAATGGTCTAGATTGGGCTTAGGCGAACCATTTGATTTGTCAGCTGCTAATGGTAGAAATGTTGGTGACTTTTTGGATATTATCCACAAACAATTAAACAAATTAAAGAAACGTCCCAAAATCAAAAAATATCTAAAAACCAAACCACTCAATGTGGCTATCATAGGAAAACCAAATGTTGGCAAATCATCACTTTTCAACAAATTAATTGGACAAGAAAAAGTTATTGTCAGTGAAATGGCTCATACCACACGCGAACCACACGATATATTGGTAGAATATATTTACGAAGAAGACAAAAAAGAAAAGAAGAGAAAAATAATTTTTGTTGATACCGCCGGCATAAGAAGAAAAGCCAAAGTAAAAGGAAAATTAGAAAGAGAAGGAATTTTCAAAAGTATTAATGCTGTAAAAGACGCAGACATTATTTTATTTGTAATTGATGGTTCTGAACCAATCTCTTCACAGGACAAACAATTAGCCGGTTTGCTAGAAAAAAATATAAAAAGTGTAATACTAATAGTAAACAAATGGGATCTGGCCGAGGATAACTCAGATACCTTCCGCAATGAAGTAAAGCGCATGATCTACTCCCATTTTCCACATTTGAGTTTTGCGCCAATACTTTTTACTAGTGGAAAAACCGGCTATCGTATTCATGATATTTTTCCTATCATTTTAAAAGCTTGGGAGGGTAGACAAACAATTATTGATCCGAAATTATTAAATAAATTTATTAAGTACATCACCAAACAACATTTACCATCTCGCGGAAAAGGAACTAAGCAACCAAAAATATTAGGCCTTAGTCAACTAGAATACAATCCTCCAGTTTTTCAAGCCACTATAAAATTCCGCACCTCCCTACATCGCTCCTATGTTAACTATATGGAAAACAAACTAAGAGAACAGTTTAATTTCTTTGCGACACCAATATTGATTAAATTGAAGAAGAGTGGGAGAACATAATAAAAGATACTAATATACAAATTGTACTAATGATACGAATAAATACTAATACTTATTTTAACAATTATTTTTAAAATCAACCTTTAATAATATATATTAAGTTTTGTTTAAAATTTGTCCTACTTCAACGCACATTAGTATACCATTAGTATAATTAGTAAAATTTGTATATTGGTATCTTTTATAAAAAATTTTTAAAGTATGAAACTAATCATCGGCCTCGGCAATCCAGGAAAAAACTATATAAAGACACGTCACAATGTCGGTTTTATGATATTAGATGCTTTGCGAGAAAAGTTAGATTCTTCTGACTGGTCACTTAGTAAAAAATTTAACGCTGAAACTTCTGGCTGTGTGGTCAAAGGCGAAAAGATAATTCTCGCTAAACCCATGACCTTTATGAATGCTTCTGGTCAGGCCGTCCAGCTGATCACTCATTTCTATAAATTTGCTCCTGTAGATATTATTGTCGTACATGACGACAAAGATTTGAAATTGGGCGATGTCCGAGTTCAAGAAGATCGTGGCGCTGCCGGACATAACGGAGTCCAATCAATCATTGATCATATCGGCACACAAAAATTTACTCGTATAAGAATAGGTGTCGCTAGTGAAAACGAAAAAAAGATGCGGGACACTGCTAAATTTGTTTTGAACAAGTTTGGTTATTTTGAAAAGAAAAAGGTTGAAGAAGTAATAAATAGAAGTGTTGAAGAGATTGAAAAATTGATCTAAAAAAGCTAAAGGGCATCCTACGGGACACCCTCGATCCTCCAACGAATTTTCTTATCCCGACTCCTTGTTCAGCCCCCGTATAAGCCATAAGGTCAGCACAGAGGTAGTGATGGGAACAAGCGGAGAAAGCCAGAGAAGCCAGTTTAGCAACATTATTGCTGGCTCTGATTCTGGCGTCGCCCCCGTTGCCTCCACTGTTTTAAGAGTAAGACATCTTAACCCAAAAAAGAAGCAGAAGAAGATAAACCAAATCACGACATTCACAAAAAGAAAAGGCTTTGGAAACTGCCTAACCGGCTGCCAGAAAGGCATACTGAAAAGCTCTTTCCAATTCCTCCTTCCGAAAAACACTGCTAGGTACAACGAAATGACTATTGACCCCAGGAAGAAATAGACAGTAAGATCAAGCAAAACCCCGACCCCCTCGTCAGAAAAGGCTTGTGGAGCCACCTGCACCCAAAAGACCAGCGACCAAACGAACATCACGATGAAAAAGATACCTCGAATGTAAGGTCGATCCAGACCAAAAAACCGAAGAAAAAAAGAACGCATGACAGCCCCCTTAACGTTGTTTATTCTATTTTACCCTCTATTCAACCCAAAGTCAATAAAATTATCTGTAAATCAGGGTTATCCGTAATCCGTAACCATGCAAAAAGAAATCCTCCTCGCCCACTGGCCAAAAATAACCCATAAACGATACCAGCAACTGCTGGGCTTTTTTTCATCACTGAATAATGCTTGGAGAGCGACATCAGCTGATTTTGCCAAAATGGGTTGGAAAGATGAATTGGTCACAGATTTTCTAAATTGGAAAAATAATGTTGATGAAGATAAAATCGCTAAAATCTTAGAACAAGAAAAAATTACTTGTGTGCTAAAAGATGATGACAACTATCCAAAATTATTAAAAGAAATCTATGATGCACCACCTTGTTTATTTACCCGAGGTGAGTTAAATAATGATGGCTTTACTCTAGCAGTAGTCGGCCCTAGAAAATTTTCTCCGTATGGCAAACAAATTACCGAAGAAATTGTTAGAGATTTAGCAAGCCAAGGCATTATAATTGTAAGTGGTCTGGCTTTGGGAATTGATAGCATTGCTCATAATACTACTTTGCAAGCTGGTGGCAAAACTATCGCCGTTCTTGGTTCCGGAATTAATGATCGTCATATTTATCCAGCTCAACATCGTGATTTAGCAAAAAATATAATTGAAAAAGGCGGAGCTGTTATTTCTGAATATCCACCTGGAGCCTTGCCTTCTAAATTTACTTTTCCTCGTAGGAATAGAATAGTTGCTGGCATGTCACTCGGAACCTTGGTAATAGAAGCAGCCGAAGGCTCAGGAGCCTTGATCACTGCCCAGTCAGCACTAGATAATAATCGCGAAGTCTTTGCCGTGCCACAAAATATTACTTCACCAAACTCTGCCGGAGTAAATCAACTAATAAAAAATGGTGCCCATCCAGTTACTTCAGCTCAAGATATTATTGATGTGTTAGATTTGGAAGATATAAAAAACTTTATTTCCAACCGTGAAATTGTTCCCGACTCCCCAACTGAAGCCAAGCTACTGGAATTTCTCTCCCGCGAACCAATCCATGTTGATCAGCTAGTAAAAAACTGCAAACTTGACAGCCCCAGTGTAAATGCTACACTAACGCTTATGGAGATGAAAGGAAAGGTGAGGAATCTGGGTGGGATGAATTATGTTTTAAGCAGATAAAAAATATGTTGTAATTATAAATTATAAAATTACTGTCATTGCGAGCGATAAGTCTCTGAAAGAAGACTTATTGCGTGGCAATCCCAGTCTTAAAAACATTCACCCTACTATTAAAGAATGGGATTGCTTCGTCGCCCTGTATTTCATCAGGACTTCTCGCAATGACAGACTTCTTATAAACTTATAAACCTACTAACTTATGACACAACACTTTAAATTGACAATAATCTCCTCAATATTCATCGCCGGCCTCCTCGCCGCGAACCTACTCGGCAGTAAAGTAACCGTTCTGTTTGGCGTAGCTGTATCAGTTGGTATCTTTGCCTATCCACTGACCTTTATGATGACAGATGCTGTGGCCGAGGTCTATGGCAAAAAAAAAGCCAAACAGTTGGTCTGGTCAGCTCTGATTGCCCAAGTTCTAATTTTAATTCTAACTTGGGTGGCAATAAAACTTCCACCAGCTTCTCGCTATACTTTCAATGAACAATATGTAACTGTATTTTCTAGTAGCATCCGCATGATGATTGCCAGTCTAATTGCTTTTATTGTTTCCCAAACCCACGACATCTGGGCATTTGAATTTTGGAAAGAAAAAATGCACGGCAAAGCTCTATGGCTGAGAAATAATGCTTCAACTATTGTCTCACAGGCTATTGATACTCTGTTATTCATGTTCATTGCCTTTTACCAGATCAGCGACAAATTCACTACTCCATTCATCTTACAACTTTGTCTAAGCTACTGGCTATTCAAAGTCGCCTTTGCTTTGCTTGATACGCCTTTTGTTTATCTTCTGGTCGCCTGGTTACGAAAGCCTGGGAAAGAAGACTCCGATGTCATCCCCCCAAATGTCATCCCGAGCGAACCTCAATCTCGCTAAAAATATAAAACCTACTAGAGCCGACCGCGTGTCGCCTTAGCTTTAGCGGTGGCACAGGGATCCCTTTCTAAGATTTTATTGTGTGTTAGAAAGGGATCCCTCGGTTCGTCCTCGTGCGAACTCGGACTCACTCGGGATGACAGTGTACTAAACCTTATGACTTTCAGCCAAGCCTACAATTACCTCCTCTCTCTCCAATCCATGCCTCGCAAAGAGTATATGAAAGACCCAAAACACTGCGATATTTATCTAAAACGTCTGCAGTTCTTTTTGGATATTTTGGGAAATCCAGAAAAGAAAATCCCCCACTATATTCACGTCACCGGCACCAGTGGCAAAGGCTCGGTTTGTCTAATGCTTAATTCTATTTTGACTGAAGCAAAAATAAAAACCGGACTATCTATCTCCCCCCACCCAACATGTATTACGGAGCGCTGGCAAGCCTGCCCTGAGCCGGGTCGAAGGGGTAATAAAAAAATGAGTAAAAAAGAATTTGTTGAGTTGATTAAATTTATCAAACCAAAACTAGATGAATATATCAGAACTTCTCCCTACGACATGTTATCCTTTTTTGAAATCTGCGAAGCTATCGGCTTTTTATATTTTGTAAATAAAAAAGTTGACTGGGCAATTTTAGAAGTCGGCTGTGGTGGACGTTATGATGCATCAAATATTATCCCCTATAAAAACATCGCTGTCATAACAAATATCGGATTGGATCATACAAATATTTTTGGTAATGATAAGCAAGTTATTGCTTACGAGAAAGCGGGAATTATCCAGACTGGCTGTCGTGTCTTTACAGGAGTTACAGAAAAACCAATATTAGATGTGATAAAAAAGGAATGCAATAAAACAAAAACCAGTCTTGAAATTTTAAATTTGAAATTTGAAATTTTTAAACAATTCTTAAATGATTCAATTTCTAAAAAATTTGGAAAACACCAAATGACAAATGCACTTATGTGCATCAACATTGCAAAATATCTTAAAATAGATGACAAAACAATTAAATCCGGACTTAAACGCGTCAAACTTCCCCTCCGAATGGAGGTTATTTCAAAAAATCCTATAATAATTCTTGACGGTGCCCACAATCCCGATAAAATGAAAACGACAGTTACTTCTGTTTCCCCTCTCCTTCCTTCGACTTCGCTCAGGACAGGCTCCGGAGAGGGGTCAGGGGTGAGGTCTCCTCGGAAGAAAGATTTACATCTAATTGCGGGGTTTACCGCCGACAAAAACATCTCGAAAATGATAAAACAACTCGCGACTCTGAAACCAAAAACCGTCGCCTGCACTCGCTACACCAACAACCCCTTCCGCCAACCAGCTAACCCAAAAGATCTAGCCGATAAATTTAAAAAACTTTTACCAACTTGTAAAATAGAAATCTTCTTAGATCCTCAAGATGCTTTTGCTTGGAGTAAAAAGCAAGTAAAAAAAACCAATGACTCTTGCCCCGCACCGGCTGGTGCTGGGGTGCTTCTTGTTACTGGTAGTATGTTTTTGGCTGGAGAGTTGAAAAATTAACTATTACGTATTTCATTAAGCAAAACTTCTGTAGGTCTAACAATCATTTTTTTGCCCTGATCATCCTCGTATGATATACCAGGTTCACTAGTTACACTGATACTATTAAATCCAACATCAGGATCTAAATCTCGAACAGTCTGATCACCACGCTGGAACAATCGATGCAAAGACTCATTAAAGAGGGCTCCTTTTTCTGGGTGAATAATATCAATTTTTCTAACATAATTTTTACCAGCCTCAGCTATAACTAAATTAATCTTTTCCATTCTCTGCTTGAACAATATTTCCAACTCACTTATCTTCTGTCCCAGATTACCTCCAATATCTGCCTGGGTTAGAGAGTACAACTGAGTTAATGCTGGATGAAATTCACTGTTTCCTTCACGGTCTACAGCCTCATCAAATTTATTATTATCCATCAAAGCACTCTTAACTTTTTTTAAATTATCTTTAACATCAACTCTCAACTTAGATAATCTTTGATCTTTTGGAGTGTAATCCTCATATTTCTCAGGTAAATCCCCTCTTTCCAAAATTGAATCCACAATTTTAACTATCTCGCCACCATTTTCTCTCAACTCTTTTTTAAATTTTTCAGCTTTTTCTCTTTTCTCTTCTTGTGATTCCGCCTCAACATCTGAAACTTCTGCTTCGGATTCAGTCTCTTCAACTTCTGGTTGTACAGCAGAAGCCACTTCCACAGAAACATTTTCCTCATCCACCTGAGGTTCTTCTACTGGTACATCAGGTACTTGATCCACAACCTCTCTAGCTTTTCTAATATTATCCTCATCAATTCTTTTTCTAATTTTATCAATATTTGATTTTATCCCAAGACTTGTGGGCACAACCTTATCGAGTAAACTTTCAGATATCCAAGCAGGTGTATTATCTCCACTTCTAGCATCTTCAATAAAACCAACAAGTCTATCCATCCTATTGTCTAATTGAGACAATTTTGGTAACAATTCTTTATCATCTAAATCAGGTAAGGAGTCAAACTCTCTTCTTATATCACCAAACTGTGTTTTAAAAGAATCTTCAGAAAACTCACCCTCTTCCTGCTCTTCCCTATCACCTTCCCCCTCGCCAGACAAAGGCTCCACCTCAGACACATCCCCTACTTCTTGTACACCCTCAACAGATTCAGGACTATCACCTCCACTAATCATAGAGGTGGCTTCTTCTTTTTTTGAAAGTACGAGATCGCGATCCCTCTTCACATTTTGCAACAAAGGATAATTTTGTCCAAATGTTTTTTCCATCTCACCTATCAGATAATCAAATTTTTCTAACAATTTATCCACCACTGCCAACTTTTCATTATCATCCATCTTATCCATCTTGTCAGAATATTCACTATATTCTCTTCGTAATGACCCAAACTGTTCAATAAAAATATTTTTTAATTCGTTCTCCATGTCTCCCTTATCAAAACTACTCATATGTTTATAATTTAGCTTAAATATAGTATATAATACCAAAAAATTGACAAATCTGTCAAATTAGTTTATGCTGTTAATTAGTAATTAATATACCTATCTTGATAGATTTCTTAATATACATAATATTAACTTAAACCACCGATTAAATCCTCCGAAAGATCCCTCACCCCACTTCGTCCGCCTTATCGGCGGTCTACGGGGGATTCGGGATTGTGCGAATAATTATGTCAAAAACCCTCGTAATAGTAGAATCCCCTACCAAAGCTAAGACAATTGGCAAGTTTTTGGGCTCTGAGTATGTTGTAGAATCTTCTTTTGGTCATTTACGAGATCTGCCAAAATCCAAGATGGGCGTAGATATTGAGGGTGGTACTTTTGAACCGGATTATGTTACTTCCAAAGATCGGGCCAAGCAAGTGAAGAAATTGAAAGATCTGGCCAAAACGGCTGATACTATTATATTCGCTACTGATGAAGACCGCGAAGGAGAAGCTATTTCCTGGCATTTGGCATATATTTTGAAAGTGGATCCAGCTAAAGCCAAAAGGATTGTTTTTCATGAAATTACTAAACATGCGATTGAAGAGGCATTGGCAAATCCGCGTCACATTGATCAAAAACTAGTAGACGCTCAGCAAGCTCGTCGTGTACTAGACCGCTTGGTTGGATATGAACTATCGCCGTTTTTATGGAAAAAAGTTGCCCGTGGCTTATCAGCTGGACGCGTTCAGTCTGTGGCTGTGCGATTAACAGTGGAACGCGAACGAGAAAGACAAGCTTTTAAATCTGATGAATATTGGACTGTTGAAGGTATTTTTAATAAAGAACATGATTTTGTTGGCAAGCTTCATTCCATTGATGATAAAAAATTAGATAAATTAGAAATAAGTAATGAAACTCAAGTAAACGAAATTGTAAAAGATTTGGAAGGCGCGGAATACAAAATTTCCAAGATAGAAAAAAAGGAAACCAAACGCACCCCCCCAGCCCCCTTTACCACCTCTACTTTGCAACAGCAAGCCAGCCACAAGCTGGGCTATTCTGCTAAACAAACCATGAGACTGGCCCAACAACTTTATGAAGGCGTAAAACTTGGTGCTGAAGGAGAGACTGGTTTAATCACTTACATGCGAACTGACTCGTTGAATTTATCTGAAAAGTTTTTGAATGAAACAAATAATTTTTTGAAAACAAATTTTGGTGATAAATATATTTTAGACAAACCTAGAACTTTTAAAAATAAATCAAAAAGCGCCCAAGAAGCTCACGAGGCCATCCGCCCAACTGATCCCGCTCGTACTCCAGAATCTCTAAAAAGTCACTTAGACCCCCAACAACTAAAACTCTACACCCTAATCTGGAAACGCACTGTCGCCACGCAAATGACCGAAGCCAGACTAAATAAAACCAACATTGATATCACCACTCTGAAAGCTGAAAGCCAAAAGCTGAAAGCCGACTATCAATTCCGAGCCACCGGACAATCAATGATTTTTGATGGTTGGCTAAAACTTTATCCCGAAATGATAAGAGAAGAAATGTTGCCAGAGTTAAAAGAAGGAGAAGCTGTTGATTGCAAGGAATTAAAACCGGAACAACACTTTACCGAACCACCAGCCCGATATTCTGATGCAACACTTGTAAAAGCCCTAGAAGAACATGGTATTGGTCGCCCGAGTACTTATGCTCCGACAATTTCAACAATAGAAGCGCGTGGTTATGTAGAGCGCGATGAGAATAAACGGCTAAAACCACTAGACATTGCCATGGTAGTGACAGATTTACTTGTAAATCATTTTGCCCAAATTTCTGATTATGAATTTACTGCTCAGATGGAAAATAATTTAGATGAAATTGCTGAAGGTACCAAAGATTGGCAACCAATTATTTCAACATTTTATCATCCTTTCCATGAAAACCTGGAAAAGAAGATGGAAGAATTAACAAAGGAAGATACAGTAACAATGAGGGAAATTGGAACTGATCCAACAACTGGAAAACCAATTTACTCTCGTATTGGACGCTATGGACCATTTGTTCAACTAGGTTCAAAAGACGATGAAGAGAAACCAAAGTTTGCCTCACTTGCAAAGGGACAGAGTGTGGAAACTATTACACTAGAGGAAGCTTTGAAACTTTTAACTCTACCAAAATCTGTCGGCACTGATGAAGAAGGTAATGACATTACAGTAGACATTGGACGTTTTGGTCCCTATGTAAAAGTTAAGAGTAAATATTATTCTATCAAAGAAAAAGATCCATACGAAGTAGATCTAGAAGGTGCCTTGCAAATAATTGCTAACAAAAAACAAGAAGAAGCCAATAAAATTATTCAGCAGTGGGAAGGAACTGACATTCAAGTATTAAACGGGCGCTACGGACCATATATAACAAATGGTGCAAAAAATGCAAAAATCCCTAAAGACAAAAAACCAGAAGAATTAACTAAAGAAGAATGTGAAAAACTAATTGAAGAAGCACCTGAGAAAAAATACGGAAGAAAAAAGGCAGTTAAAAAAACTACTGAAAAAGCAGAAAAGAAAGTGGCTAAGAAGCCAAAGAAAAAAGCAGTAAAAAAGACGAAGAAGAAAATAGTGAAAAAAACAACTGAGAATAAATAAAAAAATCCCGCGAATATGGCGGGGTTTTTGTTTTGACCTCCCCTTACGAAGGGGAGGAACACACGTTAGTGGGGAGGGGTTTATCGTAGAGATAACGAGATTCTAAAATCCCACGCCCGAAAACCCCCTAATCACTACGTGTATATTCCCCCTTCGTAAGGGGGAATTAATTTTTACCCCCTCCACAAGAAGGTCAATAAAAAAACCATCCTCTCGGATAGTTTCTCTAGACAGCAGGGAGGAGGTAACCTCAATGCCATTGGTAATATAAAGGCTCTCAACCCGCTGTCATATAAACTATATAATATTTAAAGAAAAAAATCAAATCCTAAATACAATAACTCACCCCAACCCCTCTCTTGCGAAGAGAGGAGTTTTAAAAGGATATTTTTAGTTCCCCCTTTTCTTCGCAAGAGAAGGGGGCTAGGGGGATGAGTTATCACCAAAATTTGGCTAAAACAAAAGAAAAACTCCCGTCTTACGACTGGAGTTTTCCTTAGGCTTTGAAAGTACCTAACCTTTATATTACCGACTGTATTATAGCACATTTTTGGACTTTTGTCAATACCCGCTTGCATTTTTACGTAAAAAATGGGAAAATAGATAATACATAATATATGGGGTAAATGATATGAATAAAAAACCAACAATTGAATCATTACTAAAAAAAGTAGACACCTACGTACCAAAGGCTGATTTAGATATGATTAGACTAGCTTTTGATTTTGCACAAAATGCTCACGCCGGTCAAACCAGAAAATCCGGTGAGCCTTATATCGTCCACCCTCTAGCAACCGCTCATATTTTGGCTGACCTTAGAATTGACCCTGATATTGTAATCGCAGCTCTACTTCATGACGTTCCCGAAGACACCAAAGTCACCTTGGAGGAAATTGAAAAAAATTTTGGATCAGAGATTACTAGTATGGTAAGAGGTATTACAAAATTAGGAAAATTAAAATATCGCGGAGTTGAAAGATATATTGAAAATTTAAGAAAAATGTTTGTGGCCATGGCTGAAGATATTCGTGTTATGATTTTGAAGTTTGCTGATCGTATTCATAATCTGAGCACTCTGGATGCTCTACCTCCACAAAAAAGATACCGCATAGCATTAGAAAGCTTAGAAATATATGCACCAATTGCCGGACGTTTAGGTATGGATGAATTCAAAGGTCGTCTAGAAGATCTATCTTTTGAGTATGTCTACCCAAAAGAATATCAAAAAGTAAAAATGATCCGAGATGAAAAATTAAAAGGTAAAGAAATTTTTATAGATAAATTACAAGAGATTGCCGAAAAAGAACTGGAAGTGGCTGGCGTAAAAATTAATTTCATCAATGGTAGGAAAAAACGACTTTACAGTTTTTATCAAAAATTATTACGAAAAAATAATGAATTGGCAAAAATTTATGACCTAGTGGCATTACGTATTATTGTACCGACAATTGCAGACTGTTATGCGGCTCTAGGAGTAATGCACAAAGTCTGGAAACCAGTAAAAGGGAGAATCAAAGATTATATCTCTCAACCAAAACCAAATGGTTATCAATCACTTCATACCACAGTTTTTACTGACACCGGAGAAATAATTGAATTCCAAATTCGTACTTCTGATATGCACGAAGAGGCCGAATTTGGTGCGGCTGCTCATTGGCACTATGATGAAACTGGCGTAAAAAGACCAGCTAAAAAAATTCAGTGGGTCAAAGAATTAGCTGAAATTCAAAAGGATATTTTAAATAAATTATCTGACTTAGAAGAAATAAAAGTAGATTTTTTGCAATCACGCATTTTTGTCTTTACTCCCAAAGGCGACGTAATTGACCTACCTGAAGGCGCAACCACCGTTGACTTTGCCTATCATATACACACTGATGTTGGTAGAAAATGTAATGGGGCTATTGTCAATGAGCAAATGACTAGCCTAGACACAGGCTTAAAAAATGGCGACGTAGTAGAGATCCTAATTGACAAAAACCGCAAAGGCCCAAGTCGCGACTGGCTAAAATTTGTCAAAACTCACACCGCCAAAACCCATATAAAAAATCACTTTAAAAATCAACCGGGGTTATTGCCAGCATGGTTTCGCAAAAAGGAGTAAAAGCTGTAAGTTGTAAGTAATAAGTAATAAGTTGTGATTGGGAGATGATTGACTAGTTCTTATATAAAGAAGTTATACCAACCTCAAAACCCGCTTACTCAGCGGGTTTTCTTTATTAGAAAAGCTCTCCCCCTACGAGGGGGAGCCTGCCTGCCGGCAGGCAGGCCGACACGGAGTGACGGTGGGGGTCGAGCGGAGCTGTAGAGTTTGTATTATTTGTTTAGTATCTAAGAAGGTTTTTAGCACGCAAATAGAAATTACGACACCAAATCTTTCTTCAAGCTTCTCCAGACCCCCTCACCGACTAGCGTCGTGTGCTCCCCCTCATAGGGGGAGAGCACTTGTGTATTGGTGCGACAAAAAAACCCGCTTATCACGGGTTCGTTTATTCCTTATTGAGCTCACAAGCGAAATCCCGATTCGCATCGGGACTCTTTACTCCTTATAAATATCCTTATGATAACTCTGAAATAAGCTTCTTCAACTCTTCCTTAGAATAATATTCAATTACAATTGTCCCTTTGTCTCCTCGTCCAGTGATGTGGACCTTGGTATCGAGGCGTTCTTCAAGTAGTTGTTCTGAAGCAATTAAATTGGGATCACGGCGGACTGAACCTTTTCGAGACTGTGGACCTTTTGACGCTACTGTACGCTCAACATCACGAACCGTAACACCTTCTCCCATCATACTAGCAAAAACTACTCCCTGCTCTCTCTGATCTTTTAGACTAAGTAAGGCCTTAGCTTTACCAGCACTAAGCTTCCCATCCATCAAAGCTTTTTGCATTTCATCTGGTAGATCTAATAAACGAACAAAATTAGCCACAGTAGAACGAGCTTTTCCAACTTGTTCGGCCACTTCTTCTTGAGTCAAACCAAACTCTTCCATCAATCTCTTGTAAGCAAAAGCTTCTTCAATTGGGTTAAGATTTTGTCTTTGAATATTTTCAATCAAGGCTAATTCTAATTTTTCTTGTTTGGTAGCACTGCGAACCAAAGCTGGTACAGTGGCGAGACCGGCAATTTGTGAAGCTCGCAAACGCCTCTCCCCAGCTATTAATTCATAACCACCATCATCTTTTTCTGTAACCGTTATTGGTTGTAAAATGCCATGTTTTTTAATTGAACCAACCAAATTTTCCAAATCTTGATGCGAAAAATCACGCCGAGGTTGTTCGGTATTTGGTACAATTTCCGAGATCGGAATCTGCCAAACTTTTTCTCCGCTATCACCATTGCCAGTCTGCTTACGAATAGTCTTGCGAAATTTGTTTGGTGGAATGAGTGAATTTAATCCTTTGCCTAATGCCATAGTATATTTAAATTAAAAAGAAAGTATATAAAATTATATACTAATATACTAATGTACTAATTATACTAATGCTATACGAATTCTTATCTAGAATAATATTAGTATAGCATTAGTATAATTAGTATTATTTGTATATTGGTATCTTTTATGTAGAATGTTTCTCCAAAATCTCCCTCGCCAATCTCTCATAAGCTCTAGCACCCTTGCCCTTGGGATCATAATGTAAAATTGATTTACCAAAACTTGGTGCTTCAGCTAAACGGACAGTGCGGGGAATGACGGAACGAAAAATTGTATCGGGGAAATATTTATATAATTCATCCATCACATCACCAGAAAGCTTGGTGCGTTTATCAAACATAGTTATTACTGCTCCCAAAATACTTAGTTCTGATTTAATATGTTCTTGAATTAAATTAATGGTCTGTAATAATTGTCCCAATCCTTCCAAAGCATAGTACTCAGCCTGAACTGGGATTAAGAGTTCATCAGCTGCCACCAGACTATTTATTGTTAATAAGCCCAGAGATGGTGGACAATCCACAATTATATAATCATAGGCATGTTTAACTTCTTCTAATAAATCATGCAACTGAAACTCGCGACGTTCCATATCAACTAGTTCAATATTAGCACCTGCTAAATTAGGAGTACTCGGAGCCACTCGTAAACCCTCGTGAGCAGTATTGCGAATAACATCATGCAAACGTTTTTTCTTAGCCAAAGCCTCATAAATACCATATTGTAATTCATCACGATTTACTCCCAACCCCGAAGAAGCGTTACCTTGCGAATCCATGTCAACAAGTAACACAAAATTGCCCATCTCTGCCAAATAAGCAGCTAGGTTCATAGCAGTAGTAGTCTTCCCAACCCCGCCTTTTTGATTGACGACTGATATTACTCTTGCCATAAAGAAGTATTGATTTAAACTGATTTATACAGATTTTAACTCCAAAATAATCTTATATAGATAATCAATTTTAATCTGTCTTAATCAATGCTTATTATAACACATATTGACAAAAAGATGAATATTTTGTATAATGTATCTACTGTTTATCCACCTTCGCTAAAGCTAGGGTGGACAATGTAGGCCGCTGTGCTTGCCTGCCGGCAGGCAAGCTCAAAATAACTTAGAAGGAAATATGTATTTTATATATGTAATTAGTAGTTTGGTAAAAAACTACATATATGTAGGAATTTCAGACAACCCTGAAAGACGCATTGAACAGCACAACAAAGGATACAACAGAACAACAAAACCTTACACACCTTTCAAGGTATTACTGATTGAAGAGTACCCAACCAGAGATGAAGCCAGAAAAAGAGAGAAGGTCTTAAAATCTGGATTTGGAAAAGAATTTTTAAAAAATATAAAATAAGCCCGAGTGATGAAATTGGTAAACATGCACGACTCAAAATCGTGTGGAGCAATCCTTGAGAGTTCGATTCTCTCCTCGGGCACAATAACGAGAGCACGACCTGCCTGCCGGCAGGCAGGCTCAAAATCGTGTGGAGCAATCCTTGAGAGTTCTATTCTCTCCTCGGGCACCACTTAAAAAAGTATGAATTTTTTTGATGTCTTAATTATCCTACTTATAACAATAACTGCCTTACCTGCGGTTATTTTGTTATATTCCAGAAAAAAAAGAAAAGATTCTTGGGAAAATAAAAATAAAAAACAAAGCTTAATTTTAGCTGTAATTTTATTACTAGGAACAACTATCATCACTTATGGTAGTTTTATTGAACCACAATTAATTATCACAAACTATCAAAAAATAGATTTAGAAAAAATTAACTCCCCTATCAGAATCGCAGTGATTGCTGATTTTCAAGTTGGTTATTTCAAACAAGAAAAATATGTAGAAAAAGTAACAAATAGAATTTTAGAATTAAATCCTGATCTGGTTTTTATTGTTGGAGACATAGTAGACAATGCTGTTTATGAAGAAAATGAGGCTAAACACTTAATCCCCATAAAAAGACTAACTGACACTATTCCCACTTATGCCATTCACGGTAATCATGAATATGGTATTGGTGGTGGCAAATCTATTTTGGAGCCAGCATACCGCACCGGAGATGTTACTGCGGAAACAAAAGAAATTGTAGAATCTTTTGGGATTAGATATTTGGTAAATGAAATTGAAGAGATAAAAATAAAGGAAGAGAAATTTTATTTATTTGGCGGAGATTCTATTTGGGCAGGAAAACTTGATTATTCAATTTTGAAAAATCGAAATGAGAATTTAGCAACAATCGCGTTGATTCATAATCCTTTGGTAGTATTCCAAGCTTACAAACACAATATTGATCTAATGCTATCAGGCCACACTCATGGCGGGCAAGTTAGATTACCTTTTATCGGTCCTTTAGGGAGAGTAGATAATATGTTACCAGCTGAGTGGTATCAGGGTTGGAATGAATTTGAAGGATTGAATTTTTTTGTCACTTCTGGAATCGGAGAATCTGGCACGAGAGCAAGATTGTTTAATCCACCGGAGATTGTGATGTTGACGGTTTATTAGTTCGTAGTTCAGAGTTCTTAGTTCATAGTAAAAACTGCCACTTAAGCAGTTTTTTGTTTAAGTATGGTAATACATTTCCCCTCTTGAGAGGGGACAAAAACCCCAGCTTATAGCGGAGGGATTTATAAATTCATAATTTTAGCCAGAGACTGACCAGTCTTTGGCTGGCATTATTTCAAAAATCAAAATATCGCCCTCAAAGTCCCACCGGCAAACAAAGTGATAAGTGTCACCAATGTTGCCGCCACACAAACACCGATGAAAATCAAAGGTGCAGCTCGTCTAAATTTGATATTAAATACAAATGAGGCTAATGATCCTGTCCAAGAACCAGTGAAGGGCAATGGAACACCTACAAAGATTATTAAAGCCATTGCACCATATTTAAAATATGGACCGGAAAATTTACGGTCAGCCTCTTCTAGTTTTTTGGTCAAAATTGGCCCGAAAAATCTTCTCTTCACTACCCAACCATGGATATGTGGTATAAGAGCTAAAATAATTAAAGCTGGAATCATGTCTCCTATTACTGCAATAATCCAAACTTTCCAAACTGCCAAACCATAAACTTCTATACCAATTGGTATAGAAGCACGAAGCTCAGTGATTGGAATCATGGAAGTCCAAAAAACTGCCCACTCTGGTGGAATATTTGCAAACCAATCAACTGGATTTAATCCAAACATAATATTAAGTTAACTTAATTAGGCCACTCATAATTCTCAAAAGCCCACTCGGCAATATCACGGGCTTCAGTAAAACGGCTCTCGTGACTATCTGCTCCCAAAACCACAATATCTAATATGTGACCGGCTTCATTTTCTACTCTCATGGTAAAATTATATTGAGATGCTGCAATATAACCAGTTTTTCCACCATAAAATTTATGAAAATTATGTGGCACCCAGCCCAAAAGCAACCAATCAGTATTCCACATGTGGTGACTTTGTTCTCTTTCATCAGAGTACAAATTGTACTCAGGTGTGAGCAGGGTCTGTGATATTTTTTCATGCCTCATAATTTCATTCAAAAGCATGGCTACGTCAGAAGCAGTTGAAACATTAGTATCATCCAAACCAGAAGCATCAGTAAAAGAAGAATCTAGCATACCCAATTCCCTAGCTTTAGCATTCATCCGATCCACAAATGCTTCTTCTGGCCAACCCAAAGCGTTTGCCATGCTTAAAATTGCCTTATTAGAAGAAGCAATTAAACCGGCATTCCATAATTCCTCTAGAGTATACATGTCTCCAGCATAAACATGGGTGTCAAGTGAATCGGCACCAATTACTATAGTACTCGTAGTCCAGTCGGGTTGTTTTTCCAAAATAATAAGTGCACTCATTAATTTGGTGATACTCGCCATTGACCATTGGTCATATTCATTTTTTTTATAAAGTAACATACCAGTTTCTCTATCTTTGACAATTATGGAGTGAGCCGAAAAATTTTCAGCTGGTGGCATCTCCCCTCTTAGCTCTGGCAATTGAGGTTTTGCTGGCATTGGTGGTTCTACTACGACATCACCACCTTGCTGTTCTATATTATTTTTGATCTGTTCAATGGGTTCAATTACTTTTTTAATTACTGGATTACCACTAGCACTCAACAAATTCTGTCGCAACAAAAAACTTCCCGTAATCATAACCAACAAAAATATTGCCACAGCACTACGCCAAATATAAGACCTGTCTTTCAACTGCTGTTCACCACCTTCTATATTGTGTAAAAAATTTGGACCCATATAAATCACTTAATCACATGATCACTTTATCACTTTATCACAAGCGATATAACAATATGGCAACATAACAATAAAATAATTTTATGATTAGATAAATAGATAATTTAATTATTTTTTAATCTCATCCTTTTTTTCTAAAACCAATTCCACAAACTCATGTTTGTGAAGTTCCTCATAATCCGGCAAACTAGCAGTTGAATCAACCCCCAAATGGCGCAAAGCTTCCAGAGAAAGGCTGTATACCGACAAAATCTTATTCTCGTCATCCCCCTCCTCTATGAGCCCCCTAAGTGATAAATTACGTAAAATTAAAGTACAATTAACACCTCTAATCTGTTCTAGCTCAGGCTTGGTTATAGGTCCACGATAAGCAACTACTGTCAAAGTTTCCAACTGTGCCTTAGTTAATTCACCACTAACTTCATCTTTGATAAACAAATCAACAACTTCACTATTGTTTGAGTTAGTGGCCATTTGAAATTGGCCGGCTTCATGAAGAATATGTATACCACTCTCTGGAGTATTATACTTCATTTTCAAGGTTTCCAAAACCTCTTCTGCTTCGTTTACTTTTTTTTGAGTAGCTTTTGCTATTTGTTTGATAGAAAGTGGTTTAGAAGCAACGAATAAGATTGATTCGATTTGTGATAGTAATGACATAATTTTCACTTGTCATTCCGACCGAACCCGACGACAAAGTCGGGTGAGTGGACCGCGTGTCGCCTAAAGCTTTAGCGGTGGCGCAGGAATCCCTTTTCTATGCACTTGAAAGAGATCCCTCAATTCCCCTTCGACTTCCCTTCGCTATCGCTCGGGTACTCTCAGGGTCACTCGGGATGACACTTGTTAAATATTAAACTTTATTTATTCTAATATCTTTAAAATTACTCCCCTGTCTCAGCGCAATCGTACCATCTTTTACTAATTCAAGCAAGGCCAAAAAACCAATGATAATTTCAGTACGATTTTTACTATCTTGTATTACCGAACCAAAACTTGTACTTTTACTACTTTTCAAAATTTGTCTAATTCTATCAATGGTTTCTTTGACGCTGACATTTTTGTCAATATAGGTCTTGGATAAAGACTTAGCAGGTTCTATTTTCTTTAGCAAACGCATGAAACTTTCTTGTAGATTGTCAGTCAAAAAATTTTCTGGAGGGATAAACTCAATTGACTTGCGCGCTGGCTCTGACCTAAAGATTGAACGTGCTGAACCAAGCCAATATTTATTTAATTTCTTACTAGCTTGGACAAATGCTCGGTACAGTCGCAATTGATCTTCCAAACTTGGACCCTCTTCTTCTTCCACAGCAAACTGGGGTAAAAGACGATTAGATTTTATAAACAATAATCTTGTGGCTACAACTAAAAAATCTGCCAATTCCTCTGGATTTTTGTTTTCAACTTTATCTAAATAATCCAAAAACTGTTCCGTAACCTCTGACAATGCTAGCTCGGAAATATTAAACTTCTGATCATCAATTAAGGACAACAATAAATCCATTGGCCCACTAAATTTTTCTGTTTTAAACTCTGCATTCATAGGGTAAGTGAACTCCAAGACTGACCATTAAAGAATAAAATGCCTATCTTATTATTAATATTATAATTGATAAAATCATCAGTCAAATGAAAATTGAGTCTTTTACTAAATTCACTATAGGCTATACTGAATATTTCTTTATAAAAATCTTCCAAGTGGCTCGTATAATCCGATGAATTTATCTCTGGGCTACTCGCAATTAGATTTGGATATGAATAACCCTCTTCAGTAATTTGCTGTTTATAAATAAAATCATTTTTTGTTTCGCGTTCCATTCCAAACTCTACCCCAGGATAAAACAGTGTTCTATTTTCTGTAATTATAAGATTAGACTTGTTTAAATTGTGCTTTATTTTTAGGGCAGAATCTAACCCGTTGCGAAAAATAAAAGCACCATGATAGTTATCCGGAACCCCCAATAATACAAAACCATCCCAATCAGCATTTTCGGTCACCTGACCCCAATCACCAATCAAAGTGTCTGCAACCCTAGCTGCCCGATACCAATGTAAATTCTTGTCTACCAGTTGAAAAAAAAGATTAATTAACAAAACTAAAGATAAACAAACCAAAATAATTTTTAAATAACAACGCCCGGAACAATAAAAATATAAATCCCTAAAAAACAAAGCAACTAATACTACCACGAATAATGATGGAAAATAGGATAGTCTCTCTCCCTCCGCACTAAAATAATTAGTAGTATAATTAGCCGTAAACTGAACAACTGGTATCAAGCTAAACAAGAAAGATGCAAATAATAGCCATTTTACCCCGCCAACCTTCTTTTTTAGTGAAACAATGGCTAAAAATCCCAATATAACAACTATAATTATACCAAATTTTAACGGATAATTAAATAGCTGATGCAAAACAACATTTCTTTGTTCACCTGATAAAAATAGGCTGGTAAAATGGCCAGATATAGAACGCCAAAACATATTTTTGGTCACCCCCACCGACCCATGAGCATAATCTGACAACATCATTCCCGTCACCCAAAAACGAGCTAAAAGATAAAAACCAACAGCAAAAAAGTATGGCAACAAAATAACTAAAGACTTAAAAATCTCCAACCACTTCGATTTATTTAGACGCTTAATCAAAACAAACCAAAACACCATTATAAATGGCACGGTCAAAGCCATCTCTTTTGTAAAAATTGCCAAAATAAAGAAAAAAATGGAAAATAAATAAACTACTCCGCAGTAAATTATTGGAATATGGATAAATACTCTTCGTAGAAAGCTACAGGGTATTAAACTGCTCGTCCGCCTCTGGCGGAAATAAAGCATCTTTTTCTTTGTTTTTTCTGTTTTTAGTAATAAATACCAAGACAACAAAACAAAGGTGGTCATCATTGTATCATTTACTACTGAAATCCAAGAACCAGCCACAGCATGACTGGGCAAAACTATAAAAATAACAGAACTTATGATTCCCACCAATCTCCGTTTGCCAAAATCGTCTCCGAATAATTTACTTTTACTAATCAATAAAAATATCAAAACAGCATTCAAGGCATGAAAGAAAAGATTCATTACATGAAACCCAAAAGAATTTAATCCCCAAACACGGTAATTCAAAACCCAAAATATATTCACCATTGGACGGTAAGTGCCAATAGTTTGTTCACCATAAGTGTTTAAGTGTAGATTGTCCAACACTGGTCGGTCACTCATCGCCACAAAATCCAAAAAGTGCCAATCATCTGAAACAAATTGACCATTCAAATTCATTAGGAATGGAAGAAAACTACCCAAAAAAATCAGTAAAATTATTAACATCTCAATTTTTTTATCTTTGATAGTCTTCCAAATCATACAAATAAAATTGGGCTAGCTACCACGGTGTAAATAATCCACGGTAAAAATAATAAAACAAATAAAAACCATTTTTTCTTTTCCAAAGTCTGCCACCACCAACCATAGCTAACTAAAGAAATAAGAGGAAAAATATAAAAAATAAAATTTGCTTTCAATACACCTCGCTCTAAATAAGGAAAGCGCAAATTATTATAAATAAGCGCTAATAGTCCAACGACAATTAATATATATAAAAACATTTTTTGCCAATCAATCTTTTTATTTTTTATCATTTGCCAAATACTACCCAATAATCCAATTAGCAACATTAAAAAGATAATAAAACCTAGACGGATTGACCACAGAGCCGATAAATTTAAAAGTGCTGTTGTAAAACGATAATTACTTGTTTTAAATTTTTGTACTTCCGGTAAATTATCCATCTCATCAACATGATTAAATAGGTTATAATGATCTGAAAAAGTATCTGCTAATAAAATTGAGGTAAACGAATTAGAACCGGAGATCCAAAATGGTTCATTCACTATAATACTCGGATTAATTTTAAAAAGATAATCCCAACCATCGCTTATCAAAATGTTTTGGGCATTATTTTGCTCATAAATATTGACTGCTAGAGCTGTACCAAAATTAATTTTTTTATACGCGAGCCACGGTAAATTAATAGCACCAACAACAATCAAACTCAAAATTATATAAACCAAAACATGTTTCTTTTTTTCAACTATAAAAAATAATAACCAACAAACTACTGCAGACAATAAAACTAAAACTGCAGTTAGTTTTACTAGCATCGCCAAACCCAAAATAACTGACCACCAGACAACAACTTTGTGTTTATCAGATTCCAGTAATTTAAAACGACAGAAAAGTAAAATTAATAGAATTATCAATATCTGAACTGGAAACTCGTTATTAACATAAGCTGATATTTTTACACTTGTAAACAATGTGGAAAAAACAAAAACATTTAGTAATGCCAACCAATAATTTTTAGTTAATATTATTGAAAGTTTATAAACTAAAAATATGAAAACACCAAATAAAATCACTCCTAAAAATTCTTGCCAATTTATTACTTTATCAGATGAAATACCTAATGACATTCCTAATTTGGTCCAACCGGCTTGAATTATATAATAAGCTGGCTCATGCCAAGCTAAATAATTTTCCGACATACTAGGTAGTCGCCCTTCTTCTAAAATTGTCTCGATATATTCAATATGTGCTCCCCCATCATCTGCCCACCAAGTGTTGTATCGAAAAATATTATTTAGACGGATAACAAAAGCTAAAACCAAAACCACAATTAATAAAATTGTTTTAATATATTTTTTTAAAAAAATATTAGTTTTGATAAAAAAACTCATAAATTAATGTATTCTATTTCTTAAAACAAAAAAGTAATTAGAAAATGGTAATTGGTAATTATGATACATATGTAGATAATACAATCTTAGAATGTAGCATAATTACTAATTACTTAATTACTAATTACTTTAACGAGTCATAGAGGTAATTTTTCTTGATTCTCTTGCAGTACATCTTCGACTCGTCTTTTTCCTTTTTTAGTTAACTTTACATGTGTTATGAACCATTTGTGGGCCGTACGTTTGCCAAAACCGGTCATAAGTTCCCGATCAATTAAACTCTCCAAACTCTTGGTAATAATGCCTTCATGATATTTTTCTTTAGCTATAGAATTTTTCTTTGCATAAAAATCGCGAAAAATCTTTCGGTCAATTCTACCCCCTTTTTCATAACATTGTAAAACAATGTATTTTTGGAGAGAACTTAACTTCATAAATTCACCTAATTATCTAATTTCTAATTCACCTAATAAAATGTTAAATGTCAAAATTAAAATTGGATATTAGAAATTTTATTAGAAATTAGGTAAATTAGACAATTAAAAATTCCCTGCCCTACTTTTCATCACTTTCTTTCTTTTCTATACTAATTCCCAACTCTTTCAATTGGCTTTCATCAACATAAGCAGGGCTTCCCATCATCGGCTCTTCTGCTTTTTGATTTTTTGGAAAGGCAACAACGCGACGGATATTTTTCTCACCAAGCAAAACCATAACCAATCGTTCAATTCCTGGTGCAAAACCACAATGAGGTGGTGCCCCATATTGAAAAGCATTAATCATATGGCCGAATTTTTTATCAACCACAGACTTATTATAACCCGCAATTTCAAAAGCTTTGTACATAATTTCCGGATTCATATTTCGAACAGCACCAGATGAAAGTTCAAATCCATTGGCAATAATATCATATTGATCAGCAATGATATCAAGTGAATCTTGAGTATTCAAAGCCTCCATACCACCTTTTGGCATAGAGAATGGGTTATGTCCGAAGTCAATAGCACCTTTACCTTTCTCGCCTGCCCCGAGGCCGTTAGGCTTTTCGGGGTCCCATTCAAACATTGGAAAATCAATTACCCAGGCCCAAGCAATGACATTTGGATCTTTCAAATTCATTTTGTCACCTGTAAATTCACGTACTGCACCCAAGGCTTTGCAAGACACTTCCCAATTATCAGCTCCAAAAAATAGGATGCCATTTTGTTGTAATTGTTTCCGCCTTGGGCGGAGTAGTTGTTGAAGCTGTTTCAATTGTTCTTCACTAAAAAATTTACTTACTCCCCCATCAAACTTATCATCTACATATTTCATCCAAGCCAAACCTTTTGCTCCCATTCGTTTTGCCTTATCTTCAAACTCATCAATTTCTTTGCGAGAGAAGTTTTGACCGTCAGGCACAAATAAAACACGAACATGCTCAGCACTATTGAAAACTTTAAAATCAGTTTCTTTGGCCCAATCAGTAATTTCATTTAATTTTAAATCAAAACGCAAATCTGGACGATCTGATCCATACTCTTCCATACATTGTTTGAAAGGAATTCTAGGAAAAGGTTTTGACAATACTTTTTTACCAGCCACTTTTTCAGTAAGTTCAATTAAGAGTGGCTCCATTTCCTGAAAAAACTCTTCAGAAGTCTTGAAACTAGTCTCTACATCTAATTGATAAAACTCACCTGGCGAACGATCGGCTCTAGCATCCTCATCACGCATACAGGGAGCAATTTGATAATATTTATCAAAACCAGCCACCATCAAAAGTTGTTTGTATTGTTGTGGGGCCTGTGGCAAAGCATAAAACTTACCTGGATGAATTCTAGATGGCACTAAATAATCACGAGCACCTTCTGGAGAACTAACAGTCAAAATTGGTGTGGCAATATGAACAAAATTGTGTTCATCCATATAATCACGGATATATTTTTCTACTTTGGCACGAAACAAAATATTATCTCGCAATTTTTCTCGACGTAATTCTAAATAACGATATTTTAAGCGCAAATCCTCGTCTTCGTCACCTTTGTTTGTCTCAAAAATCTCAAACGGCATAGCTTTGGCTTCGCTCAAAACTTCTACCTCACTGATAATCAATTCAATCTCACCAGTTGCCAAATCTTTATTTACATTCTTCTCATCACGAATCGCCACCTTGCCCACAACTTTAATAACATATTCATATTTCAAACCCTCAGCAATAGTAAAATCAGCCACCTGATCAGGATGAAATACAACTTGAGTTAGGCCATAACGATCACGTAAATCAACAAAAATAAGCCCACCCAAATCCCGGCGCTTGTGCACCCAGCCAGACAGAGTAACCTCTTTTCCAGCCTCTTTTTTACTTAATTGCCCACATGTGTGTGTACGATACATATTTTTCTGTCATCCTGAGCGTAGCGAAGGATCTGTATTCTACACAAAAGAATCTCCCAACACTATATTACTCAGCAAAATTATATTTAATAATACCCTTATTCTACCAATTCTAGCCATTTTTGGCAAGCAAAAACGGACTTTTGTCCGCTATCTCAGTGTAATCCTTAATAATCAATCTCAGCCCAAGGCTGATCCGTCCTCTGGCGGATAAATCAGTGTTTTCTAATTTTCACCACAAAAAACCCTTCAATTTCCTTATTTGGTATTAATCGCAAGGCTTTTTTAACAACTTCTGGATGTATTTCACTATTTTTCCAATTTTTAACAATTGGCAACTTCTTTATATTACCCAATGTATCAATACTCACCACTTCAGCATCACCATTTCGCTCCAAAAACTTACTAATCTGCAACTCATTTTCCTCTGGTGCAAAAGTACAAGTTGAATAAACTAGTGTACCACCAGGTTTTAATGCACCCCAAGCCGAAAGTAAAAGCTGGCGTTGTTTATAGGCCATTTCTTTTATATTTCTTTCATTCCAATAACTAAAAGTTTTTGGTTTGTCTGCTATAAATCTAGTTTCAGCAGTACAAGGAGCGTCTAAAAGTACCTTGTCGAAGTAATTTGGAAATTCTTTACATAATGTTGAACCGTTTTCCATGCGGAGAGTGAAAACCCACTCGCCCTGTCCTCCCTCTCCTTGTAGCCTGCCTGCCGGCGAGGTAGGGAGAGGGTTGGGGTGAGGTCTCTCGACACCGAGCACTTCCATATTATGCTTCAATCTAGCAAACCTAACTTCATTATTATCATTTGCCATTAACTCGCCTTCGCAACCCATAAGCCCAGCAATCTGCGAAGTCTTCCCACCAGGCGCAGCAGTTAAATCCAAAACTTTTTCACCTGGCTTAGGATCTAAAACCAAAGGAGGAACCATTGAAGCCAAACTCTGAATATAAATCTCTCCATTTTTATAAATATCTAATTTCATTAATTCCTTTTTATTTTTATTAGATAAAACAAGAGCATCTTTATACCAAGAAACATCTTTAAATTTAAAACCAGCCTTAAAAAGTCTTTCTCTCACTTCCAGTCTTGTTTTTTTGATAGTATTAACTCGAAAAGTAGTCGGTCGCTCTACAAAAGTCTCTTTAATTTGATTTAACAAAGAAACGCCAAACATTTCTGCTAGGCGCTCATAAAATTTTTCTGAAATATGGGTATATTGTTTACTTTTTTTCTTTTTACTCATAATTATTTATAAAGTTGACTGTGTGTACCAATTTCTACAAACTCCACCCACTCAATACTACCATCACCTAATTCATGATATATTGCCCGCCAATCACCTGTAACATTTATACTTAAAAAACCTTCCCACTCGCCTTTTAAAAAATGCTTTTGCAAACTCTCATCATTTTTATCACTTCTAAAAAAAACAACCTTGTCTCTAAATACTTTTTTTATTTTTACAGGAATTTTTTTAAAATGTTTAATAAATCTCTTAGAATAATCAATTCTCATATTATTTCTTTTCATCTTCAGCAATCAAATCATCCAAAAAATCAATAGCTTTTTGCGAATCCTCAAAAGAATAGTAATTACCTTTTTTTCTTTCTTCTTCTGCTTCTCTAATTGCTTCAATCAGATAATCACTAGGTTCTTCTTTTCTGCTAAAATTTATCTCACGATTATAAATCAAATCCTTCAAAAAACCATTCAGAAGTGAACTAAGAGAAAAACCTAAATCTTCAGCCACCTGTTTAGCCTCCTTTTTAGTTTTTGGATCAATTTTTAGAGTAATCATTGCACTTTTCATAGTATATACAAAGTTAATACTTAATATATACAAAGTATATACTATATAAATACTTTTGTCAAGTTATTTATCCCCAGGGCTCCACCCGTCGCTATCGCTCAGGGTTACGCCCTGTAAACTAAGGCTCCATAATATTTGTTTACCAGGCGTAGCTTTAGCGGAGACTGGCCCTGTAAACTAAGGCTCCTTATGGTTTCAATCTATTAACAAGTCGCGGAAAAGGAATGCACTCACGAATATGCTCTGTACCGGAAATCCAGCGAACAACACGCTCTACACCGATTCCAAAACCACTGTGAGGGACACTGCCATATTTTCGCAAATCCAAATACCAAGCATAATCTTGTTCACTCAGACCTTCGTGTTTAATTCGCTCTAATAGCAAATCAAAATCATCTTCACGTTGAGAACCACCAATCAACTCTCCTGCTCCTTCAATGCCAATTAGGTCATCGTTTAAAACCCACTCAGGATTTTCCGAATCTATTTTCATATAAAATGGCTTAATACTTTTTGGCCATTTTTCAATAAATACTGGCACGTCGCTATCTTTGGTAAGTAATCCCTCGTCGTCATTACCAAGATCTTCTCCGTGTTTGATGTCAGATCCTAATTCATTTAATTTTTTTATTGCCTCATCATAAGTATAACGAGTAAATGGTTTTTCTAGCATTTTTTCCATTGCCGTTGTATCTCGTTCTAACACTGCTAATTCTGGCTGGCAATTTTCCAAACACTTTTTTACAATTGCTTTTACTAAACCTTCTTGAATATTCAGATTTTCATCATGTTCAACAAAAGCACCTTCAGCATCCATCATCCAAAATTCTGTTAAATGGCGCTTAGTGGTAGATTTTTCTGCGCGGAATACCGGACCAAAATCATAACACCGACCAACTGAGGCAATCGCCGCTTCAATATATAATTGGCCAGATTGTGATAAAAATGCTTCGCCCAAATCAAAATATGGTACTGGAAATAGAGTGGTGGTTCCTTCACAAGCATTAGGTGTAAAAATTGGCGAATCAGTGCGAATAAAATTTTCACTATGTAAGTATTCATTGATTGCTGTTTCTATCATATCGCGGATTCTAAGTATTGCCCATTGTCTTTTGCTTCGAAGCCATAAATGACGATTGTCTGACAAAAACTCGGGACCATGGTCTTTAAGAGCAATTGGGTATTCTTGAGCGATTGATAGTAGCTGGTAATTAGTGACCTGTAACTCGTAAACACCATCTTGCTTTGGGTGTTTTGAAACAGTACCGGTGACTTCCAAAGAAGACTCTTGAGTAGTCTTGTCAATTTCATTCCAAACTTCTTCTGGTAAACTCTCTTTGACTGCGACCGCTTGGATAAAACCCGATCCATCACGAATCTCAAGAAAAGCAATTTTACCGGAAGAACGTTTGTTGTATAACCAACCCTTGAGGGTAACTTCTTCCCCCACTTTGTCTGATAAGTCTTTGATAAATGTTTGCATATTTTTCCACACTGTCATTCCGAGCACTTCGAATTCCTCAGCATAAACTCCACCGAGGGATCCCTTTTTAACGCACAGAAAGACTAATTAAATTAATCTTATTTAAATGGCAATTACATAATACGATAATTAAGTAATTTACTATTATTCTACTAAATTTTGCTTGATTTAGCAAGTTTTTTTGCTCCGGAGGTAGGACTCTCAGCCCAAGGCTGATGGGCCTTGGGCCCAGAACCTGTTGCTCCCAGACCAGGACTCGAACCTGGAACCAATGCGTTAACAGCGCACCGTTCTACCAATTGAACTACCTGGGAATCAATTTAAAACACCCGTTTGTGACGAGTGTAAATTTGGCTGATATAAGCGAAAAACTACACTCCGTCGACGGGTGAATTATTATTGTTATTATTATTGCTTTTTAGATGTAGTTTTACCATATAAATATAGTATAGCATATTTTGGGGATTTTGTCAATAACCACTAATTTTAACACGAATCAACACGAATATCTAAATACAAAAAATTTTAGAGAATAAAACATTTTTTCCAATCCTCCACTTTTCTTTCAGTCTGAAAAACCAAATAATTATAAATCTTACTATGTACCCTCTTTTGTTCGTCGCCTTCAAAATGTAAATTGTTTATCAATTCCCAACTACCAAGGGATAGAATTTCCAAATTTTTTTTTATTTCTTCACTTCTCAAATCTGAAGACAAAATATCAAAACCCAAAAGAACTAACAATTTCACCACAAACCCATCAAGCAGATGAGCTCTGAGCTCTGAACTCTGAACTCCAATGTATTCTAACCATGATTTCAATAATTCAAAAATCCTCTCATCCTGTTCCCCACTGTGGACTAATCTGTCAGTTAGATTAACAATGTTGGCGGACGCTAAACTTTTTTGTAGGTCTTTTCTGATGTTTACAAAATAATTTATTGGCTGGACTTTGGTAAGATGATCGATTTCTTTACCAGGAACTATATCCACCTCAACGAAAGAAAACGGCTCAAGATGAGCCGAATTCTTACTAGTTATTTTTTTTACTCCTCGTGCTAGAACTTCCTGTTTTCCTTTTTCTAAAGTATAGAGTGAAATAATTTGATCAGATTCACGGAAGTCTCGACGGGAGAGGATTATGGATTGCATATTTGTAGTTCTTAGTTCTTAGTTCTTAGTTCACAGATTAAAACACTTTTATTTATCTCGAAACTAAAAACTAGGAACTGTAAATTATGAACTCTCTTCCAAATAAGTTTGTAAAATCAACATTGCCGCCTTTTCATCAAGTGTAGCATCTCCACCCATTTGCATGGCCTCTAAGGTTGTAAGGCGCTCATCAGCAAAATCTATTTCTACACCAGTGGCTTCTTTTACTTCGTCGGCAAACTTTCTGATTCGTTTGGTGTTTGGATTTTCACTCATTTCTTCCAAAGTCAAAGGTAAACCAAAAACGACTTTATCAATTCTTTCCACCTCAATCAAATCCACCAACTCTTTGAGCGAACCAACCACGCCGTACGGCAAAACAACATCCAATCCTTCTTGGAGCCAAGCGAGACCGATTCTTTTTTTTCCGTAGTCCACTCCCAACACGTTCATATTAATTTCAATTACTTATTAATGAAAAATAAATAGTAATTAGTAATTGGTAATTATGATACATTCTAAGATTATAATTTCTATATGTGTAGCACAATTACTAATTACTAAATTACTAATTACTTGAACCATAATTAGTTTATTCTTTCACTCGGCCTCCTAGTCACAACCACTGGCCCGTCTTTCGTAATCACAACAGTATGTTCTTGATGCGCACACAAACTACCATCAACTGTGGAAATACTCCAACCATCGTCGGCGGTTTTAATGTTATAATCCCCCATTGTTATCATAGGCTCAATAGCAATTACCACACCTTCTTCTAAAATCCAACTCTCCATATTTTTATCATAATAATTTGGTACACGTGGTTCTTCGTGAACAGCATGACCAACCCCATGACCAACCAAATCCCTGACCACCCCGTAACCCTGTGGCTCAATATATTCCTGAATCGCCCGACCAATATCAGCCACAGTATTACCAACCTTACACTGCGCAATACCAATTTCTAAAGCTTTTTTTGTAACATTCACCAACTGCTTCGTCTTCTCCGGCACCTCGCCAACTATTACCGTAATAGCAGTATCGGTATAATAACCTTGTCCATTGTCTTGTTCCTTATTCTTTATTCCTTTTTCCTTATATGGCCATTCCATTCCAATATCAATACTAAAAATATCACCATTTTTTAAAACTTTTTCTTTGGAAGCAATTCCGTGGACTAACTCATCATTCCTAGAAGCGCAAATTGTGGATGGAAACGCCGGCTCACTCTTTCTACCCCGATAACCCTTAAAAGCCGGTCTACCACCAGCTTCTTTTATCAAACGTTCTGCTTCTTGATCAATTTCCAAAGCTGAAACACCAGGCTTTACCATATTGCCAAGTTTCTCCAAAATCTCCCCCAAGATTTTACCACCTTTGATAATCTGTTCTATTTCTGATTGTGATTTTATGTAGGACATAAATTGATATTAAACTCCTATTTTCCAAATATTCTTTTCCAAAAAGGCCTCAATAGTTTGTCTATTAGCTTTATTCAAAAGATTAGAATGGGAAATTTTATTTTTCTTAGCATAATCAGCCAGAGTAATAATTTTTTTACCTTCTAAATACGCCAGCCGTTTATGATAACTGTTGGTAAGCGCCCTGCCAACTATCTGCTCCATAATTGAAGTCTTGCCATTAGTATCAAATTCTCTAAAAGCTTCATAATAACTTTTTCTGTCTATAAATTTTATATTTATCGAAACAAATCCTTCACGAATTAATAGATAATTATTTATGACGCGCCCAATCCGTCCATTACCATCAATAAACGGATGGATATATTCAAAAGTTAGATGTAATTTTGCTATACGTCTAATAATATTTTCCTGACTTGCAGAATTATATTCTATTAACATTTTTTTTAAACGATCCAGTATTTCTTTTGGATTTGGGGCAATATGATTTCCGACACGGACAAATTCATTATCTTTTCTAAATCTTCCTGCCACATCATCACGAATATTTGAAATCAACATTTTATGTAGGAACAAAATCATTTCAAGATTAAGTTCTTGCTCCTTGGCTCTCTTGTCTATATATGAAACAACTCGTGCCAAATTTTTCGCTTCAAACATCTCTCTTTCCGAGATAAATCTATCCAGATCAATTTGCAAAAGTATTTTTTCTGTTTCTTCTAAAGTAAGTGTACTATTCTCTATGGCATTTGAATTGTATACTTGTTCAGCAGTCTCTGTTTCGGAAATAATTTGAATGAGCGCCTCTTTACCAGAAGTCGCATTGTAGTATCTTTTACGTAGGAAATTTATCTTATTAAAGATATTTAATGTTTTAGTCATATACTGACATTATAACATAGTTTCACGGTTTTGTCAAGATAATCGTGAAAAATGCCATAAAAAGACAGGTTTTTCACGGTTTTGACCACTTTTTTAGTCAGAAACTGTATTATCTTCTTTAGTCTTTTCTATTTCTGATTGTGATTTTATGTATGACATAAATTATTTTTCCAAAATATCTCTAATTTCCTCATCTACTTTATCAATACTAACTTCACCATCAACTGTCTGTAAAATTCCCAAATCACAATAATAATCTAAAATTGGACTAATAGCACTGTTTCCCTGCTCAGCAATACGTTGTTTAGCAGTTTCAGGATTATCGTCTGAGCGGACAATCAATTTTCCCCCACATTCAGGGCATTTAGTATTTTTAGCCTGCCCTGAGCCCTGAGCTTGCCGAAGGGTCGAAGGGTTATCAGGCGAGTAAGGCAGGATAAACCCACAGGAAGGGCAAATTTTGCGCTTGGTGAGGCGATTAAAGCTGGTTTTGTCGCTTAGAGCCACTTCAATTACCATGACTTCGTCGGTCAGACCCTTACCCTCAAAATATTTCTGATATTTCATGGCTTGGTCTAAATTACGAATTGCTCCATCTAAAATAATACCTCTACCAGCATCTAGATATTTGTCCATTTCAGCAAAAGCTAATTTATAAATTAAGTCATCTGAGACTAACCTACCAGCCTTCATGTCTGCTAGTTTTTGTTTATCTTCTGGATCAGCATTCTCGTCTTTGTCTAATGCGCGCAAAAGATCACCGGTTGATATCTGACCGTAATTATATTTAGCCACTAATTTTCTAGCTTGAGTACCCTTTCCAGAACCGGGAACGCCCATTAGGATAATAATACGTTTCATAATTTTCGTTTGTCATCCCGAGTGAGTACGAATTCGCATGAGTACGAATCGACCGCGTGTCGCCTAAAGCTTTAGCGGTGGCGCAGGGATCCCTTTTTGAAGCAAAGAAAATCGCACTAAGAATGATTTTGTTTAAAAGAAATTATTGAGCATTGAAAAGGGATTCCTCCACTTCGCCCTGTACTTCGTCAGGACTTCGGTCGGAATGACAGTGTTAACCAAAATACTCACTAAACACCCTCATCACCCCATCTCTATCAACCCTACTAATCTTGTTCTGATTTTTTAATTGGGTCAGAGTTTCGTAAACCTGTTGTAGGGAGATTTTGCCATTGCCGAGACGGCGGGCAACAATTGTTTGTTCAACCAGGCCCTCTTCAGTAGAATCTAGACTTTTTACTTTATAATGCGAAACTAATTTTTTGATATCAAATTCTGATAATTGATGTTCAACAGTCGAATATTTTATGCTAGAGCCAAAGAGAGACATAGGATTAAAAGTTAAAAGTTTATAAATTAGCTATATGTAGCTAAAAATATTGTATCAAATTATAACCCTCTTGACAAGAGGGTGATTTTATAGCGATAACTCACCCCCCTGCCCCCTCTCTTGCGAAGAGGGGGGGAAATAAAGAAAGCCTTTCTTAAAAAGCCCCTCTCTTCGCAAGAGAGGGGTTG
>JBDRSF010000007.1:0-14291 GCA_043825135.1 Candidatus Magasanikiibacteriota bacterium
CTAAGGGTCAAAAACAAGTAAAAAGACAAATTCCTTGGGTGTTACAAGCCACTTACAAAATCAAAACAAAAACACCGGAATTAACCAAGGTAGGACATTTCTAAATCCTTAAAAGTATGACATTTCTATTTCCCGTTGACAATAGGTTTGTCTCTCCTTGACACCTTTCTATTTATCTGGTATATTATGTCCATAAATATTAGTGCTATTTTTTAGCTTGGCGGTCGAACCAGGCGGAGGAGGGTAGAAAATACGCTGGAAGGAACTTTGCTTAGTAATTCTAAATTACCGACATAGCAACTATCCTAAATAAACGAAAGTTTTAGGCTAGTTCCTTTGCACAATAAAAATCAATTGAATTATGCAAAATTATGAACTGTTGCTTATTTTGCCAGGTACTTTGTCAGAAGATGAGGTAGATCCATTGGTAGAAAAAATAAGTAAGATTATAGAAGAAGCGGGTGCTTCTAATTTATCTATTGAAAAATTAGAAAAAAGACGCTTGGCTTATCCGATCAAACATATCCGCTATGGGTATTTTAATTTGGTTTATTTTGAAGCTGAATCAGAAAAAGTGGTTGAAATTCAGGAGAAATTACGCTTGATTCCAGAACTTTTACGAGCTTTGGTACAAAAGACTGATCCTGAAAAACAAACTAATCGAACAATTAAGTTTGGTCATCCGACCCAAGGTCAACACAAAGATGACCGCATAGCTGAACAATCTAATCATCCTTTTGTTAGGAGAGAAGAAAATAAAACCAGAGATGAAAAGGTGCGTGAAAAAAAAGTAGAAGAACCAAAAGAAGCTGCTGAAGTTGATAAAGAGAAAGAGCTCGTGACAGTAGAAGGAAAGGTAGAAGTTGTTGAGAAAGAAGAGAACAAAGGAGAAAGCAAGGAAGAGGTTGTAGAAGCTAAAGAGGAAAATAAAGAAGTGGCAGAAGTTGAGGAAAAGGTGGAAGAAGTGAAAGCAGAAGTAGAAGTTAAAGAACCTTCTGATAAAAAAACTCTTGACATGGACGATATTGATAAAAAGTTGGATGAAATTTTGGATATTGATCTTTCTAATGTATAATATAGAAAAATTGAATTTAAATTCTAATTTTCTAATCATTAATTAATAAAAATATGGATCTCAACCGTGCAACCATGCTGGGACGATTGACTCGTGACCCAGAAGTGCGCACTACACCAACAGGGCGTAGTGTGGCCAATATTACTATTGCTACCGGCAGAGTTTGGACAGATCAGTCTGGTGCCAAACAAGAAAAAACAGAATTTCACAACTGTGTGTTGTGGGGAAAGTTAGCTGATATTGCTGGTCAATATTTGAGCAAAGGTCGTCGTGTCTATGCTGAGGGTCGTATTGAAACACGTGATTGGGTTGGCAAAGATGATGGTGTAAAAAGATATCGCACCGAAATCATCATTGATAATCTGATAATGCTTGATTCACCACGCGGTGCTGCTACTCCATCGGTTGGATCAGACGATACTCCACCTCCACCAAGCGAAGATTCGGCTGAAGAAGAAATTAAAGTTGAGGATATTCCATTTTAAACTAGAAGCGGACTTACGCTGACTTATGCTGACTTATGCGGAATTAAAGCGGACTGACGCAGAAATTAAAACAAGTATGTCAAATAAATTAAAAAAATCATGTCATTATTGCGTTAATAATACCGAGGAAGTTGATTACAAAGATGTACAAGTGTTACGTCGTTTTGTATCTTCTTATCTCAAGATTGCCCCTAGACGTAGAAGTGGTTTGTGCGCTACCCACCAGAGAAGGGTATCAAAAGCTATTAAGCAAGCCAGAATCGCTGGGCTTATGGGTTTTTGTCCAAAATAAAAACCACTAATTTTAACCTGTCTGTCGATAGGCAGGCACGAATCAACACAAATAAAATCCGCCTGAAAGGGCGGATTTTTTGTCTCTTTCTTGCGTACTACCCGCAACATGATGGCCCTCGCGGTACACTTTATATAATGACTGCAGCGTGATGACCTTCGCAGGTCATTTTACGCTGTGGATAACTTTTACTTACTTTTACCCTAAAAACCACAAATTTACCTAAAATAAGCCAAACTTGACAGATTAGTTATCAACATGTCTAATTTGACAAAAGTATTTTTTTAGTGTATTATTAAGCCATCCTAAATTTTGCGGAAAATCGCAAAATTTCTCTAAGTTAAGTCATTTATCCCGGTTTAATCGGGATTGAAGACGTACGCTTCCTCTGCGCTGGCTAAATGTCCTTCCTGTCACATAAGCGTTCGTGCACTCTCTGATTTCCTATACCAAGGGGTCAAGAGGGTCCGTACCAAAAGACATGCGTGCAAAAAACTTCATAAATAATAGTCTATAAAAACAAGGACACCTTTGCTTGAGGGTGATTTTTTTGTTGCTGGTAAATTTTTTAATGAATAATTATTTAAGATATATACTGATAACGGATAATGCGGATATACGGATACACTATCCGCAACATCCGTTAATCCGCGTAATCCGTAATCCGTATATATAATTAAAAAACATTAACTTAAACACTAAAACCCTATGCCAGTAGTCAAACGCCAGCCGACAACAGAAAAAGAGCGTAAGTTCTTTACTGAAGTCAAAGATGCTATTCCAATGCCAGATTTAGTAGAGGTACAAAAAAGTTCCTATGATTGGTTTTTGAAAGATGGTATCAAAGAATTGTTTGAGGAGGTTTCACCACTAACTGACTTTACCGGTCGTGACTTGGAATTATATTTTGAAGATTATTATATTGATGAACCAAAATTTGATGAGGTAACTTGTCGTGAAAAAAATATTACTTTTGAAGCACCTTTACGTGTTAATGCTAAACTAGTTAACAAAAAAAATGATAAGGTGGATGTTCAGGAAATTTATTTGGGAGATATTCCTCTTATGACCCCACGTGGTACTTTTGTGGTAAATGGTATTGAACGTACAGTAGTTTCACAGCTTATTCGTAGTTCTGGAGCTTTTTTTACAGCTGAAATAATGCGCGATCGTCGTTATTATGGTGCTAAGATTATTCCTAATCGTGGTGCTTGGATAGAAGTAGAGACAGATCAAAATAATGTTTTGTGGATCAAAGTTGATAGAAAGCGTAAAGTGGCTGCTACTGCACTTTTGCGTGCTTTTGGTTATTCCACCGAACAAATGATAAAAGAATTTGCGGATGTTAATAATCATCCTAATATTGACTATGTTGAAAATACTTTGAAAAAAGATATTTCTGCCAATGAGGATGAAGCTATGATTGAAGTTTACAAGCGTATTCGTCCTGGTGATTTGGCTATGGCTGACAATGCTCGTAGTTTGATCAATTCAATGTTTTTTAATTTTGATCGCTATGATTTGGGTAGAGTTGGTGTTTATAAATTTAATACCAAATTTGAGTTAGGATTAGAGCGAGATGATTTTGATGTAAAAGAAAATAGAGTGTTGTCACCAGAAAAAGTTTTATTAGTATTAAAAGAAATAGTTCGTTTAAATGTTACTCAAGAACAACCAGATGATATTGATCATTTGGGCAATCGTCGTATCAGAGCTATAGGTGAGCTAGTTCAAAATCGTTTTCGTGTTGGTTTGGCTCGTATGGAGAGAATTGTAAAAGATAGAATGAGTACCTATGAATTGGACAATTTGTCAGCTAACAAACTTATTAATGCTCGTCCAGTGATTGGGTCTATCAGAGAGTTTTTTATGAGTTCACAGTTGTCTCAATTCATGGATCAGGTAAATCCTTTGGCTGAGCTTGAACACAAACGTCGTATTTCTGCTTTGGGGCCTGGTGGTTTATCTCGTGATCGAGCGGGGTTTGAAGTTAGAGATGTTCACACTACCCATTATGGTCGTATTTGTCCGATTGCTACTCCAGAAGGACCAAACATTGGTTTGGTTGGTCATTTGGCTAGTTTTGCTAGGGTCAACAGTTTTGGATTTTTGGAAACTCCATACCGAAAAGTAATTCATGATGTAACTAACAAAGCTGAATTTACCAAAGGTGAATTTTTACGTGAAGACATTTCTGGAATAGCCAAGGCAGGCGATGAGATTACTGCAGATATAGCTAAAAAGTTGACTAATAAAAAAGGTTTGGAAAAAGTTGCTGTAAAACCAAGGGTCACTAATGAAGTTGTTTACCTCAATTCTTTTCAAGAAGAAAGGGTGGTGACTGCTAGTGCTACCACTAAACTGGATGAAAATAATATTATTATAAATGAGCGTATTCCGGCTCGTATAAAAGGAGAAGCTGGTATTGTAGATAGTGAAAAGGTTGACTATATGGATGTGGCCTCCAATCAAATATTGAGTATTGCTACCAGTCTAATTCCATTTTTAGAACATGATGATGCTACCCGTGCTTTAATGGGCTCAAACATGCAAAGACAGGCTGTGCCTTGTATTACTCCAGATTCACCAATCGTAGGTACTGGTGTAGAGGCAATGGCTGCTCACAATAGTGGCCATGTAATTTTGGCTGACGAAGCTGGTGAGATTACAACTGTGAATGCTAGCCGAGTTGAACTGACTACTTCTAAAGGTAAAGTTTATATTTATAATTTAAATAAATTTGTTAGATCTAATGCTTCCAGTTCTATAAACCAACGTCCAATTGTGACTTTGGGAGAAAAAGTTAAAAAAGGCCAACCTCTAGTAGATGGTCCTTCTACTCAAGGAGGAGAATTAGCTCTGGGACAAAATGTACTAGTTGCCTATATGGTGTGGGATGGTTTTAATTACGAAGATGCAGTAATTGTTTCTGAACGCTTGGTTCAAAAAGATAAACATACTTCTATCCACATTGAGGATTATAAAATTGATGTACGTGAGACTAAGTTGGGACCGGAAATGATTACTAGTGATATTCCAAATGTCAGTGAAGAAAAATTAAAAAATCTAGATTCCGAGGGGGTAGTAAGAATCGGTGCTGAAGTGCAGTCCGGTGATATTTTGGTCGGAAAAATTACACCAAAAGGTGAAACTGAATTGTCCCCAGAAGAAAGATTACTTCGAGCTATTTTTGGTGAAAAAGCCAGAGATGTGCGTGATTCATCACTTTATTTAGAACATGGTGAACATGGTAAAGTAATTGGTATAAAAGTATTTTCAGCTGAGGCTGGTGATAAATTACAACCTGGTGTTATCAAGCAAGTTCAGATAACAGTGGCTGATATGAGAAAGGTCCAAGTTGGAGATAAGATGGCTGGTCGTCATGGTAATAAGGGTGTTATTTCTAAAGTGGTACCAGTAAATGATATGCCATTTTTAGAAGATGGTACTCCGGTTGATATTATTTTATCACCGCTGGGTGTTATTTCTCGTATGAATCTGGGTCAGCTACTTGAAACACATTTGGGGTTAGCTGCCAATGCTTTGGGTTACAAGGCTGCTACTCCAACTTTGAATGGTATTACTGAAGAACAAATAAAAGCTGAATTAGAAAAAGCTGGTTTTTCAACTGATGGACAACTACAGCTTTTTGATGGGCGTACTGGTGAGGCATTTGATAAAAAAACAACAGTGGGCTACAGCTATATGCTGAAACTAAACCACATGATTGAAGATAAACTTCACCAAAGATCAATTGGTCCTTACAGTTTAATTACCCAACAACCTTTGGGTGGTAAAGCTCAGTTTGGTGGCCAACGTTTTGGAGAGATGGAAGTTTGGGCATTGGAAGCTTATGGTGCAGCTCATACTTTGCAGGAGATTTTGACTATTAAATCTGATGATGTACCTGGTAGATCTAAAGCGTACGAAGCAATTATTAAAGGTGAATCAATTAGCCGGGTCAATATTCCAGAATCATTTAATGTTCTGGTTCGTGAACTAAAAGGTTTGGCTTTGGATGTAGAATTATTAGGAAAAAAAGAAGATGGTAGTTATGTGGATGTTGAGATCCTTCGAGAAGAGAAAAAAGCACAAAGAGAAAGAGAATATGAAGATGGTGGAAATGATGATTTTAGAGATAGAAGAAATACAAGAGAAATAGAAAAAAGAGAAAATGTAAAAAAAGAAGATGATTCTTCGGTTGTTAATCAGGATAAGAAAGAAAAATAATTTTCCAATAATAAAATCCCGCCTTTGGACGGGATCCCGTCTGGAAGCGGGATAACCCAATTAATTATGAAAACAATATCAAAAGAATCAATACAAACAATGGATTTTGATGCTATGCGTCTGAGAGTTGCTTCTCCGGAAGTTATTAGAGGTTGGTCCTATGGTGAGGTTACCAAGCCGGAGACTATCAACTATCGAACTCAGAAACCAGAAAAAAGTGGTTTGTTTGCTGAAGAAATTTTTGGACCTACCAAAGATTGGGAATGTTATTGTGGAAAGTATAAAAAGATTCGCTATAAAGGTATTGTCTGTGATAAATGTGGAGTAGAAGTTACTCATTCTTTGGTTAGACGCCAACGTATGGGACATGTAGAGTTGGCAGCCCCCACTACACATATTTGGTTTTTGCGATCCATTCCTTCTAAGGTTGGTTTAATTCTGGATTTGTCTATTCAATCTTTGGAAAAGGTGATTTATTTTGCTAGTTTTATAATTACTAAAGTTGATGAAGAAGGTAAAAAACAGACACATGAAATGTTAAAAGTTGAATACAAATCAAAAAAGAAACAGATTGTAAAAGAATTTGATCGTCAGATTCAGGATGCTGCTGACAAAAAACAAGGCAAGGGTGTTTTAGAAGAATTGGGCAAAGAACGAGAAAGGAAATTAGAAGCTTTAGAAGAAGATTTCAAAGGAGCCGAAATGGAGCTCAAGGATATTCAGATGATGAAAATTATTTCTGAAAATAAATACCAAGAATTAGCTCTACGTTATGGAACTCTTTTTGACGCTGAAATTGGAGCTGAGGCAGTCCGTCATTTGTTGGAAAAAATGAATTTGGAAGAGACTGTAATAAATTTAGAAAAAGAAATTGAAAAAACCAAAGGGGCGAAGCGAGAAAGGCTTATTCGTCGTGCTAAATTATTAAAAAGTTTATTGCAAAATAATATTCGTCCCGAGTGGATGATACTCAAAGTTATTCCTATTGTTCCACCAGATTTGCGACCAATGGTAGCTCTAGACGGTGGTAGGTTTGCTGCTTCTGATTTGAATGATCTTTATCGTAGAGTTATTAATCGTAATAATCGTTTACGACGTCTGTTGGATCTGAATGCTCCAGAAGTTATTTGTCGTAATGAAAAACGCATGTTACAAGAGGCAGTTGATGCTTTAATTGATAACAATGCCCGTGCTTCTAAGACAGTAACTGCTTCAACCGGTCAAAAAAGACAACTTAGATCATTAGCCGATATTTTGAAGGGTAAGCAGGGACGTTTTCGTCAGAACTTACTTGGTAAACGAGTTGATTATTCAGGTCGTAGTGTAATTGTAGTTGGCCCAGAGTTAGGTCTTCATGAATGTGGTATTCCTAAGCGAATGGCATTAGAACTTTTTCGACCTTTTGTAATGTCAGAAATTATTAAAAAGGAATTAGCCCACAATGTTCGTAGTGCATCTCGTTTTATTGAAACTAATGCTCCAGAAGTTTGGGATATTTTGGAAGAATTGACTAAAAAAACTCGTGTAATGTTAAATCGTGCTCCCACATTACATCGTCTGGGTATTCAGGCTTTTCGTCCTCGTTTAGTGGAAGGTAAAGCAATTCGGCTTCATCCGTTGGTTTGTCCAGCTTTCAATGCTGACTTTGACGGCGACCAGATGGCAGTTCATTTGCCACTTACCGACGAAGCTCGTTGGGAAGCGGAAAATTTAATGGCATCAGAAAAGAATCTCTTGAAACCAGCTACTGGTTCTCCAGTTGTTACACCACAACAAGATATTGCTTTGGGGTCTTACTATCTTACTAAATATGATGAAGATGATACTGCAGAAGTGAAAAGATTTTTTTCATCTACAAAAGAAGCTCGGTTTGCTTACAAAACTAGACGAATTGGTTTGCGTCAACGTATAAAAGTAAAGTTTTTTGACTTGTCCAAATTTGAAGAAGGTGAAGGTCCAATAATTGAGACTTCAATTGGTAGAATTTTGTTTAATGAAATTTTTTCTGATAAGGTTCCATATTTCAACAAAGTGGTAACGAAAAAAGATCTGGGACAAATGATTAGTCTATTACTAGAGGTTCATGGCAGAGAAGAAGCTGCCAAGATGTTGGACAAGATAAAAAATCTAGGATTTAAATATGTAACAAAATCAGGATATTCTCTGGGAATGGACGATTTTGGCCATATTGAGGAGAAAGGTGAGTTGTTAAAAGAAGGTGATAAGAGAGTGCTTATAGTTCAAGAACAATATGAAGAAGGTCTTTTGACTGATACGGAGCGCCATGCCAAAGTCTTAGAAATTTGGACTGATATTAAGGATAGAGTAGTTTCACATAATAAGGTTGCTCTAGACAAAGATGGTTCGGCTTTTGCTATGATTGATTCAGGAGCTCGTGGTTCTTGGGGTCAGTTAGGTCAGGTTATTGGTATGAAAGGTTTAGTAGCATCTCCATCAGGTGGAATTATTGAGTTGCCAGTAAAGGGAAACTTCAAAGAAGGTTTTGATGTATTGGAGTTTTTTATTTCATCTCATGGTACTCGTAAAGGCTTGTCTGATACTGCTCTTCGAACTGCTAATGCCGGCTATCTAACTCGTCGTCTAGTGGATGTGGCTCAAGATGTGGTAATTTTAGCTAATGATTGTGGCGATGAAGAAGGAGCTATAATTACCAGAGTAGAAACAGATAGTATGGGTGAAAAAATGTCAGACAGAGTGACAGGTAGATATACCATGGAAGATATTAAAATAGGAAGAAAGAAATTGGTCAAGGCAGGTGATATTATTACTGAAAAAGATGCTAGAGAAATAAATGATTCAGATATTAGCGAAGTAAAAGTTCGTTCAGTGCTTCGCTGTCATTTGCCAAAAGGTGTTTGTCAAAAATGTTATGGTTATGATTTGGGTTACAACAAGCAAGTAGAAAAGGGTGTGGCTGTTGGTATTATTGCTGCTCAATCTATTGGTGAGCCTGGTACTCAGTTGACCATGAGAACATTCCATCTTGGTGGTGTAGCTGGTGGTGGCGATATTACCCAAGGTCTACCTAGAGTTGAGGAGTTGTTTGAAGGTCGTAATCCAAAAAGAAAGGCTGTATTATCAGAAGTTGCTGGTGAAGTTCAAATTGAAGATGCTGATGGTAAGATAATTACTAGTCCAACAGGGCGTAAGATTTTTGAAGGTCGGCGCGGACAAAAAATTATTAAAGTTTCTTTTGAAGGAATTGACGAGCTTAAGATTGGTGTTCGAGCGGCTGATGATCTGAAAGTAGAAGAGAATCAAAAAGTAAAGAAGGGTGATATTTTGGTAGTTCGCGGTGATTCTGGTGAAGAAGTAAAAGCCAAATATGATGGCTCTGTTAAAAAAGATAAACGTCAATTAATTTTAACCTATGAAGGTAAACATACAAAAGAATATGTAGTGCCAATTGGTTATAAATTATGGGTTAAAGACGGCGATAGTGTAGAGAAAGGTGAGCAATTAACAGAGGGATCTGTTAATCTACAAGAACTATTTGAATTAAAAGGCCGTGAAGCAGTTTCTGATTACATTTTGCGTGAGATTAAAGAAATTTATTCTTCTCAAGGTCAGAGGTTGAATGATAAACACGTTGAAATTATCATCAAACAAATGTTTTCTCGTGTTTATGTGGAAGACGCTGGTGAAACTGATTTGTTACCAGGTGAAATTGTAGAAAAATCTCAGTTAATTTTTGCTAATCAGCATGCCAAAAAAGAGGGTAAAAAAGAAGCTGAGGCTCGGGAACTATTTTTGGGAATTTCCAAAGTATCACTCTCAACCCAAAGTTTCTTGTCAGCCGCATCTTTCCAGGAAACTGCCCGTGTATTGATCAATGCCGCTGTTACTGGTAAAGTTGATTACTTAGAAGGTCTTAAAGAAAATGTGATTATCGGTCGCAGAATTCCAGCTGGTACCGGTTACAGAGATGAAGAAGGAAAAGCAGTAGTAGAACCAAGAGGATAATAGCTGTAATTGTATTAGTATTTACTAGAATTGGTTTTAAGAATAAAAAATCACCCTTTGATAAACTCAGGGTGATTTTTTTATAAATTTTAGATAATGTATCGGTGTATCTGATACGCAGTCAGATACGCCGTGTTCGTATAATAAAAGCATACCCAATATAGTATGCTTAGTGGATGTAAATTATTATTTATCTTGTGTTATTTATTTTCTAATTGCGGACCATTAGTAATTAACGGCACTCCAATAGGTGCTTCTTGACAACCTATGTCATATTCACTTTCACAATTATTTTTTTGTGGCATTATAAATACTCGGTGAGGGTATTTGATAGTAATAACTGGCCCACTTGTTGGAGTTGGTATATCTGGAATTATTTGATTAGCTGTTAACCCATCTATTACATACCATTGATTACCAATTTGTAATGCTGTGTAATAATGCCCTGCAGAAAATGCAAAATAATCTTCTAAGTTATTTATGCCATAACCTATCATTTTTTTACTTATTTTGTCTAAGTCTGGAACTTTTTTGAGCACTCCATTTTCATCAGTTATTTCTTTGAAATATTCCTCTATCCAATTTCCAGGTAAATTAGCTACTATTAATTTGTCTCGTGGAATCCCTAATCTAATAAGTAAAGCATAAGTTACAAAACCTCCTTGTACACAGTTAGCTATACAAATTTTGTTTGTGTCTTTAAAGAATTCTGCTTGTGTACTCAAATGATCAATATTTTGTGTTTCTAAATTAACATATTGCGTTGAAATTGGACATTTACCCATTTCTGCAGAATCTTTGTACCAGTCAAATAAATTTTTTGTTATTCTCCACATTTCTTGATCAGTTAATTTTTTACCAAGATTTTGGGTATAGTTTGGATCTATTGCTTTTAGCAGATTTTTAATGGATTCATCTTGGTTGTAAATATCTTCAAAAATATTTTCTGGTTTTTGCTTCCCTTTAAAACTCACACCCTTTGTTAAGTATTCAGTAAAAGGTTCTTTGTTTACTTCTGTAACTTTTATATATAATCCTTCAGTTTTATGTATAATATAATAATAACTTCCATCGTCAGCTATAACTTTTTTATATATTATTTTGCCCATTAATGGTGATTCTTCTTCAATAAACTCAGGAGCTTCTTCAAAAGAAATACCATAAGGATTAAGTGTATCTTGTTTATATATAGAACACTTGCTTAAAGTAGGTACATAAATATCTGCATCAGGGCATTTGTACTGTTTTTGATTTGGATTTCTTGTTTTGTTTGTATTTGTATCTTTTAAAATATTTGAGTCGGATGTTACTTCCTTTTCATCTATAACTTGTTGTTTGCCCAGAGTTTTTTGTTTATTTGAATCTTGACAACCCAAGATTAAAGTAAAACATACTAAAGCAAAACATACTGAAGCAATAGGAATTAAAATTATTTTTTTTATTTGTTGTGCCATTTTATTTAGCATCCAATTTAATAAGTCAAGAATATTTAGATTTATCTACAGTTATTGACAAAATCGCATCTGTATGGTATAATAACAATAGAAGATAAGTCCTTAGGGTAAAGCTTTGTAGAGGGCGTTCTCACCAGGAACATCCCGTTGAAGCAAAGACATTCCCAAAAGGCTCTTTTACAGGAATCCGCTTTTAGAGTGGGTTTTTGATTTGTATAAACCTAAACCCAATATCTTCAAATATATGGTTTGAGTCTTTTTGATATTCTTTATAAAAAGTATTGGAAACAAAATCAGCCAACTCAACTAAAACATCTAAATATGAGGGCACAGTTTTGTAAACACAGTTTGTTTTTGAAAATTCTTTTTTAAAGAAAGAATCAATCTCTTTTTGGAATTTCTTTTCAGCTAGTTTACCACCTTTATGTTTTCTGACATCAATAATTATTTTTACTTTTTTATATTCTCCTAGTGACATTTCTATAAAAAGTCTTTTTAATAGATCGGCATAGACCAAGTCAAACTTCATTTTTTCATTATCAAAATAGTCGTGAGGTAATTCCTGTGTTAATTGGAATACTGATAAAATATTAACATCATGTCTACCCAATAGTTTTATACTCTTTTTTCGTAGTTTTTCAAAATGAGAGTCTGTGGCATGAACACGGCGTTTTGATTTTGCATACTCTTTTCGTACCATTTTCCAGCGTTTACGAAGTTTTTGATCATTCAAGACAGCAAAACCATTAATACTAATAAACATCTTCCCTTTTGATTTTTGTAGATTGTATGATTCGTCTAAATAGATATTCATGGTAGATTTATTTATTTCTTCTTCCAATCACTAATTTTAATCGTTTGATTCTTCTCATCAATCACCAATTCTAATTTTTGTCTCTCTTTCCATTTGAAACGACGAATTACATCTACTGGCAAAGTAATGCCATAGCTAACACCACCGCCCATTTTGGTTAATTTACGGATATTTTTATCCTCAAATTTTTTTCTTGTTTTCATATTGTTATTGTTTAAATATATTTATCTACTGAGATATCTCAGTAGATGGTATTATAGTATAAAAATAGATGTTAGTGAATTACTAACATCTATTATATACAAATAGCAGTTTCTTGACTAATTCTAGCAAACAAATTTGGTGCTAAAATAATCTATTAAATTAGCATGCTTGAGATTTTTGTATCAATTGATCTATATCTACTGTTTTTAAATCAATTCGGATTTCTTCCCTATCGGGCACAGCAATGTTAGCAGCCACCAATCTTACCATTTCTTTTACATCCTTTGTCATGTTGATAAAATTGATGTCTTTTTTCTTGAGAAATTTTCTTTTTAAATCATTCTTTAGAGTAATAAGCTCGTGAGCAGCTGAACGAGAGATGAATTCTACATTTGAAAAATCCAAATCTACTGATTTTGCATCAGCCTTTTTGATTACACTAGCTAATTTGGCCGCTACATCTCTAGAGCCAATAATACTAGCCAAATGTTGAGCTACATCAATTGTTATATTATCTTTCTTCATACATATGTATTATACACAATATTCTATATTATTCCAAATATTTGGATATGTCAATAGTGCCAGCTGGTTTGGGTATTCTGTAGGCCACGATTACTCCCGGCCAGTTAAAACCAGGTAAATTAACCAGATTCTCACCTTTTTTGGTGCTTAATAAAGCCGAAGACCCTGAAATTATGGTAAATTCACCACCTAAACAGTCACAAACAACTCGTTTTGATGTTCTCACCCCATAACCTCTCTCTTTGTTGATTTTTGTAGAATGCCCTCTCATTACTTCCTTAATTGCCTCATTATCACTGACATCCAATGACTTTTCTTCTTTGTAGGTATTAGCCAGACCTCTACCTCTATCGATAATACAGATATCTAAACAGTTTTTATTGGGATAATATTGCCCGAAGATATAACCCCTGTCTGTCTTACTGTGATCAAAAATATTAGTTACCAATTCAGTTATAGGATAATAAATTGCATTTCTGGCACCTGGAATTGTACCTACAATTTTGTGAACTAGAGTAGCAAACATTGACTCAAGTCTTTCTCTATCTATACCTTTTTCTCTATTTAGTTTACTTATGGGTGTGTATCTTTTGAACGATTGTAGCTCTTTTTCAAATTCAGAAATTGAATCTATGCCTTTCGGGAAACTTACTGCCGATAAATATGAGGATATGTTGTTGTTTAAGTTGGTGTATTGACTGTCTGTGTCTTCTATATAGGAACAAATAGCCAGTAATAGTAGTGGATTGAAAAAATTGACTTCACTAAAATCAAAATTGATAGCTATTCTAGGTTCTATATTTTTAAATGTTTCATACAAAGCAATCAGTTGGTGGGGGAGTTGATCACCTTTGGGATTTTTTATTTTTATTACATCCATATCGTTTTGTTTTTATAACTCAATTATGTAATAATTATACCTTTTCAAATCGTTTTGGTCAAAGATAAAAAAAGACTCGTATAAGTGAGCCACAGCGAGCGAATACTCCATATTAAACCCCTCAATCACCCAAATCGTATTCGTATCCGCCCCCCCCAATATCGTCAAAAATGAAAAAAACAAAAGGTAAATAATAATTTATTTCCACTAATGTGGCGCGTGTATGCGATGTCCTGACTCTCTCCTGACCGCAGTCAAGGAAGAGGCAGGATTTCGCATACACGCTGTTATCTGATGTGGTGCGAAGCACACACATAAGAGAACAGCGTGAATACACGCGCCACATTA
>JBDRSF010000008.1:0-19001 GCA_043825135.1 Candidatus Magasanikiibacteriota bacterium
TAGATAATGTGGCGCGTGTATTCACGCTGTTCTCTTCTGTGTGTGCTTCGCACCACATCAGATAACAGCGTGTATGCGAAATCCTGCCTCTTCCTTGACTGCGGTCAGGAGAGAGTCAGGACATCGCATACACGCGCCACATTAGGCGAAATTGCAAAAACTTTTTATAACATTAAGGTAATATAACACTATGACAATTTGGGATAACATTTACAAGAATTATCAGAAGGGTGGCGAAGCTTGGGCAACCCTTTCAGAAGAAATTCATCCGCTATTTAAACAATTTTTGAGCCAATCAAATTTTGAACTTAAACATGTTTTAGATATTGGGTGCGGTACTGGAAAGTACTTGAAGATTTTACAAGCTGGTGGATTTAAAACTGACGGAATTGATTCAAGTGAAACCGCAGTCGAAATGACCAAAAAAATATTAAGTAATAATTCTATTATAATTTGTGTAAACATGTTTGAGTTTGACATTCCAAAGGATAAATATGATTTGGTCATTTCTATTTCTACAATCCACCACGGCACAAAAGAACAAGTTCAAAATTTGATAAATAGGATTTATGAGGCAATCGTGGAAAATGGAAAAATATTTATTACTGTGCCTGATTTTGAAAGTAGTAAGAAATGGAATACTTTCAAAGATCACGAAGAAATCGCCGAGGGTACTTTTGCCCCATTATCAGGCCCAGAAAAAGGATTGCCTCATAGTTTTTTTACCAAAGAAGAGGCTCAAAAATTGTTTTCAAAATTTAAGGATGTAAATTTGGAATTAGATGAAATTGGACGCTGGGTAGCCCAAGCTTCTAAATAAAAAGTTTTTGCAACTCAAGGGGGCGCTGCGCTTTCGCTCCACTCCGTTCCGCTTACCCTCGCCTAACTATCTATATCCCCATCAACCCCAAATCTGTGGATAAACACTAATAGGTAAAAATAAAATACAAATTAGCTAATTTTAGCCAAATTTGATACTCCAGTACTTGACAAACACACTTCTAAGGTGTAAAATACCCAAACTTGTGATATAATATAACCAAGTAAAATAATATAATTTTATGCGTCTAAATAGATACATATACAATTTATCAAATCTGGCCAGAAAACTGGGTTATAAATTCAATGAAGCAAGTGATGAACGAGTAATTAAGATGAAAAAAGAAATTGATAGAATAGGCAGTGTGGAATTTAAAATTGAACAATACCCAGATGGATCATGGACTGCCGAATCCACCAATATTGATGGCATTATAACTGGTGGTACCAGTACTCAAAATATATCTTCTTCCATAAAAGATGCTATTTTTACTTACTTCGAAATCCCCTCTTATCTTTGTAATGATATTTTATTGCGAGGAAACAATGAACCGGTGACCATAAAACAAAACGTTTATGCCTAGTAGGAGTTTTTCTGACATTACACAATCTCAATGGATTAAGGCATGTCACAAACTAGGCCTAATCATAGAATCAAAACATGGCAAAGGAAGCCATGTTTTAGTTAAACATCCTCAGACCGAGCATAAATATACCATTCAACACAATCTTCACAAATTCATCAACATGAAAATCTTCAAAAAAATGCTAGAATGGGGTTTTGATGAAGAACAAATTTGGGATGCATTAAATTAAAACTATTTTTATATTGATAGTGATTGACGAATTCGCCCCCCCCCTTGATTGAACGACGAATAAAAAAACAAAAGGTGAAAAAATACTTTACATCTGATAACACTGTGTATACGGTTCAAAAAATAGTGCTTTCAATTTTAATGGAGGCACTATTTTTTTCTCCCAAATCCCGCAACTTGAAAAAGGAAGTCTGAAGTGTTAAACTATGTATAGATGTAACGCAAAGATAAACCCCCGATGAATGGCGGGACTTCGTATACACAGATACATTATATGAAATTAATTTTTATTTTTCTTTATTATGGATTTCAAAGAATTGCAACAAAAAGTGATAAAAAACGCCTTAGACTATGGTGAGAGGCACAATGTTAAAATAGACGAGGAATTTGCGTTAATAAAATTATTTGAAGAGATGGGAGAATTTGCTCAAGCTATTTTAATTCACAAAAAAAAATGCAGGACAAAGAAACTCGTATCTGAGGATGTATCCAAAAAAGAATTATCTAAAGAGCTTGCTGATGTCGTTGGCATGGCGATAGTAAACGCGCATTTACTAAATATTGATTTAGAAGATGCGATTGACAAAAAGTGGATTAATAAAGAAAAATAAAAATTAACATCCGATAACTATCTATATCCCCATCAACCAAACTGTGCAAAACTCAGCTTGACATATCTTTCCAATATTGTCATAATACAACCACTTTGACAATCAAACTATTTATTTGTGGAAGTAGGGTTAAATTCCCTCACTGTGCCGCAACGGTAAATCCCAACTTAGTCGGGAGAGTCCGATCTTCAAATAAGTACATATTCGCTGTTGCTTTTCAGGCTATGGCGGAGATATCCCGAGCAGGAAATTATTTCAGTTTAACTAACTGATTTTAAACACCCTTTCCCACTCTGGAAAGTTTTTTTATTTTATAAATACGAAAGCGGTCCTTACGAACCGCTCAACCCCCTTTTTTCTTGTCAATCAGGCACCAGATAAAACCACATGTGGTTGCTGATATTATCGCAATTGCTTCCCAAGCAAACTGCCAGGCAAGCCCTTTGCAAAAATAGCAGAGACCATCCCAATAGATCTGATCCATACGACCTCCTACTCAATAAAAGCAAGTTTATACCAAATTATCTATTTTGTCAATATGTCATACTTTCAAAAACATAAATACTTCCTACTTACTTTTTTTGTTTTAGTTTTAGTTGCAGGTATTAGTGGTTACCTTACGTTCACAACACACGACACATCCCGCCTTTGGACGGGATCCCTGCCAGAGGCGGGACAAAACACGATACAAAAGCACAATGATGTTGACACTAAAAAAAATGTGGCTCAAAACTTTAATTTTGACAACAACGAAGCTAACCAAAATAATTCAAACACACAAACATACAAACATTTAAACACAACCACAACCAAACAATTAGACATTGTCAACAACGATATAACAGTTACAAGCACAAAAGATGGTGTTGAAAAAACTATCACCTATCACCTATCACCTATCACCTTTACTATAGGTAGTGAAGAATACATCACTGAATTTTCTACTGGGACAACTGTTTATGAACTAATGCAAAATCTATCAGCATCATCAATCCAACCTTTTTCATTTTCAGGTAAGGATTACGGTGCTGGAATGGGATATTTTGTAACAGAAATTAATGGAATAAAAAATAATCCGCAGGCTGGTAAATATTGGATTTATTATGTAAATGATAAATCAGCTCAAGTGGGAATTTCAAATTATATAATTAATAAGGGGGATAAAATAAAATGGAAATATGAAAACAGTTTTTAAAATAAGGAATAAGGAACAAGGATTAAGGAATAAATTTTTTCTAGTAAGTTTAATTTTGATTGGGAGTTTTGTATTTTTTACCACAGTGCAGGCTGAAGATTGTACAGACGCATTGCAATGCGTCTCAACTTCTACGCCGAACATGGAGGAAGAATTACCTACTGAGATATCTACTGAGATAATTCAAGAAGAAACCCCGACTTCAACTCTTGAGATTGCAGAGGAGACTCCTACTTCCACACTGGAAACTGAAACCCCGACTAGTACCCCAACATCAACTCCTGAAATAATCACACCGACATCAACACCCACTTCTACACCTGAAATTGAAACTCCAACTTCCACTCCAACAAGCACACCGGAGATCGAAACACCTACAACAACTACAACATTTTCAACATCTACAACCACAACATCCACAGAACAAGCTCCTGAAACTAGTGGTGGTGGTAGTTATATAGAACAAACCTCAGAACCAGAGCTTGTAAGCGATAGCACTATAAATCAAACAATTGAAAAATTATTAAATTATTTCAAATCCCGACAAGATGAGACTGGAAAAATAATTGATGGCAACATTACTGATTGGGCCATTATGTCTTTTGGTGCAGATGGTCAGTATGCTGATGATATTAAATTAAATGGTGGTAAATCTTTGCTTGAGTATGAAAAAAAATATAATTTAGATGCAAACAGTGATCTCAATCCTTGTGCTAGTTACCCTCGCCATGTCCTGGCACTACTGGCGGCCGGTGTTAACACAGATGATAATGCTATTATTGGTCTTAATAACGAGATAAATACATGTCATGTTGAGGGTGTTTACGGTCAAAATGGTATTAATGATGATATTTTTGCCCTACTAGCACTACTGGCACTTGACACCAATACAGATAAAATAATAATCGAAGATATATTAAAAGAAATAAAATCTTGGCAATTAGAAAATGGTGCCTTTTCTTGGCCAGACTGGTTTAACCCAGCTGATAAAATCGCTGGTGATGATATTACTGGTGCAGCAGTTAATGCCCTCAAATATGCCCAAAACAAAGGTGCTCAAATTGAAAATGATATATTTACTAATGCCACCAATTACCTTAAAACTAGCCAACAAAGTGATGGTGGCTGGGGCTGGGGTTCGTCTGATATCATGACTACTAGCTGGGTTTTGATGGGATTAAATTCTTTAGGTGAAACTCAAACAGATTGGTTTACTGACTCTGAAAAAAATCCATGGCACCCACTGACTGAACAACTGACAACTGACGGATTTTATGAATCTGCTTGGGTACCCGGAACAGTAGATTGGTTTGCAATGAAACATGCCATACCAGCTCTTACTGGAGATTCTTGGCCAATTATTTTAGATCCGATTGTAGAAGACTTTTCCGAAGGTGCCACCTATACTTATGGTGGTGGCAGTAGTGCTAGTGTTAATCTCGAGCCAGTAATAGAAGAAATTACTACACCAACCAGCACCACAATTTCAACTTCAACACCTATTCTCGACATCGATATCCCAACCTCAACTCTAGATCTAAATATAGATTTAAATGATGACTCATACACAAAAATTACTACCACCACCCGCATCACAACTGATTACGGAAATTACGGCCTAACAGACGAATACACCAACACAATAACAGATAAAAATAACAATGAAAATGTAACTCAGAGCCTCAACTTTAACAACGAAGTTGTATTAGCCGCTCCTATCACTACCCTTTCTGATGAAGATAGCACAAGTTCAACAGAAAAAAATCAAGAATATAAAATTAACAACCAGCAACCAGGAGAAACATTGTCAGCCCCCTCAACTACGACTATCCCCTACTCAAAAACAGCCAAAGGTGTGTTTGCTGGAGCCACTTCCATGGCTGGGGCACTTGGTCTTTATCTAGGTTGGAGATTCTTACAGACTCTGATATAATATAATCACGAAAACACCCAGCCAGAGGCTGGTCCGCCTCGGGCGGAGAAAACACTCGGCCTTACGGCCTAAAAACACAAAAACACTATGTGGTCAAGAAAAATATTAATTATCCCCTTCGCGCTACTGTTTCTAACTGGTTGTGGTGTTGTTTCTAGTAATAACCCTGAACTTTTTTCTGGTACGAGAGATTATGAAATGAAAATAATTAAATCCGAAGTTAATATAAATACAGTCGAATTTGTGGCTGAGAAAAATCTTAGTGTTAAAAATTTACTAGAACAATCTGGTGTAGAATATAAAATGAGAGGTGATGGAAGACTAACAGAACTAGATGGCGTTATTGCTACTGCTTCTAAAGAATGGGGTCTATATATTGATAATATAAAATCTGATTTAGACGCTACGGTTTGTAATAAATGTGAATTAATTTGGAAATACGAAAGTTTAACTAATTAAAAAAATCCTGTCATTGCGAGCGACGATAGGAGCGAAGCAATCCCATTGGATTTGCTACGTTGCTGATACTCTGGGATTGCTTCGTCGCCCTGTATTTCATCAGGACTTCTCGCAATGACACAGACTAACCAAAATAGAACATATGAAAAAGCTTATAATCCCAACATTATTGATCGCACTTGGAATCGCCTGTCGCTTTCTACCTCACGTGCCGAACTTCGCACCAATCGGTGCGATAGCTTTGTTTGGTGCATTGTATCTACCTAAAAAATACGCCCTGATCCTACCAATTTCTGCCATGTTTTTGAGTGATATCTTTATTGGCTTTTATTCCTGGCAAATAATGACATCAGTTTATCTTGGATTTATTTTAATGGGAGTAATTGGATTATTTGTAAAAAAAAACAAAAAGTTCTCAACAATAGTCGGTGGAACTTTACTTGGTTCAATATTATTTTTCTTGTTAACAAACTTCTCTGTCTGGGCTTTCGGAACTATGTATATCCACAACTTCGCTGGACTGATGCAAAGCTATTACATGGCCCTCCCCTTCTTCCGCAACTCCCTAGCGGGTGATTTATTTTATGTTGGGGTTTTGGTTGGTGGGTATGAGGCTATCACCATGTCATTCCGAGCGAAGTCGAGCCTGCCTGCCGGCAGGCAGGGAATCCCTTTTTATCACACTAAACAATAAATAAAACTAGACAATCAAAAAACCACCCTTCGACAAGCTCAGGGTGGTTTTATAATATTTTTATTTTTCTTAAACCTCAACACTTAACCCAACCAACGGCTTAATCACTTTTATATCATTTTCGTTTCTTTTTACTCTTACACCCATAAAAGTTAATTCCTGGTCTTTCTTTTTTACATATCCTAAAATCTCATCTAATGTCTTATTCATTTCACTCAAATCTTTTTTGGTTGCCATATTTTCCTCAATCCGATCTAAACGTTCTGTGTTACTCAAAACTGCTATAGCAAGTAAATCTAATTGTTGACCGTGTTCATCAAAACGTTTATCGACACCATCAAAACGTTTATCATATTCTTTCAATTTTTTCATTATTTCTTCACTCATAGTGAACGTATTATATCAATCTTTAAAAAGTATGTCAAATATTTACTGCTTACTCGCCTGCTTCACAAACTCCCTAAACAGCGGATGTGGTCTCATGGGACGGGATTTAAATTCAGGATGAAACTGTACACCAATAAAAAATGGGTGATCTTTGAGCTCTATAATTTCAACTAGATCTGACTCTGGATTTATTCCCACAACTTGCAAACCAGCTTTATCAATCGCCTCACGATAATCATTATTAAATTCATAGCGATGGCGATGACGTTCGCTGATTTCACCTTTTCCATAAGCTTTGGCGGTCTTAGTGCCTTTACGCAATACACAATCATAAGCTCCTAGACGCATTGTACCACCATAACGATTATTTTGAACATTTTTAGCTTGATTTGGGTTAATATGTATTACTGGATCCTGAGTATCAGGATTGACTTCAACAGTATTGGCTTGTTTTTTACCCAAAACATTGCGAACAAATTCTACTGATGCAAGTTGCATGCCATAGCATAATCCAAAATATGGAATTTTATTTTCTCGGGCAAATTGAATTGCTTTAATAATTCCCTCGACTCCGCGTGTACCGAACCCACCAGGAACTATTATGCCATTATATTTTTTAAGATTTTTTAATTTAGCTGGACTTTTTTCGAACTCTTCGCTATCCACCCAATCCATTTCTACTCTCACATCATTAGCCCAGGCACCATGCTTGACCGCTTCTATGACAGATATATATGAATCAGCCAAAGTAAATTGACCAGTACCAAAATATTTTCCTACTACTGCAATCTTCACTTCTTTTTTACCGTCATCAATACGTTTCATTAATTTTTTCCAAGAAGTTAAGTTACTTTTTCTAGCTGGTAGACCTAAAACCTTGAGCAACTTATTTCCCACATCTTGAGCATCCATTTTTACGGGAATTTTATAAATAGAATCAACATCTGGTGCAGAGATACAATAATCTTTGTCTACCCCACAAAAAACAGCCAGTTTTTCCCTACGTGGTTTGTCTAAACTATGTGGACCACGAGCAACAATCATATCAGCTTGAATACCAGCATTATTCAAAGTTCTAGCAGCATGTTGAGTTGGTTTTGTCTTCATCTCTCCAATATGAGCTGGTACTGGTAGATAACTAACCAAAATAGAAACGACATCTCCTGGGTTTTCCAATTTCATCATGCGGGCAGCTTCTAAAAACAAAATATTTTCATATTCACCAACTGTCCCACCGATTTCTACAATAGTAAAATCAGCATTTTGTTTTTCAGCCGATGCTTTTATACGTCTAATTATTTCTTCTGGAATATGTGGTACAACCTGTACACACTTTCCCTTATATTTCATTGAACGCTCATTTTCAATTACTGTCTGATAAATTCTACCTGTGGTCATGTAATTATTTGAATCTAGATCAATATCTAAAAAACGTTCGTAATTACCCATATCTTGATCTGTCTCATCGCCATCATCAGTTACAAAAACTTCACCATGCTCAACAGGATTCATAGTACCAGCATCCACATTTACATAGGGATCAGCTTTTAAAGCAGTCGCAGAAAATCCTTTGGAACGCAAAATCGCCCCAATAGATGCGGCAGTAACTCCCTTACCAACTCCAGACATAACACCACCTATAATAAAAATAAACTTTCTTGTTTTTTTCATAATTATATAGTTATATTGATATATTGTTATATGGTTATATTGTTTAGTTTCTAAATATGTTACACAACAATATAGCACTATAACAATATGACAATACAAATCAACAACATTATACCACAAATTTATGAATTTAAAAACCCCGACTGTGTGTCGGGGTTGGTGAGATGATTATTCTTCAGAGACTCTAACTCGCAGATCAGCTTCCAGTCCGTGCGGAAATTTTATTTTAACTTCAAATTCTCCGCATTCTTTTATGGCTTTTTTTAATTCAACTTGATTAGGTTTGATAGAAGCACCGAGTTGTTTTTTTACTTCTTGTGCTATTTTGTGTGCTCCTACGGCAGAATACAAAGTGCCAGTATTGCTAGTTTTACCTAAAATCTCAATTTCAAGACCATCTATTTTGGCAGTAATAGTCTGACTATCTCTTAATTCATTTTCCATTTGTTTATTTTTTTTTCTTTCTTGAGCTTGTATCTTTTCTAATGCATCAATAGTAGCCAAACTAGCTAAATTTTTCTTTATCAAAAAATTACGAGCATACCCATCGCTGACATCCTTTATATCTCCTTTTTGACCTGTACCAGGCACATTTTGTAGTAATATTACTTTCATATATAAAAGCTGGAAAAGCCAGAAATGCTTAAAAGGCTTGAAAGGCTTTTCTAATACAATTATACAATATACTTGACTTTTATGCAAATACATGATAAACTCTAGACATAAATCGAGCTTTTCAGGCATTTCAAGCCTTTTAAGCATTTCTAGCATTCTATCATGAAATCAGGCTTTGTTGTCCTAGTTGGACGTTCAAATGTAGGTAAATCTACACTATTAAACACCTTAGTTGGTACAAAAATAGCTGCGACTTCTTTTCGTGCCCAAATGACACGACATGAAATCCATGGGGTAATGAATACACCTGAAGGTCAGGCTATTTTTATTGATACGCCTGGTGTTTTTAAAGATAGAAAAAACCCTCTTACTGCAAAACTGACCAACAAAGTTAGGAGTATTTTGGAACAAGAACTTGACCTTATAATTTATGTAGTTGACCCCACTAGAGAAATTGGTGATGAAGAACAAGCAATGCTCGGAATGGTAAAGTACTTAGATATCCCAAAACTATTAGTAATAAATAAAAGTGATCTATCACCTAGAGAAAGAAAGCACCAGGGAGATTATGAGATGTGGGAAGATGATTTTGATCAAATATTCAAACTGTCAGCATTACGTGGTAGTCATATCCAACCATTGCGCGAAAAAGTGATGGAAATTCTTCCAGAAGGCGAAGAAATGTATGGCGAGGGCCAACTAACTAATATTGATAACTATTTTTGGATTGAAGAAATTATTAGAGAAAAAGTTTTTTCAATTTTTGACAAAGAGGTTCCTTATTCAATTACGGTTAAAGTTGAAAAGGTGCAGGAAAAATCAGATTTATTTGTAATTGAAGCCAAAATTTTGACTAATGCTGATCGTTATAAAAGAATTATTATTGGACAAAAAGGTCACAAAATAAAGGAGATTGGACAATTAGCTAGAAAAGAATTGGAGCAGGCTATAAATAAAAAAATCTTCCTTGAATTAGAAGTGGAAGTTGATAAACATTGGGTTGAGAGAGTTTGACAGTCAATCCCGACGGAGTCTAAATTTTTCCAAAAAAATTTAGACGACGAGGGATCTTTCGAAGCGAAAGTAAGATGTAACACATCAGATTACGGTAGCCCAACAAACTTACTCTCCAAAAGATTCCTCACTCGTCTTACTCATTTCGGAACAAACTAAATATCAATTAAGTAATACCCGCCTATTGGCGGGCTTCGTGATTTATTGGTATGTAAATGACTATAGTCTAGTATTAAAAAGTACCTACTGAGATATCTCAGTAGGTACTTTTTAATACAATTCCTTAATTGCTAAGGCTCTACACTAAAAAAATTAAGTGTCATTGCGAGAAAGACGATTCGCATCGGCTGACGAAGCAATCCCATTCGTTTTTGGTTTAAAGACTGGGATTGCCACATGTCTTCCGCTGCGCTCCAGCACTCGCAATGACACTTGTTCCACTGTTATTGATAGTCTAGCGTCTTACTAATTACTTTATTACTTCCCGTATTTTCTCCAAATCCTTTTTAATTTTTACTTTCAACCCCTCAAGACCCTCAAACTTCTCCAACTCACTCACCTTCTCCCCCACCTCAACCTCTAAAATCTCTCCATAAAAATCCTCGCCAGTGTAATCTAATAAATGTACTTCAAATTTAAAATCGGGAGCTTCCAAAATAGTTAGACTCGCTAAATATTCTTTATCATCTAAAAAGGCTTTGGCAACATATACACCTGCTGATAAATTAATATCGGTTTTTTTTAAATCCAAATTAGCAGTTGGGAATCCCAACTGCTTTCCAACTCCACTACCGTGAATAACTTTTCTACTTATTAACATAATTATTTTAAAAGCTCCATTGCCTTTTCCATACCAAAATCACGATAATCTATTTTACCAGTTATTTCATCTTCACTCTTAATTTCAAACATTGTTTCTAGAACAACATCAGGCTCAATCCCCTCTTTATCAATTTGACGCCCATTAGGTGTATACCAACGAGCAATAGTTAATTTGAGCGCTGAACCGTCTGGTAAAATTTCAAAATCTTGGACAGACCCTTTGCCAAAAGTTTTTTCACCCACAACAGTAGCTACAATATAATCTTGTAAAGCACCAGCAACAATTTCGGCTCCAGAAGCAGTCCCACCATCAACAAGTACGACTGTTGGAATATCTGACAACCTGTGACTACCAAGTGATCGATGTATGTTTTCGCGACCATCACTAAATTTTTCTGAGACAATTACTCCAGTATCAACCCACTCACTAGCAACCGCAATTGAAGTATCTAAATATCCACCTGGATTACTTCTCATATCTAATATCAATCCAACCGGTGATTGCAAAATAATTTCTTTTACTGAATTATCAAAACGTTCCCAAGTATCGCCATTAAAATAACTGATTCGTAAATAAGCAATATTATCCTCTTTCATTTCCCATGTCACTGTTGGCACGTTAATCTTATCACGAATTACTACAACATCTTCTAATGCTTCCAAACCGTCACGGGTTATAGTTAGTTTTACTTCCGTGCCTTTAGGACCACGAATTTTTGCAACCGCTTCTTCCAAAGATAATTCAAATGTTTCTTCTTCATCAATCGCATAAATTTTGTCTCCTGCTTTAATTCCAGCCATTTCAGCCGGAGATTCTGGTAGTGGCGCTATAATTACCAGCTGGTTATCTCGCAAGCCAATTTCAGCCCCAATACCCTCAAATTCACCTTCCAAATTTTTAACAAATTCTTCAGCTTTTTTTGGTGGAAAATAAATAGAATAAGGATCACCGAGACCACCTACCAAACCCTTCATTGCTCCATAAAACAAATCAACGTCACTAACTGGTTGATCCACATATTTTTCTTTAATTTTATCCCATAATTTCCAAAATTCTTCAAAATCAACCTCTGAACTGCGAGTTTTTGAATACAAATCAACCACTTTACTTATATCAACTTGAACAGTATCTTCATCTACTACCAATTTCTGAATACTCCAAACTCTACCAAGCAAAAGTCCAGATAAAAAGAAAAATAACACTAACAGAGTTATCAGCGCAATATTAAATTTTTTTGAATTATTTTTAAAAATTTTTATAAACATGCGAATTAAATAACTTAAATTAAGTAGGTATTATAAACCTTTATAAAAAAAACAGCAAGTTGTGCAAAAATATTTATTCTGGCTTGGAGAAAGTTGCATCAAACTCATAACCAGCATAGGTCGTCAAAACAATTCCCCAAACAAAACCGATATACATTAACCAATTTGTGTAAAAAACTGCATAAGATTTTACGAAAAAAGGCACAGTGATCACCATATCAAGAACTATCCCCACAACCAAACCAATCACACCCAGCAAAAATCCTTTTTTGATTGTTGGTGGATCCATTTTAAAATACCATTTAGCCATTAGTAAAACTGCTGGAATTTCCAATAACCACCAACCTACTTGAATTCTAGCCTGACTATCCTTGAACCAAGGAGTGAACATGAGGATTGAGATGACGACGAAGGCGGCTACCCAAACCATCACACCAAATAAAAAAGCTCTTTTTAATTTCATAATTTTGTGTGTTAAGAATAAAGTGATAGATGATAAATGATATATGATACATAAAATAGACGAGAGTTTTCCAATTATCATTTATCACTTATTATCTATCATTAGAAGCTATTTACATCTTATAATTTTTTAAGCGTTGTTATCGGCCTACTCTGCGTAATAAACACCTTACCCTTATCATCAATCACCCACTCAATATCGCAAGGAAAACCATAGTGCTCTTCAATTCTTTTGCAAACCTCTGCCACTTCAATAATTTGCTTACCACTCAACTTCTGCTTCTCACCCTCACCTTTTATTTCAATCCACTCATTCGCAAAGTTCGTCTCGTCGCCGTCGTGTTTTCGTGTTTTTGTGTTTTGAGACCGTAAGGTCGTGTGTTTTCGTGTTTTGATGAGCTTCCTCGTCTGATGCCCAATATTTATATCAAAAATACTCATATCATCTTTATGAACGATATAACTATCTGGAGTAACTAAACCACCAACTATCGCCTCACCAAGTCCATAAACTGCCTCAATAATCATTTGATTATAATCTTCGGTAACAGGATGCACTGTAAAAGTAATACCAGAAATATGTGATTGTACCATTTGTTGTACAACAACTGCAACAGATACATAAGCATCAATCAAACCTTTTTCATGACGATAAAAAATTGCGCGCGGAGTAAATAAAGATGACCAACAATTTTTTACTTTTTCTACGACATTTTCACGAGTAGTATTCAAATAACTCTCCAACTCTCCTGCCCAACTAGCAATATCGCTATCTTCAGCTGTAGCTGACGAACGGACAGCGACAAATTGATTACTTAGTTCTCCCCCTATCAAGGGGGAGTTAGAGGGGGTGTTGGCAAACAACTCGTCATAAGCCTCCAAAATTTCTTTTGTTAAATCTTCCGGCATTTTATTATCATGAATAGTATCTCTAATAATTGCACTAGCTTTATCAATTGTATTAGTGTCCTCAGGATTAACTTCGTTAAGTCTGGCTTCAATCTCTGCATTAAGATCAGTTTCTTCCAAAAATCTATCAAAAGCAGACGACAAAACAACAAATCCATTCGGTACCGGAATTTTGTTATTTATCATTTCACCAAGTGACGCGCCTTTTCCTCCGGCAATATCGACGTTAGTTTTGTTTATATTTTTGAAAAATTTTAGATGTTGCATATTTAATATATAATTATTTATCATTTAAAACCATTCTTCTAACCACCCCACTATCTCCATCCAATTCCACCCAATCTTCATCTTTCAAATAATCTAGGATATCTTCTGCCAAATTAACAATTGCCGGTTTACCATGTTCACGGGCGCCGATGGAAACATGTGAATTGACTCCACCAAAAATTGCGAGCATACCGGCACAACGATTAATTAAAGCTGGGTGTGGTTTTACCCCAACCACTAACAATATATGTTCATCAGTACAACGGAAAAAAATCTCATCAATATCTTTGTGATTTTCTGAGTGTAAAATCAAAATTCTCCCCTTTATTTTTCCCGGACTGACTGTGATTCCTGTAAATTCCATATTTAATATTTTTTATATAAGAAAATCTATATTTAAATACTGATTTAAATCAGTATTTCTTTTTTCCAAACTCTACCCAACTCTTCTATCAAATCTTCAGCATTATAAAATGTTCCAACTTGTTCAAAAAGTTTATCGCCAATAAAACCAGCTAAATAAATTCCGGCCAAAGCTGAGATTAGTGGATCATTGGTACAAAGAAGTGAAGAAATAATTCCAGCGACCACATCACCAGTACCACCTTTTGTCATACCAACATTACCAGTCCTGTTTTCATAAAGTTCTTTACCATCACTAACATAATCATACTGGCCTTTCAAAACAACTGTGCATTGATAATATTTTGCCATTTTCAAAACATTATCAGCCTTTGGCTCACATTTGAAAGTATTTTCAAACTCACGCGAGTGAGGTGTTACTATACAATTTTGATGCAAAAGCAGTGGATCAAGATGCCAAAAAGCGGTAGCGTCTACAACAACTTTTTTTTCTGGATATTTTTTCAAAATCTTTTCTACTAATTTTTTATTAGCTCGTGTTTCTTCTAATCCAGGACCAATTAAAATTGTATCCACCAATTCAATTGTTTCCCAAAGTTCACCGGCCAAAACATTAATAAAAACAGCTATTTCACTCTTTAATTTATCAATTAAACTAACATTGGCAGGTGAGTGCACATATACCATATCTACTATACGCGACGCTGTCTGCATAGACATAAGGAGTGCTCCATGAAACTTTTCTGATCCGGCAATAATCAAAAGCCGGCCATTTTGTCCTTTATGGCTATTTAAATTTGGCTTTGTTAAGCACTTTAAAATGTCTGATTCTATTATCTCCATATCTATATTTTGCCCTATTTCAATAAAAAAGTCAACAAAATAAATCCCCTTTCTTGATAAGAAAAGGGCTATGTGACATCAATCACTTCTGTGTAATCCCTGCCCTCAGGCAAGTCGCAAATTCTGTGTAATCAGTGTTAAATATTCTTCCTATAATCATCGTCAAATAAATTATCGTCTTTAGCTTTCTTATCAGAATCTGAATTATCATCAAAACTTATTATCTCATCTGGTTTAATTTTTTGTGGCTGATTATTAATAGTAGGTTGACTAACCACCGGCTTCGGCGTAACAAATTTCATTTCACTCAATTTGTCACTCCTATCTGTCTGATCTGTTTTATCTGCAATCTGTTGAATATGCTTTGAATCTGTGGTTATTTGTATTTTATCTTTTTTCTTTTTCCTCTTTCTCTTTTTTTTAGACTGTACCTCCTCTGGCTTTTGTGTCTCTTGTGTTTTTAATGGGTGTGCTTCTTGCTGTCTTGTTTTTTCAATTTTTTCTTCTGGTGCTAATACTTTTTTCTGAGAAACTAATTCTTGAATGGAGGCCATCCTCTCCTCTTTTGGTTTGGGGGTTTCTCTTCTGTTATCACTAGCTTTATATGCACTTCCTCTATCTCTATTCTCTTTTGCTTTAGGTTTTACAACAAGTACATTTCCATCACCCTCTAAACCATCATCGCTTCCCTCTGACATACCACTCCAACGTAAAATCTTATCTTCAATTACATCACGTCTTTTAGCATAACGTTCGCGCGAAACTCGGATTACTTTTTCTGTACTACCTGTTGATGATCCAATTGGTGGCATGGTAACAGCACTAAATGGCAAAGATGCTACACCATCAATCATAAGTTTTAAAAATATATGGTATTTGGCCAAATTAACAATATCTTCCTCCAAAAAAGTCGGGGTAAACTCTTTTACTAAAATTTCAGCATCTGCCCCACCAACACGAAAAGCAACAATTGTACCAACGTTTCCAAATACTGCATCAGCCACGATTTCATCCAATTGTGCCACATATTGATGTGCCATGATTAAACTTAGGCGGTATTTACGAGCCTCAGATAAAATGTTAGCAAAACTAGGTGTAGCAAAGTTTTGAAACTCATCCACATATAGAAAAAAATCTTTTCTATCTTTTTCTGGCATATCTACCCTTTCCATAGCAGCCAACTGAATCTGATTGATGAGTATACCCCCCAACAAGCGACTATTATCTTCTCCAATTCTTCCTTTGGAAAGATTCATTATAAAAATTTTTTTATTATCCATTATATCACGAATATTAATTGTTGATTTTACTTGAGCAACCATATTACGAATAACACTAGCTGACAAAAACTGACCAATTTTATTTTGAATAGGGGCTACTGCTTCTTGAGCATAACGCTCATTATAGCTAGCAAATTCTGTTTGCCAAAAAGATTTGATAACCGGATCCCTTGAGGCGCGAACAACTTTTTTACGATATTCTTTATCTGACAACATGCGATTAATTCCAAGCAAAGTAGATCCAGGATAATCAAGCAAAGCTAATAGAGTATTATTCAATATATATTCCATTCTAGAGCTCCACATGTCCACCCAAATCTTTTTGAAAACTGCCATCAACCCGGCAGCAACTAAATATTTTTGTTCTTCGGTCGTAACTTCCAAAATATTAAAACCGATTGGAAAATCAACATCAGCTGGATTAAAATAAACGACATCATTAATCCTATTTGCTGGAATATAATCAATAATTTTTTCAGCAAAATCACCATGTGGATCTACCACACCAACACCATGACCCGCATAGATATCATGAAGAACCATGTTTTCCATCATGGTTGTCTTGCCCATACCAGTCTTCCCAACAACATACATATGACGGCGTCTATCATCTGTTTTGGTACCAAAACGCCGCATCTGATTGCGGTAATTAGTTTGAGCAAATAGACAAATGTCTTCCTTTTCTTCTTCAGGTTGCCCTTTTGGTTTTAGTGATTGCATTGGCATAATTTCAAATAACATTAAACATATTACACGTAACATGATCATTATAGCATAATTCCATTATAATCACAAAAACACCCGGCCTAATGGCCTCAAAACACCCGACCCTGGCGGGTCTTAAAACACAAAAACACTCTTGTTTAGCTCGTCTTATATAAAATTTAAACTTTTAATTTTAAATTGTCTATATTTAATCCGCGATTGAAATTAAAATATTTTTTCTTTGGCAAGCTGTGTTTTTGTGTTTTTAGTTCGTCGTCAGACGAACAGGTGTTTTAAAGACCGACCGCGTGTCGCCTTAGCTTTAGCGGTGGCGCCAAGGCCTGAGTGTTTTGAGGCCGTAAGGCCGGGTGTTTTGGTGTTTATGAGAACATTAGCCACTCGGGCTTAAAGATAAGTAATAAGCCTAAGATTAGTATCATTGCACCAGCAAATAGATTGGTATATTTCGCATATTTGGTACCAAAAACTTTTGATTTTAGTGTCGCCATGGCAATAAAAAACACCACCATATCATCTAGCATATAGAAGATGATATAACCAAACATGTACATATATCTTTCCCACATTGGCAATCCGGACATTGATAATATCTGAGTAAAAATAGCCGGAAAACCAGCGGAACATGCCAATTCTACCAAATTAACAGAAAAACCCAAAATTAAAATGCCTAATATTGACCACCACAAACTTTGACGATAGACAATGTCTTTTATTTTATCAAAAGTCTTTTTTGCTCCTTCATTCTTGGAAACCTTGCAAACCACACCCTCAGCCTTGCGATTTTGCAAATAATCCCAAATATTTTTTCCACCCACACCAACTGCAACTAATCCAACAATAATTCTAACTATTAAAATCATGCCGATAAACATCAAAAACTGTAACCAAGCAGCCATAAAGAAAAAATATACCAACCCCGAAGCAAAGATAAATATTGAACCCAAAAGCCACATTCGCCTTTTGTCTTCCATACCAAGCAGTAGTGAAATGAGAAATAACAACACCCACATGGCACATGGATTAAAGCCATCCAAAAGACCAATCACTAAAGTCAAAACTGGTAAAGAAAAAGTCTTTACATTAATGTCGCCTAAAATTGGAATGGATACTATATCCTCCTCGTTTACAACTTCTTCGCCCTCCCCATTTAAACCGCGCTCGTTAATTTTTTTCTCAATAATTTTTATAATTTCCGCACCAGTGGTTTTTTCATTACCAAAACCATAAACGGGGACACCATCAATAAATGCGAGTGGTACTCCCTTAATATCTACATTATAATAAAAACCGTACTGTTGAAATAACTCTTGATTTTTAGTTTCACCAATTTCATAAAGCTGAAAATCAACATATTCACCATATTTTGGTTCAAGTTCTTTTTCTATAAATTTAATTTCTTCTTTACAATGTGGGCAAGCCTCTGAATGAAACAAAGTAAACTCTACCTTTTCCAGCCCCTCTAAATTTTGATTACCTTGCGCCAACGATGCATTGGGTGTAATCAAACCAGCAAAAATTAATAAAATAATCAACCCAAGGCTGATCCGCCACGGGCGGACAATATAACAATACAACAATTTTTTCATATTTAATACTTAATTACTATGATATATATTATAATACTAATCACAAAATATGTCAAAACGCCCCTCAAGGGACGTTTTGTATTTTAGCTTATTTTGGAGTTTTTGTCTATAAGTTATAATTATCTGTCAACGGGAAATAGAAATGTCATACTTTTAAGGATTTAGAAATGTCCTACCTTGGTTAATTCCGGTGTTTTTGTTTTGATTTTGTAAGTGGCTTGTAACACCCAAGGAATTTGTCTTTTTACTTGTTTTTGACCCTTA
>JBDRSF010000009.1:0-28312 GCA_043825135.1 Candidatus Magasanikiibacteriota bacterium
AATCCTCTGCTACTTAAAGACAAGCTTGATATATTGCAAAAAAAGATATTTAAATTTCAAAAAAATAACAACCAAAGGACCGAGAGAACATGATGATTTCGGTAACCGTTTATTATGAGCTATACCGTAGTACAAAACCATAACCACCTAAAAGGTGGTTATTTATATCTTGTATAATTATAACTTACCCTTTTACGAATCATGCGCTCCCATTGTAAACCTCATCTTCATTTCTTCTTTTTGTTCTTTTTTTAAATTCTTAAAAGTTCTTTTGGTCCAAGGACTATCTTTTAGAACTTCTGCTATCCATTGCCCACCCAATAGATGTGGCATCATAATATAATCAGCCCCAGCTTCATACAAATCATCCAAAAAATTATTATGATAAAGATTACATATTATTACTGTTTTTTTACTAAGAGACCTAATATGATTTATCATTGTTTTTTGGTCATCGGCTTCAGGAATTGTAGAAATTATAAGTTTAGCTTTTTCCAATGGCATTGAATCCAAAAATTCTACATCAGCTATATCACCAAAAAAAGCAGGAATACCGCGATGTTTAAGACGTGAAATGGCATCAGGATTATAATCAATTACTGCAAACTTAATTTTTCTTTCTGCCAATGCTTCACAAACTTTCCAACCAATTCTATGGTATCCTATTACCCAAACTTTATATGGCTCCACATTTTCCTCGTATTGTGAACACCTATCTTTACCAAATAGATTGAAAAATGGTAATAAAAATCTATATATTTTTTCACTATAGGTAATAACGTAAGAAGAAACTATAATGGTTGTCAACGCGACAACAGTAAAAATTTCAAGTTCTAGACCATTAATACGACCAACACCATAAGCAACAATAAGTAAAACAAAACCAAATTCACTTACCTGTGCCGCAGTAACTCCTGCTAAAAAACTGTTACGGCGAGTGAATTTCAACATTCTAAATGTCAAATATAAAATAAAAGGATTCCCAATCAAAATAAAAAGTGAAAGAATAATACCAACACCCCACAATTCAGATATGTTTGAAAGTGACATTTCAGAACCGAGTATAACGAAAAATATAATAATAAAAAAATCTCGTAATGGTTTTACTCTACTGGCAATTTCTGACTGAAACGGGGATGAGCCAAGTGTGATACCTGCAACAATGGCGCCGATTTCTAAAGGAAAACCAAGCCAATACAATAAACTTGCCATTCCAAAACACCATGTAATTGTAAAAATAAACAAAAATTCACCTGAATGTGCCACCTTCTGTATAAAAAAAGGTACCACAAAACGAGCCACAACAATGACAAATCCAAATAATATTAAAAATTTTGCAACTAACCCAGCCATTCCGATCCCTACATTATCTGTTGCCACCGTAGAAGTCATAAACACCATAACTAAAACCGCCACAACATCCTGAACTATCATCAGTCCTATGGTATGGCGTCCATATACGGTTTCTGTGTCTTTTTTATCGTTTAAAAGTTTAACAATGATAATCGTACTTGAAAATGTGATTGCTATTGCCAAATATACAGCCGACACAACTGAAAAATTCATCATTAATAATAGCAGGGTACCAATAGATGCGGTAAATACCACCTGTACTACACCGGTAATCACAGAAACATGACCAATTTTTTTAATATGTCCAATATTTAAATTTAAACCAACCACAAACAATAGTAATACCACCCCAAATTCAGCCAGTGCATCAAATGTCTGTCCACCATGCTCAAGCATATTCAAAAACATAGGTCCGGCAACTAATCCAGCGATAATATAAGCAACAATAAGTGGCTGACGCAAAAGACGCATCACAAAAGCAATGCTAACTGTAATTCCAAGGATGACACTAATTTGTAGAAAAATATTATCAACCATAATCACACTTTATCACTTTATCACTTTATCACTTTATCACATGAACACACCAAGTGATTTGGTGATTAAGTGATTAAGTGATTAAGTATTTACATTATATCACAAAAAAAACTTTTTGTCTTTTTAAATTAATACTAAAAAATAAAAAACTATCCTGAATTTATCAAAGGATAGTTTTTTATTCTTATTTATTTTTAATTGTTAAAAACAAATAGGAAGGGTGGCCGAACAATTGACGGTGTTGTCAATTGTCGGCCTAATGAACATAGGTGGGTAAAAAACGCAGTCAATCTACTTCTTGTAGTAAGCAGATCGCAGATTGAGGTAGGTTTGGATCCTTACCTCAGCATCTGACTCTTCGGCATAGAGCCAACGAAGCATGTCATCTTCGCTGTGTTTGCCGAGGAAACGGGCGAGTTTGGCTTCTGGGATGTCCAGCAAGTCCTTGAGATGGCCATAGCTGACCACCTTTGACTTGTTCCAGGGCTCGGTCTCGCCTCGTCCTTCATCTTCTTCTACGCCTACGGTGTAGGCCTCGAGTCGCTGAAGTACGAGAGCACCCAGAATCCACAGCTTCCGAATTTCCGGATCAACTTGTTTGGTCAGCTTAACGACCAAATCCACACCATCCTCATTTTCCAACAAGAGGACGTTGAGGACGTGAACCCAAGCAAATCGCCGGTGGACAAAATCATAGATCTCATCCTTCGGAAGGCGAATCACACCGCGCATGAGCAAGACTGCCAGATCTGGCCTGATGTTTTCCCAGCCAGAGCAGTACAGCTCATCGCGGACAGACACCAACCAAGGACACAGATGCCTGAGAGGGATGATTTCAATATACTCATCAAGAATATCTTTGTTGAGTTGGACAAGTCCGTACTCAAAAAGTATCTCAATGTTCTCTCTTGTGGAGCCTTGCTTGCCTACATACTCCAAAAGAGTTTGACTTGCCTGCTCCTGTTTAGAACGTGGCATACCTTCGGCCACACCCCTCACGAGAGTGGCATAGGACAAGAACTCGTAGTCCAACATCTTGCGCAGTTGCTCAATGTTGATCTGACTCCAAACAAGAGAGTTGGCTACCAGTGTTGGGTAGTTCACAACTTCCAAATGAAGGGAGCTCTCGCCTTGGGCTACTGCCACAGCCGTATCGTGGCTGAGACGCTCATCATCCATCATCTCACTAGTATTACAGATGATGGACGTGGACTGCTCTATTGGGTTGATCTCCTCCAAATCATATTCCTTGATCAAATCAATGATATTGGAAATGATCTTGAAAATAATAGACCTTTCAACCAGTCCGAGCTTATCCGCTCCAACCCTGACCATAGCTTGTTCAATGAGCTTCTCTTGGTCAGCATTGTGGATTAAGCGAACCGCCGGCATATACTCACGCAGGAGCAGGACATCTCGTTTGTCCTTGGCACTCACAGCCGTGAGTAAGACCTGAGTTCTAAGCCAGGTATCAGAAATGGAGAATATAGCGTCGTCGTATTCAATATCCCACTCTGACTGTGGCTTGATCCCAAGTTTGCGAAAGGCACTCTGCTCCAGAAGCATGTAGTTCAGCTTCTTTGGCAAAACTCTCGCAAGCCGGCATAATTCTAGCAAATCGATACTTTCCCTTGAAAAGGAAGTTCTCTGCCTGCCAACTGCCGGCTCTTTGGTTGGATCCAGATACTCTACAACCAGACCATATGTACCAGCCGTGGTTGCATTTCCCAGATCCAGATAGGTGTAATCGTGTACACCAATCCAGTTCCGACTCTCGAGTTGTCTCAAGAGACCAGCAATCTCTTCTCCGCGTAATCTGGCCGTTTTGACCAGAGGTGCGAAAAAGAGAGCGACTGGATATTGCCACAATCGGTAACTAGAACCGACAGGTCGAACCTGTCCGGCCTTACGAATCTCCTGTTCTATGAAGGTGGTATTGCCTTCAGACAACAGTTTCCATGCCTTGATCGGCATTTGAATACTGGGTTTGTAGCCCAACTCTATCGCCCGCTCAATAACCAGAACCACGTGCCGGTGGAAGTCCTCCACCGCCTCACTCATGTTAGAGTAAGTGATCGTGAGCCCTACATTGACCAGACGATCCAGACGTTTGGATACATCCTCCACCTTACTTTTGGTGGAAAGGGAAATCTCAAGTTGCTTAGCCAGATTGGTCACAAGCAACCACAGTCCCCAGGACAATGCTTGACGTACAGGAAAGTGAACCCAGTTTGTATTCCCAGCATAGCGCTTCTCAAGAGAAGCAACAAACTGCTGGAAAGGTGTTTTGTAAATAATCTCGTCCGCACCGATATCCTCCACAGAGGAAATCGGGCCAACAAGGGCCATGGTATCGCTACCATTTTTCCTCTTCATGAAAGACCTCTCTTTTTATATATTGCGTTTTTTAATTGTAATGAACCCAAAAGATGTTCTCTTTTCGACTCACTACAATTTCCTTTGCCCGGTCCTGTAAGTTTTTACACTCACAGGACCGGACGGTTGTATTTTACTCAACAGCAGTTGAGACCTATCGCCAGCTAACGCTGACTTGGTCTACTAAACTACATGTCGAGGTCGTCGGCACCCTCCTCAGCCTCCTGCTGAGCCTGGTATGCCTGATCCTTCTCCTCACGCGCCTTCTTCAGACGCATGAACTCGGCCTTTTCTTCGGCCAGCTCACCCAGATCGGGGAGCTCAAACTGCTGGGTCTCCACGATGGTGAGAATGTCTTCCTCACTCATGTCGATCCCCAGGAAGTTCAGCTCCCCAACCATGACCGAGATGTCACCCTCGGTCTCCAGCCAGCAGGCCTGAACCACCTGCTCGCGGATGGTGGCCGTACCAATTGACTGGTCGAGCCACTCCTCGAACTCCCGGTGATCCTTGAGCTTCAGTGCCCAAGCCCGAACCTCAAAGAGGTAGAGATAGGCGAAATGACCTCCCTGAGTCAGATCATTGATCCGAACCCGAAAGGCCGTGGCCAACATCTCGGCCGTGGCGATCTCGGCGGCTGTGGAAGGCAGGTCTCCGCGCTCAGCCAGGAGCTCGGCCAGATAGTCGGGGGTCAGGTGATCCTGCACCATCTGCAGAGCTTTGTCCAGATCCGGAATCTCGCCCAGGATGTCTTCAAACACCCGAGCTTGTCCAGTCAGGTTGAGCGATGTGCTCTCCCGACCCTGCACCAGGATGGTGAGTGCCCTGACCGGATCCTGGGCAATGGACGCCCGAACAAGCTGGGGCTCCTTACCGAAGAGCCCATCGAACTCCTTCAGACCCATGACGGGCTGAACAGCCCGAGTCTGACTGGTCTTCGGCTCCTCAACTTTCTTCTGAACCTTGGACACCTTCTCGAGCTCGACCGCGATGAACGGGCGAAGCTCGGGCTGGAGATAGGCCCAGCCAATGAGCCCAAGGATCTCCCCGAACATGTCCGGGTCAATCGCCTTGAGCTTGTCCAGGAAAGCCTGGATCTTCTCATCCTTGCCGAGGATCTTGATGTGATCCCCAGCAGTCTTCAGGAACTTGACCACGCCCGTGAGCATGGCCGTCAAATCGTGCACCGCCTCGGAGTAGAACTCCACGGCGGTCTGAGCACCGAGACTGACCACCTGCGTGGCCAGCTCGACGCGGTTGTCCATGTCGGCATCCTGAGTGTAAATACCCAAGGACGAAGAGAACTCCGAGGTCAAAGCCTCAAAATCGAAATCCTTCATTGGATGATCCTTCTGAAGGCAACCCACTGGTCGCCTCTCTTTCCATTGTTCTGCCCCACCTCACCGAATGAAGGTCGGTGCAACCAGATCACTTTCGTCCTACTCCCCAGAGCATCTTCACGAGCTTCAGGGGCGGTCAAAAGATCCAGCAACACTTCAACTTCAGACTCGTATGTTGGTGGAACTAGGATAGAATCCTCACTCTCACGAACCTCGAGCACAGCCGTAGTATCCACTCCATCAACTGAAGCGACCGGCGCATGCTCGATCATGATCTCTACCACCTTCTGACCCACTGGGTCATTGATGAAGAGATCTGTCAGAGACTCCGGAGGCGCAATCAGTTTATCATACTGCTGGCGCTGATCAGAATCTGACAACACTGAGTATGCTTCCCACGCCTTGTGGAATCTAGTTTTTGCCAACTCATCATCCGGAAAATAATCCGGATGACACTCACGCGCAACCCGACGGTATGCGCGCTTCACTTCCTCGGTACTGGCATTCCTCAGAATGCTCAATACATCGTAGAAAGTCCGCATCACAAACCTCCAGGTTGTTTATTCCATCTTATATATAAATGGCTTGTTTCAGCCAAAAAATGTCTATTTCCTATTTTAAGGAACGACATATAATTATAACACATTTTAAAGGTTTTGTCAACCCCCGCACCATTCTGAAGATATATAATGGTTTAAAGATAGTTTAAGCCGGTAGGCGCCTCACGGCTTGGGATAGTGGATTACTACTAGACATTGCCAGAATGGTGCGGGGTCAAGACCCTTTACCAAACCCTTACCATCATTTTAAAAAAACACAATCATTACTGTATAATCTATTTTAATCTGTTTAAATCAATGATAAAAAACAAAAAAACACAGTTTTATCTGTGTAATATATATCAAAAAAGTTGTCTCCCCGGCTGGCGCGCATCAGCACACCAGCCGAGGATAAGTTGTGAGCCGAGTCATATGACCCGACTAATTGTCGAGGTTGATGTCGGGCTTGGGCTCGCCAGATTCGTCCCGCGCGCGGAACTTACCCAGCAACCAACCTTGGGCCAGCACAAAGGCCAGCCGATCCCCCTCCGTCATCTCAGGAACCTGGACACCCTGGTCCCTGTTTTGATCTGACATCACTATCCTCCCCACGGCTCATGCCGTGTCATTTGCAGACGAGCCAGAGCTCGTGCTTGTTTCTCGTCATGAGGCGGATAGTTAGACTCTTTTTGTTCAGCTCCTCCACCAGATTCTCTCAGTTGCCCCCTCCAAGGATACATGGTCACAGCGATCATGCCCCGACGAGAAACTTCTCCACGTGTCGACATCTGTCCCTCCCTTCAAAAAACAAAAAAACCAAAAACTCTTATTTATATATACCACACTAGAACAAAACCGTCAACCTTTCTTTCTTTTTACCACTGCTACTGCCACACCTGTCATCTTTTTAGCAAAACCAACCACACCGGCGCCACGTGCTTTAGCAAATAGACCAATCAAAATTGAAGTCAATCCGCCAGCTGTGGCTGTTAAATATTTTTCGGCTGTTTCTTTTTTACCCTCTTCTTCTTGATTTTGAATTGTCGCGACAAAACTTTCCGCTACACCGGTTTTTTCTATATCAGTTTGCGCACGTGGTAATATTTGATAACCACTAGAAGTTTGAGCTAATAAACCAGTAACATTTACCAAATCACCAACTTGTAAAACTTTATTATTTATCCCGGCACCACGCTTAAAATATACTTTTATTTCCTCAGTCCCATCATCCACATACATATATGAACTTTTTAATTCTGTAATCTCGCCATTGACTTGAATTAACCAGCCTTCGTATGGTTCTTGTAAATCAGCAACTTCTAAAACTTTGCCAATTGGATCACCTGGATGATCAATTACTTTTATATCATCACGACTGGCTAATTTTACTCTGGTTTCGCCATAAGCCTCAGAAATCTCGCCAGTAATTTCAATTCTGTCACCAATTTTTAATTCGGGAAAATCTTTACTATACATATAAACCTGAACTCCAGGACTACCTACGATGTAAAAATACTGCGAACCCAAAACGCCCGGCTCAACCGCCACCACACCCGTCACTTTTACCTTATCGCCTACATCCTCATCCCGCAATTTTTCCAAAGTTGTCTCAATAATCTGTTTAACCATTTTCGATTTAGAGGTTGTTCGTATGTTCCCTGAGCTTGTCGAACGGGTATTTCGTATCCCTGTAATAATATTTTCTTCACCCGGCGTAACTGTCCCAGTCCAATCCCACACACCACTACTATTATCTAACGCATAGCTTGCACCTTCTAACACATCATCATATCTTACTTCTTGTAAAATTGTTCCGTCAGGATAAAGCAAACGCACTGAATCGCTAGTATTATTTAATGCCAACTTACTATCTTGCCGACCAACAATAAAATATTCTCCCGCACCAACAATTGTTCCATCAGGGAAAGTATAAGCCCGTGACCCGCCTTCTTCATCATCAAGTTTTATACCAGATAAATCAATTCCTTCACTACCAGAATTAAAAAGTTCAATAAATTCTGTTGTATCTGACCCAGTTGGATTGGGAATAAATTCATTTATTTTTATATTTGTAATATCACTTGATGTAAAATAGCCACCAACAAAAGCAGAAGCATTTTTGACTGTAATAATTACCTGTTTAGTCGCCTCATTACCAGAAACATCAATCACTTTTAATTTTATATTAAAAACTCCTTCACTTAAAAAAGCATGCTCAACTACCAAACCCTCTTCAACATCACCGTCGCCAAAATTCCATTCAAAAATCATTGTGTCATTTTCCTGATCAGTCGTATCCGACGCATCAAACATCACCAGCTCGCCCACCGCCACTTCAGTATCAACATCAATAGAAATTATTGGCGCTGAACTAACACCGGCAATGATATTTTTCAACCCAGCTGTAATTTTTATTGTCCAAGCCCAAGTATTATCACCTTTTCGTGAATAACTTTCATCTTCCCTAGCACTACTGGAATATTTTATTGAATCAACCAAACTTCCACTGCCTGAATATAATTTAACTTCATCACCACCAGTATTATTAAGAGCAATTCCAGTCATTGATCTTTTAAAAATAATATAACCACCCGGAGTGATTGTACCCTCAGTTATAATGTATTTTTGTGAACTAGAATCACCCAAACTCCAATCTTTTAAATTAATTGTCTCAATACCTTCATTTATTAATTCTATAAATTCATTATCCACATCAGAGCCAGCTGGATTGGGCATTATTTCATTTATTTTTATTTTGGCAGTATTTAAAAGTTGTTCAACTACCTCGCCATCTTCCGTCACAACTGAAACAACATTACTGGATCCTTTGGTAATAGTAGAGGTCAAAACAAAGTCATAATAATCATTATTAGAATCTTGGCCATCAACTTTTCTAATTAAACTTAATGGATCATTCACCACTGGCGCATTGTCAGAAACATTGCCATCATCCCAAGTGCCGTAAGTTAAACGATCAATTTCTTTTCCGCTACTAGAAAATAAAATAACTAAATCGCCACTATTATTTAAATTGCCGTTTGGATTTTCAATTACTTTAAATCCATGTGAATAAATATTACCACTTAAGCTTGTTCTACTTTCACTACCATCTTCTAGCCACCAGCCAGATAAATCAATTGGATTATTAGTATTATTAAATAATTCTATAAACTCAACCGCATTATCGCTTGGACTAGAAACAATTTCATTTATAACAATGTCTGAAGAATTAAAAGTTACGACTGGAGGAGGTGTATATGATCCACCGCCTCCACCACCAGAAGTTGGTTGTGAAACTACGGGAGCGGTAATAACATTAGTTAGTCCGCGAGTCAGTGTGGTAGTTTCTACAAAATCACCCGAGCCATCAACACTGCGAGCGATTGAATTACCTTTTATAACTGTTGTATAAGAAGTACTATCAATAATTGTACTAGAAGCATTTTGCAAAATCACTGAGTCTCCACCAGTATTATTTAATTTACTTGAAGCAAGCTCAACTACAAAAAAACCCAAACCCTCAATCGTGCCAGTCGGTGTCGCAATTTGTCCCACTGCATCAAATAGTTTCCAACCATTCAAGTCCACACTAGATGTTGTTTGATTGTAAATCTCAATCCATTCATTACCACTATCCGGATTTGGCACAAACTCGTTAATTTTTAAAACTAAGGCCTGTTCAGTGGATGTCGTCACTTCCGTGTCTTCCTCGTCATCTCCTGTGTCCTCTGTGTCTTCGTCTTCTGTGTCATCAACCACTTCCGCGTCTTCTTCGTCATCTCCCATATCCTCCGTGTCTTCAGAAACGTGCGAGTAATTCTCCTCACCAACACTATTACCATCAGGATGCTCTTCCCAATTATTTTCATCATTAGCTGGCTCATTAACATCTTTTCGCTCCAAAGAAAAATTAGGCGCTGGTGGATAATTAAAATATTCAATCTCAACCCCATCACCATCTTCCAAACCAATTTTTTTACTACCATCTTCATTTATTCCACCCCAAGAACTATCAAATAATTTGCCAGAATAGTCTGGGTAATCAACTAAAAAATTTAGATCATTTTCTACAATAATAGCATATTCTCCCGGCTCAATAATAAATGAATCAGTACTACTCGTTAAATTAATTCCGTGCTTTGATTCTCCCTCAACAATAAATTTCCAACCCTGTATAGCAACTATTGATTCGCCTTTATTATATATTTCTATCCACTCATGATTATCCGGCTCGTAAGCGCCAATTTCGTTTATTACAATATCCGCATTCTCGCTAAAAACAAATTTTGTGAATAAAAAAAACGTCATCAAAAAAACAACGAATAAAATGACAGGCTTAAATTTTTGCATAATACTCCAAATTAAAATTAATAAAATTATTATATCATAATTTTATTAAACAAAAAACCCGACCTCTCGGACGGATTTTTTATATTAATGTCTATTCGCCAGTATCCGTGTAATCTGTCCAAATCTGTGATATGTCTAATCTGTAATAATCTGTCTAATTTGTTTATTTATTCCTCAACCTTCTCTTCCTCCCCCTTCACCCCTTCTTCCTCATCCGGCGCCTCACCCTGTTTTACCACTTCCCAAATTTTTTCTTTAATTTCTTTCATCAATTTTGGATTCTCGCGCAAATACTGTTTAGCTTTTTCTCGACCAACACCAAATTTTATCTCATCTCCGCCCGAGGCGGATCCGCCTTGGGCGGAATAACTATAACTATTACCAGACTTATTAACTATCTTATGAGCGATTCCAGTATCTAACAAATCACCAGACAAAGAAATACCCTCATTATACATAATATCAAACTCAGTAGTTCTAAACGGAGCGGCAACTTTGTTTTTTACAATTTTAACTTTTACGCGGTTACCAATAATTTTATCACCCTGTTTAATCTGAGCACTGCGACGAACTTCAATGCGAACTGAACAATAAAACTTAAGAGCATTACCACCGGAAGTGGTTTCAGGACTACCAAAAAATACACCAATTTTATGTCTAATTTGATTAATGAAAATAACAATTGTTTTTGACTTGCTAACCACGCCAGTTAGTTTGCGCAAAGCTTGAGACATAAGTCTAGCTTGCAAACCCATATGAGAATCACCCATATCACCATCAATTTCTTTTTGTGGAACAAGGGCAGCGACTGAATCAACCACTACCACGTCAACAGCATTGGAACGAACTAAAGTTTCCAAAATTTCTAAGGCTTGTTCACCTGTATCTGGTTGTGAAATAAACATATTATCCACATCAACACCAATCTTTTTAGCATAATCAGGATCAAGGGCATGCTCTGCGTCAATAAAAGCTGCAATACCACCTTCTTTTTGCACCTCGGCTATAATATGCTGAGCTAAAGTTGTCTTACCACTAGCTTCTGGCCCAAAAATCTCAATAATACGCCCCCTAGGCACACCACCAACACCAAGTGCAATATCAAGTGATACTGAACCAGTAGAAACAGCTGGCACTTGCATGGCTCTAGCTTCACCAAATTTCATAATGGCACTTTCACCATATTTTTGCCTAATCTGATCAATCGCAGTCTGTGCCACTGCTAATTTAATCTTTTGTTCTTCTTTATTTTTGGACATATTTTTTTAATTTATCTCGAACCGAGCGAAGCGAGCGTGAGAGATCTTTCCTACCACCCGCTTTTTTTAATAAAATAATTAAAGATTATAAAATTCACTACTAAATACCCGCTTATCTCTTACTTTTTCAAGCAATCTTTTTACATTAAACAAAAAACGAGGTAAGAAAGATCCCTCGCCCTCTGGGCCTCGGGATTTTTTGAACCCCCTCACTCCATAGAATACAGTGTTTTAAAAATAGTGTCAAGATCCCTCTTCTGCTGTCTTCAAAATGACATGGCGTTCCTCTCTAGTGGTCTTTCCATGCTTCTTTTTAGCTTCTATCACCAAAACATTCACCCCTTCTGATAAATCAACTATCTCTTCAAACATTCCATCTTCACTGGTACTAATTTCTTTACCATTTAAAGAAACTCTCACTTCTTTGTTGGTCTCACCTTGGACAGCAATTGATAATTGATCAGAAATATACCCTTCTAACGGTGAATAGATAATTAATTTTGGTGGTTCTACAATATTTTTAATCTGCAATCCTAAATAGAAAAACAATGATAACAAAATTATAATCACAAATCCGTAGCGTAAAAAAGTTGGTAGGTTTTGCAAATAATTTTTTTTTATTTCTTGACAAGGGTGAATATTTTTTTTCTTTTTTATTGATTCTTCAAAAACATATTGTCGCAAAAAAGATGCTGAGTCTAGCCCTAGTGCTTCAACATACCTTCTAATAAAGTTTTTTTGATAAATCTCTCCCTCAGGTAACTCTTTAAAACGACACTCCTCCAGAGCTTGCAATTGATCTTTGCTTATTTTAGTTTTTTGAGATAATAACTCTAAAGATATACCGCAATTTTCACGCGCTTCTTTTAGTCGTAAACAGACCCTTTTGGGTGGTTGTAGTTTTTTATTTTTAAAGCTTGCCATAAAAAACTAATTATTTTAGACCCTCAAAAACACTCTGAAAACAAAAAACCTCGTATAACAAAGGTGTAATAAATAATTGGTAAATGGTAATAATGTTACATTCTAAAATAACACTTGCTGAATGTGTATCACAATTACTAATTACTAATTACTAATTACTAAATTCAATCTAATATCTCATCTCCTCGTCATCGTCATCGTCATCTTCTTCCTCTTCATCGTCTTCATCCTCATCATCAATTTTTAAATCCTCATCATCTTCATCATCTTCCAAATTATCATCATCCTCCGTAGCTTCAGCCTCGTCATCTAACTCCTCATCTTCTATTTCTTCTTCCACATCTTCTTCAATCACTTCCGTGTCATCTTCATCAAATTCTGTATCCTCCGTGTTATCATCAGAATCTGAATCAAACACATTAAATTCACCACCAGCATCCATTCGTTCTTCTGATATCACAGTTTCTGTAACTAATATTTCTCGTGGTTTAGCACCGTCGGATGGACCAATGATACCCGCAGATTCCAGTTCATCTAAAATTCTAGCCGCTCTCGCATAGCCAATCTTCATCCGACGCTGTAAAAATGATGCACTGGCTTTTTCAGCATCAAGAATTATATCTCTGGCTTCATTAAATAGAGCGTCTTGATCATCGCTTGGACCACCAAACATATTGTTGGTTCCTCCACTCTTTTCTACAATTGAAATATCATAATCCGGTTCTTCATCACCTTTTAAATAATCAACTACATTTTTTACTTCTTCTTCGGTGATATAAGCTCCCTGAATACGCTTTGGTTTTGACAAATCAGCGGTAAGATAGAGCATGTCACCACGACCTATCAACTTATCTGCACCAGGACAATCAAGAATAGTACGCGAATCAATAACAGATGCAACTGAAAAAGCAATCCTTGCTGGGATATTAGCTTTCATCAAACCAGTAATAATATCAACACTTGGGCGCTGAGTAGCCACTATTAAATGAATACCAACCGCCCGAGCCATTTGAGCCAAACGAATAATTCCAGCTTCCACTTCACCAGCAGCCGATGCCATTAAATCAGCCAACTCATCAATAATAAACACTAGATGAGGAATTTTATCTTTGGGATATTTGGCATTATACGAAGCAATATCACGACTACCACTGCTAGCCAAAAGCTCAAAACGCCTATCCATTTCGCCAGTAGTCCATTTTAAAGCGTTAACTGTTTTTTGTACATTGGTAATTACTGGTGTAAGCAGATGGGGAATACCATTGTATAATGTTAATTCAACTCGTTTTGGATCTACCATTATAATGCGCAGAGTTTCAGCTGTATTTTGATACAATAAACTCATGATAATAGTATTTATACAAACAGTCTTTCCTGATCCAGTTGCACCAGCTACCAGTAAGTGAGGCATCTTTGGTAAATCAGCAAACCAAGTTTTACCAGCTACATCTTTCCCAAGGGCAATCATCATGTTGTGACTACGATGGGTAAATTCTTTGTCTTCTAGTAGTTCTCGTAATGAAACCAAGGCAGCTTTATGGTTTGGCACTTCAATACCAACTAATGGCTTACCAGGAATTGGTGCTTCAATTCTAATTGGGTGGGCTGCCAGCGCCAATGACAAATCATTGGACAAAGATGTAATACGAGATAATTTTACCCCCTTGTCTGGTTTGAGAGAATATTGTGTAACAGTTGGACCAACTCGCACCTCGCCCATATCAACTCCGATATTAAATTCATGTAGAGTATCATGAATAATTTGCGCGTTTGCCTGAATATCTCCACTGGTTGGCTTGCCTTTCTTGGTGGTAAGCAGTGCCAGTGGTGGTAAATTTTTTATAATAACTTTTTTATCCCAAGGCGAAGACCCTTTTGATTTTTTTTCTGGTTTAACATCTTCACTATCACCAACAGCCCTACGAGCAAACATTCTTTTTTGTTTTAAATCATCTTCATCTTCATCATCTTCCATTTCATCCTCATCAATTTCTGTATCTTCTGTGTTATCATCGTCTTCATCATCTTCATACTCATCATAATCTTTGCTCACATTTATTCGTTTACCCTCTGTTTTTTTAAATAAACCAGTGGTAGCAAAAACGACTCTTCCAAAAAAACCCAAACCAGCAAATAATTTTTTATTAAGTGTTACAAAATGAGCCAAAGCAGTATTAAAAATCAAAAATATTGACATTAAAACCATACCCACTAAAACAACACTGCCAGCAATAATCCCCAAATATTCACGCATTGGCCAAGCCAACATACCAAAAATTCCACCGCCATTCCCCTCCAAAGCCATATGCCACATATTACTCGTTTCAAATTTTATATGCATTAAACTGGACATTGCCAAGAAAAATACAATCGCACCAATACCGTGGGTTGATTTATAATCATAATCTTTGTCGCGAAACATAAAAATCGCTAGAATTACAATAATAACTGGCACAGCATAGCGATTAGATCCAAACAAAAAGCTTAAAACATAGTCATTAAGCATAATGCCAACTGCGCCAGCTTTTTCAAAAAAACTAAGCGCCACCACAATAGCAAATATAATTAAAACAATTGCTATTATTCCCCGTGATAATACTGGATCCAAACTTGATCTATTTCTACGACTTGATTTAATTTTTTTCAGATTCTTTTTGGTCATAACTTAAAACTAATCCTCTATTTAGAGGTTATTATTTAATAATTGTATTTTAGCATATATATTGAAAATAAAAAAGTAGAGACGTGCCATGGCGCGTCTCTACTTGCAAATCATTCTTTTTTTTGCTATTATTAATATAACGCTCTCCAAGTTTGTGCGGAGGTTTTTCCTCCGGCTTAAGAGCAAAAAACAAAGACGTAAGGAGGTGTTCCGATGCCGATGAATATAAAAGAAGGTGCTATCACCATCACCTTCCAGAGCAAGGGTGATGCGACCCTCTGCATTACCCCCAAGGATTCTCAGACCCTGACGGAGCTTAACCGCATCTGGCCTGACTGTCCAAACAAAAGAGGATCCGACATCGTACCTTCCCAAGGAGAACCCCCCTGACTACCGGTCCCCGACACTCGAGGCACACAGTCGGGGACCACACAGAAATCCTGATTAAATCGGGATTTTTGTTTATAAAAAAGTCCCAGAAGGACGATAGATAGTAGCCAGGGAGAATTTCAGCCTCCGCCAGAGGACGGATGAGTCCTTTGGCTCAAAAGGACTGATCAATACTAAAAAACACCCTGATCTTCATATTTAATAGATGTGTTTTCTTATTTTATTGTCTCTCCCCCCCAAAAAGGGGGGATAAAGGGGGGTGTTCGCGGTTTGCGTTTTTATCTCGTTGTGAATGTATTGACCAACACCCCCTCCGTTCGGCCTGAGCTCACGACCGAAGGCTGTCTCCCCCTGCGAGGGGGAGGACGTTAAAAGCTAGGATCACTCAAAACAAAAAACCGCCCAGCTCTCGCCAAACGGTTTTAAATTTGCTCTATAAATGTGTATTAATAATCTTCCAATCTTTTAATCTTCAAATTTTCAATCACATCCGCATATAATCCGCGTATCTGTGTAAAAAGTCACTCACAACCTACTTCAACAATCCAACAATTAGTAACGCCACAATATTAGCCACCTTTATCATCGGATTTATCGCCGGACCAGCAGTATCTTTGTAAGGATCACCAACTGTATCACCTGTAACTGCAGCTTGGTGAGCAAATGAGCCTTTACCACCGTAATTACCATCTTCAATATATTTCTTGGCATTGTCCCACGCACCACCACCGGCTGTCATTGAAATTGCTACGAATAAACCAGTAATAATAGTACCAACGAGCAAACCACCGAGAGCAGCTGGACCTAATATTAAACCAACAAGAATTGGAGCGACAATCGGAATCAAGGCTGGCAATAACATTTGTTTTAAAGCGCCTTTGGTTACAATATCAACACACTTAGCATAATCTGGTTTAGCATGACCTTCCATAATACCATGAATTTCTTTGAACTGACGTCTAACTTCTTTTACTACTTCACCAGCTACTTTTCCAACTGATTGCATTAAATTAGCACCAAATAAATATGGTAATAAACCACCAATAAATAATCCAACTAAAACTTTTGGATCATCAATTCTAAATACAGAGCTAATTCCGTGTTCGGTTAATTTATGCGTATAATCAGCAAATAAAACTAGAGCAGCTAAAGCGGCTGAGGCAATTGCATAACCTTTTGTAACTGCCTTTGTTGTGTTTCCAACTGCGTCTAAAGGATCAGTCACAGCACGAACTTCATCACCAAGCTCGGCCATCTCAGCAATACCACCAGCATTATCAGTAATTGGACCATAAGCATCAATTGTTACTATAATACCAGTCATTGACAACATAGCCATGGCAGCAATTGCCACACCATAAATACCAGCTAAATAAAAAGCTCCGAGCATGGTAACAACAATAAAGATAACAGGTAACGCAGTTGATTTCATAGAAACAGCTAGACCTGCAATCACGTTTGTACCATGTCCAGTCTCAGAAGCTTTTGCAATATCTTTTACTGGTTTGTATTTAGTAGAAGTGTAGTATTCAGTAATCAAAACCATAGCACCAGTTAGAACTAAACCTAACACAGCACTGTAAAATAAATCGCCAGTTACTAATCCTAAATCTGTGCTATAAACTCTACTTGCAAAATAAAAACCTACTAACGATAAAAATCCAGAAACAATCAGACCCTTATACAAAGCAGCCATGACGTTTTTCTTTTTTCCTAATTTAATAAAAAATATTCCAATGATAGAAGCGATAATAGAAATACCGCCTAAAACTAATGGAAAAGTAATAGCAGATTCTACACCTTTAAAAATAAGAGAACCAAGAACCATAGTCGCCACAGCTGTTACTGCATAAGTTTCAAATAAATCAGCTGCCATACCGGCACAATCACCAACGTTGTCACCAACATTGTCAGCAATCACAGCTGGATTTCTTGGATCATCTTCTGGAATACCCTTCTCAACTTTTCCAACCAAATCAGCCCCCACATCAGCAGCTTTGGTAAAAATACCACCACCAATACGAGCAAAGATAGAGATTAAGGATCCACCAAAGGCTAAACCGATAAGTGAATTAACATCTTTAAAAATCAAATAAAAACCACCAACACTCAAAAGTCCTAAACCAACCACTAGCATTCCTGTAATAGAACCGCCTTTTACAGCTACATCTAAAGCTTCTTTAAATCCTGTCTTAGCTGCTTCAGCCGTACGAACATTAGCTTTGACAGAAACTGTCATGCCAAGATAGCCCGCAATACCAGAAAAAGAGGCACCAACTAGAAAACCTAAACCGGTTTTAAACCCTAGAAAAACCCAGAGTAAAGCAAAAACTCCGACAGCTACTATTGCTATAGTCTTATACTGTCTCCCAAGATAGGCTTTTGCACCTTCTTGAATGGCCTTTGCAATAGCTTGCATACGTTCGCTACCAGCTGGTAGTTTGTCTATCCAACGAATTAAAAACACACCATACAAAATGGCGGCAATCGCTGGCAACAAAATGATAAGTGTTGTGATCATAATATGTGGATTATCCCGCCAAAGGCAGGGATCCCGTCCATAGGCGGGAAGAATTAAGTTTAATAAATGCGAGATTATTATAGAGAAAATGCAGAAAAAAGTCAAGAGTACAAATTTAATGATAAATGATAGATGATAAATGATAATTTGCTAAGTTTGTATTACCTATCTTCTATCATTTATCATCTATCATTTGTTGGACGGATCTGATCTTTTAAAATTGACAAAACCCTGCTTTTCCGGCATAATACCCCCTACCTATGGACCGAAAGGCCTATCAAATTTTACTGTATTTTTTACGAAGTCTTATATATATAAAAAGGGCGATTGTTTGGTTTTTGAAAAGAATTTGGGTATTATTTATAAAATTAAATGATTTATTCAAAAATACGCTAGGTTTCAGGCTTTATAAAATAGGTTTTAAAATCCAAAAATATACTGGTAAATTAAGAATTCCTTGGGACAGCCGTCTAATTGAATTAATTGGCAAAAGAAGTGTCCTGCAGATTATATTTTTTATAATACTTGTTGTGGTAATGGTTCCTGATAGTAAACTCTACGGAAAAGATACCACCAAAATTCCAGGACATGCAACATTATTATATCAACTTGTTGGTCCTGGTGACCAAGATTTTGCAGTTGAAGAAATTAGCGCTAAACCCTTGGTTGGACAACCATCAAAACAAACTGAATCGTGGAATCAAGGGGCTGTTTCAACCCAACCAGGATCATCGGCTCTTAGCGAAAATCTAGCCTCACAAACAGAGATTACTAGTATTGGTACTGGAGGAATGGCTGTCAACAAACCTACAATTATAACTGGAGCCACTACACCTGGTACACCTGTTTCAACTGGTAGAAATGAAGCTATAACTTATACTGTTCAGCCAGGTGATACCATTGGCGCAATTGCTGAAAAACACGATGTCAGTGTTGTCACCATTCTTTGGGCAAATGATTTGTCTATTCGTTCATATATCCGACCTGGTGATGATCTAAAAATACTACCTGTTTCTGGATTAATCCATAAAGTAACTAAAGGTGATACTTTATCAAAAATAGCCAAACTCTATGATTCTGAAATTGATGATATTGTTAAATATAATAAATTAAAAGACGACGGCTCTGATATTATTACTGGTGAAGAATTAATGATCCCTGGTGGCGCTAAACCACAACCGATTTCAACTTATACCCCACCAACTCAAAAATACACCCAACTAAGCGATGTCGCCGCTCCGCCACCATCAGTCGCTGCTCCAGCTGGTTCTGGTTATCTATGGCCGACTTCTGTGCGATATATTTCTCAATATTATGGTTGGCGTCACACCGGACTTGATATTGCCGGGCCAGTTGGCACACCACTTTATGCTTCTAAGTCTGGAAAGGTTATTATGTCGCAATGTGGTTACAATGGCGGTTATGGTTGTTACATTATTATTGACCATGGTGGTGGTATACACACTCTTTATGCTCACGCCAGTCAATTATATGTTGGGTATGGTGAACAAGTCGTACAAGGTGAAACAATTGCTACCATGGGTTCAACCGGTATATCTACTGGCCCACATATTCACTTTGAAGTTAGGATTAATGGTAGTAGAATGAATCCGTTGAAGTATATTAGGTAAATGTTAAGGAATAAGGATAAAGGAATAAGGAATAATAAAAAATCCGCCGATAGGGTGGATTTTTTATTGATTATTTTATTTTTTTACTCCTCACTCCTTACTCCTTATCACTTGTATTCCCTTGATTTTTGCGGTAAAATATAGTAAGATATTATGTTAAATTAAATATATGGGTGAAGAAGAAGCGAGACAATTTGTACCGGAAGAAATTGCTTCTAACGAAAAAGCTGATGATTTTGAGCCGGTGGTTGTTGGGGGTGGAGAGAATACTAATAATAAGTCTGATAACATTTCAAAATCTTTATTACCGTTTGGGATTGGCGGTTTATATTTCAAAAATGAAGAAAGATCAAAAGAAGATACAGGGGAGCTGTCATGGCGATGTGAAAAATGGATAACTAAAATTAGGACAAAAGCTAAAAATAATTCCGAAGTGAATTCATTTTTGTCACAATTTTTGGAAACAGAGGTGGATGATTTACTGCAAAGAAATTTTTATGATGAAAAAAAAACTCAAACCGACAAAAAGCGTCTGTTACTCTATAAAGATATGCAGGATCTATTAGCGGAGTTACATAACGGCATAGATTTTGAAGGTTGGAACGTTGAACTTGGTTTGGTGGAATATCTGAAAAAATTAGATAATTATATAGTAAAGAAAGATTTTAAAGAAGGAGTGTGTGATTCAAACCACGACATCAAGGATATTGCAACTGGAGATTTAAGTGTTTTGCCTGATTCTTTACGTTTGGATCAAGCGGAATTTTTGTCTCCAGAAGAATTACGTGGGTGGCATCAGGGTTATAACGTTGGTGAAATTGATTTTAACAAAGAAGCGGAGGTTTTGTCTTTGATAGATATTATTAAAAACCCGAGCAACGAAACTATTAAATATTTGGCCAACAGAATTTTAACCAACGACATGGATTTCCGCGAAAATTTTAAGACAGCGATGTCAATCTTCAACAAAAAACCCGCGGTTGCTGGAAAATTTTTAATGGATTTAATAAGACAAGAAACTGATCTATATCGACGTGCGCTGTTGGGCCGTACCATGTATGAATTAGAGTTCAATAAAATCACCGTAACAGATGTTGGTGTCAAATATTTAGATAGAAACTATGATTTAGGTAATTACAATGATCCAAACAACCATGCTAATCGTCTTACTTCAGAAGGTGAGATTGGTATCTTTGATTCAAAAGACGAGCTGTTAGGATATTTCTATCTTGGTGACTTGATTTCAAGTGGTGATAATGTAGAAACAGAGGTCAAAGACATTAATGAAGAAACATTGTTTGGGAACCAACTTAATCAAACACCTAAAGAAAAAACCAAAAGATTAAAATATCTGAAAGAATTTAAAAGACACTATTATAAATTAGCGGAAGATAAAATCTTTTCTGAAACCGGTATCAGACTAAACAATTTAACATTCCGCGAACAGGCGTGGTTTATTTTATACTTAAAAAATTGTGATGAAGGGGTTAAAAATAAAATCAAAAAGTTTTTAGAAACATTTGGTGAAGATGGACTGAAAACATTTATGGCCATGGAGTTCGATGCAGGTATGGGGGAAAGGATATTGACTTTGTCAGAAACCTTACCAGAATCTTTAGTAACAGTTATTTTTTCTAAATATAATGAATTGGCAGAAAGAGCACTAGATGTCACCAAATATATTACCGACGTTGTGAAACAAAAAGTTGACCAAAACACCTTAATACAAATAACTAATAATTTATTACGGCGCGGTAAAGAATTGCTAGAAAATTTTGCACAACCAACCGAAGATACAATGAACACGCAAGAAGTACTTCTAAGTTTGGGAAAGATAAAAGGGGATGTAGTTTTTTTTGCCTCCACTTTCAAAACCCTATTCAAAAACAAAGAAAAAGTTGACTTCTCCGAAGTTCATGGACTAGATTTCCAAAGACAGTCAATCAATTGGCTAGATGATACAACCAAAGATGAGATGCTGTCTATTTCTCAAAAAAATTGAGCACCGCAAGGCAAGGCCGGCGAAGGGGTTGTGTCAGAATTTTCCAACACACTAAAGTATGGAAAAGATATAGATTTTTATGTTTTAAAAAAAGACGGGAAAGTTGTTGCTTTCATTAGGTTTGATAAACCAACCAAAGACGGACATCGCTATGCAGGTTCTTTTAATGTTGATCCTGACTACCGTGGATCAGCTATTGGTGAGGCGGTTATCAAAAATGCATTAGACAAAGAGGCTGACAACTATATACTTGATGCAACAGTTTATCCAAAAATTCAAGTTGGCACAAAGTATGTAGAAGAATCTGGTTTTACCATTACTAATGTTCTACCAAATTATGACAATAGTGGTGAAACATTTTTTGAGATTACTTGTGACAAAAAAAATAACGAGCTTTATACTAGTCGTGAAGCAACTCAAGAACAATTAATTGCCCAACATCATGATAATAATTGGCAAGATAGAATTGGAAATAATTTAATTGTGCTAAAATTTGATCCGGAAAAAGAAAATAATGAGATAATAAAAGCCACACAAGAATTGGTGGCAACTGGATATATTGGTAGTAGATATTTTTCTGATCCAAAAGACAAATCAAAAAGATTTTATGTTTTTGAGATGAAAAAAGAACAGACAGAAAGCTTGGCAAAGGCTGTTTAATTAAAAACTGTTTTACTCTCCTGACCGCTTCCAATAGCGGTTTTTGGTTTAATATTACCAACCATTTCCCATAAAGCCTCAAAAATATGCCTATGAAAACGATAAATGTCTCTATCCTCTAAAATAACGGCCACAGTATTATTTTCTCGCAAGGTAAAATAAGAAATTTTATTATCATAAATCTCCATACCAGTTCGAAAAGGCTTCATATTCGGTGGTAAAAAACGAAATTCTGTGGCTTTGCTTCCTTGTTTTTTTAAATATTGCCTAGCTTCTGGTGTATCTAAAACTAATAAACGCTTATGAATACCATTTTCTTGTCTTTTTTTTACATATTCTCGGTTGACGTCACCGGCATATTTTTGTAAGGCATCCATATCAACATAGGCATAAATTGTCTCAGTTGCTTCCAAACTATCATAAAGAGCTTCTTTAAACCCCTCTTCTCCCTCAAAAAACCTCACTCCAGGCTTGTTTTCCGACAAATTATAGACTCCAATAAGAGTTTTTATACTGTCCTTCATTTCTTCTTCCAAAAGCGTGGTATCACGCTTTTTTTGTTCTATTAAACCAAATAACTTGTTTGGGTGTACTGGTTTGTAATAAGCTACCCGACCTTCTTTTCGATACTCCACAAAATCCTGTGCCAAAAGCTGACTAAGTGAATCATAAACACTAGCCCGAGAAAACTCAAACTTTTCCATCATTTGTGGTACTGTCATCTCGCCATTATTGGCTAAAATAACATAAAGATCAGCCGTTGACGGCTCGAAGCCATATTTTATGAGGGTGTCAGTGATTGAAGTCATATTTTTTCACTTGTCATTCCGAGCGAAGCCCCGATGAAATACGGGCCGTAGTCGAGGAATCCCTTTTCAAGAGCCCCCGATACGCATTTAGATTATTTATGTTTAAAACAATTTACTGTGTTTCTGAAAGGGATCCCTCGATTCCCCCGACTTCGTCGTCGGGGTCACTCGGGATGACATCGTACTTTTCCCCTCAACTTAGCCAAAAAACTTACTTATCCACACACCTTTTCTATAAAAAACCACCAAATCTGTATATTGCAGTAATTATGCATTTCTTGGCTTATTCTACATATATTATAGCACACTTAAAAACATTTGTCAAGTCTTAACTAGACCTATTTTATGGATAATAATTTAGCTTGTTTTAGCCAATTTCCTACTTTCTATTTTCCACTTTCTACCCTAGTCTTGACAGATATCTAATTTTATGTTATAATATTCCGTTAACTTAAAAAATAGTTAGCACCCAAAAAGTTCTTTTAAACATTTAATTCCAGCAGATGACAGCACTTATAAGTGGAGAGACTTATGAGCAGAGCACGAAACTGGCAATTAACTTTAGTGGTAGGTTGGTGATTGTGGAGTGGACAGACCGCCTTCGTTAAAACTACGGCGTGTCGAAGAGAGAGATAGTCTACTATAACCAACTCCCAGTGAAGATAAGGAATAAGGATTAAAGAATAAGGAATAAAGAGTAAAGTACATTACAATTTAAAAAATAATATCAATTCGGAAGGAGAGAGCCGGAAAGATAGAGTGATCAGTGATCGGTAATCAATGATCAAAATATATTTAGCTTAGTTTAGCAACTCTCTCCACAAAAGAGGGTTTTTTGTTTATCACGCCGAAGCCAAAGCGAAGGTGGATTGTTCTAGCAAATCAGGAGACGATTCTAACAAGACAAACAGCATAAGGCTAACAGGTCTTGAAAAATACGAACATCTCCTAATTTGTCGGAATAATTTCGCCCGAAACATATCCCCCCTCTCCTTGTAGGAGAGGGCTGGGGTGAGGTCTCGGGTCACAGTAACTTATCTCTGACTAATCGTTCTTTCAAACATTTTCAACTTATCTGAGTGATCTTGACTTGATAAAAGTATCAGGATCGGGACGGAGAGAGTCCCTTTGATAATTTGAAAACAAAAATCGGCTTTAATTGTTTGACCACCCATGCTTGAGTGGTTAAATGATAGCCATCTCGTACCGCCCAAAGTTATTTTATAACTAAGGGTTTCGCTCCGACCTTACGTCGGAGAAGGAATGGGGAATGTCTGGTATATTGTTGCAAAACGATACGCCAGCTCTCGCGATTTCTCTATAAACTTACGAGAAGTTTATAGTACCGAGTGCGTTCCTTAATCAGTCCTAAGCTTTAAGCTTAAACTGGTTGATGGAACACTCTGTATTATAAGATAGACAGAGATTGTTCTTTAAAAAACTTTCAATTACTCATATATAATAAGCAAAATATTGTTTCTATATATGAGTAATTGAAAACTACCGCAGGAATTTAGTTGGTCACCTGTGGTAATGAACAAACTGCCTCCCTGTTTACACCAGCAGGGCGACCAGAGGCATTGTCCGAAGGAGGACAACATGGTGAAGAAGCAGACGGCGAAACTGTTCGCCGCCTTCTCTTTCGAGGGAAGGCGGTACGTGTTCTCCAGCCAGGAGGCCTACGCCTCCTGGCTGGAGAAGAACTCCGACACCCGCGTGGGGCGGGTGTCGGTCCACCTCCTGGGCCACAAGGCCCGGGAGATGGAGGCCCGCATCGCGCGGGCCAAGGCCTTCGGGCCCGTGGGGCGTCCGCGCCCCCGGGTCCAGGAGGTCCCCGGGGCGGTGTACTCCTTCTAGGAGTGCATCGCCCCACACACCAAAGCCACAGCTTACCAAATATGCTGTGGAAGATCCTAGAGTCATCTAGGTTCCGGTTCCAACTCTTGGAGCTGTTTGCAAGGTGGTGTGCAATGCACCGCAACTCGGGATTTTCTGATCAAAGCTCGCACAGCCACGATCAGAGACTCCTCTCAGGGTTCAAAGCAAAATATAATCAGTGTAAATCTGTCTAAATCAATGCTTTGAAAATTGAGAGGAGAAAATTACTCCCAGAGTGGTTCCGACTCAACTCGGACACGCGTGGTGGACGCTTTATTTCTACCAACCCCAACCAGAACAATATCCTCTATAAGCGCGAAGGTAAAGCGTGAAGTGAGGAGAATAAAAACTGGTTGGCAGGAGGAAGTGATGAGTTACATCATCAACTTCTCCGGGCACCCCATTGCCGGGTTCGAGATCTCGCCGCTCATCGGCGTGAATCTCCCCCTAGACAACGCCGAGGGGCTCACCCAGGCGATCGGCGCCGTGCTGGATGCTCTCCCCATGCGGGACGAGCTGAAGGCCGGCGCCGCCGTCGAGGTGGTGCTCCCCGGCATGTCCACGGCATGCGGGGTGTTCCTTGCCTCCTGGCATGGGCGTTTCGGGAGCTTCCCGAAGATCCGTTGGGCCGTTCGCGGCGACAACGGCTTCGAGTGGCCCGAGGCTACCCGCGCCGACCTGCAGGCCATCCGCCTGCAGGCCCGCACCGCCCGCTAGGGCAGTGTAAGGCGAGGAGCCGGTAGACGTCTGGCCCAGACGTAAAATGGGGACGCAGCGATCCTGCGGATGATACACACAACCGAAGAAGTTTGTGTATAAAAGCTCAACCAAGAGCAGATTACTCGGGGCGGTCACTAGTAGCACTCGTGACCACTCCCTCATAATTCTTAATTTAATTATTGAGAATTGTGGGGGAATGATCCCAACAATTTGGTACCTATACCATGGACGTAAGCGCCAAAAAATAGGAAGGAGATTATGCCATGCAGGCATATCAAAGTCTCAAGAAAAAACTTATATGGGCTCGTGGCCAATTTGGCAACAGCCCAATCTATTCCGAAATCCGCCAGATGTGGGCGGATTTCGAAAAAAACTGTTCGTGGGAGCGCGACACAGATTTCGGCTCCTATGAACAGGTTCAGAAGTTCAACTACGATGGAAACGTTGTAGTTGAGCTCCAACAGATCCACGAAAGTGGGTCCTGTTGGATCGGGATGTCTGTCGTCTTTGACGACGGAACCCGATTCGAATATGACGGCTGTGTGGATATTTGGCTTTAATAGTCACTTTATCCATACCCCCAACAGACCAAAAAAATAAGGAAGTTAATGTCTTTAAACTATGACTCCTGCGGAAAATCACAACCGCCGTAAAGGGTTGTTAAATATAAGCACTCGGAGCTGGATCGCGGTTGCACAACCACGATCCAGGACTCCTTTCAGAGTTCAAATATCTTTTGAGAATTGAAAGGAGAGAAAACAAAAAACACACAACAAACCCCAAAACAACAATGTGTCATTGCGAGGAGGTGGAGATCTCTCGCTTCCACTCGAGACAAGCTCCGCAATCCCATCGTAATTACTGCAAACACTGGGATTGCCACGCGACAAATCTTCTTTCAGAGATTTATCGCTCGCAATGACAGGCGATTACCTCACCAACTGGCAGTGAAATTTTCAAATGATGTTCTTACGTGCTGGTGATTAACCTCACCCCAGCCCTCTCCTTGTAAAGGAGAGGGAGCACAAAACTCTCTCCAAGAATACATGCGATTTTTTCATTGCCAGTTGGCGAGGGAACACCCACAAAACACAACACAAGATACACATATCAAAATACAAAAAAACCAACCAACTAAATAGATGAGTTGGTTTTTTATTATCTCCTAATTACAATTTAGAAATTCCCCAAAAACCATTTCAAACTCTTCTTATAAGTTGCTATACAAAACCAATGCCATTTATTTTTTCTACCCTCATCAGCTTGATTCAAAGCATTAAAATATCTTCTTCTATTTTTATATAAAAATAAAATTGGTGAATAATTTTGTTGCAGTAAAATCCAATTAAACAACAATCTACCCACACGCCCATTACCATCTTCAAATGGATGAATTAATTCAAATCGTTGATGAAAATCGGCTGCCAATTGTAATGGATGTATTTTTTTCTTTTTATTTTCTTTATACCAATCCAATAATTTTTTCATATCTCGTCTAACCTCACCAGCCGGAGTAGTTTGTTTATTATTAACAATAATGTCAACTTTTTTATACCCAGTATTAATATTTAAACCATCTACTAGTAATTTATGTAAGTTGATTATCTGATGCTGATTAAGATTAAATTTATTACTTCGTATCAGATTAAAAGCCTTAATTGAATTTCGTACTTCTTTTATCTCTCGCCTCTCTATGCTTTTTTTTATATTCTTTTTCTTCACAATAGAATTGACTTCGTCCGATGTCAATTTACTACCCTCTATCGCATTTGATTCAAAAATAAATTGCACAGCATATCGCGTCCACATCTGCTCTTTTTTAAATTCGCTCAAACCTAACATTTTATATTTCAAATCTATTCTTAAATTTTCTATTTTTATAATTTGTTCCTTATCAAAAATTTTACCTACAGCAAAACTATTCCCTACATTCTCTGCAAAAAATTCTTTTTCTTTTTTTGCCAAAATTAGATAATGACTGTCTAATTTATTAGGTACACTTTTACCTAAGTAAACCTGTATTTTTTTCTTTTTCTTTCCTGCAATCAAACTTTCAATAAGATAAAAATATGGCTTATTCTGGCTTATTTTTTGATATATTTTAGACATATTTATTAGGTACACTTTTTACCCACTTATTATAATATGAATATTGTAAATTGTCAACTGTTTTTGTGTTATGTATTATCTGCCAACTGTTATCTGTTTCTGTGGACAAAAACTGTAGAAAGGAAATGATAATGTCCTAGTACAAGGAAATAGAAATGTCCTATCATCTATGGTAGTATATTGGATTAGTTTTAACCAAATATACACTATGGATAATACATTTCTAACTATGAGCAATCGAGAATTAAATCG
>JBDRSF010000010.1:0-45828 GCA_043825135.1 Candidatus Magasanikiibacteriota bacterium
TGATGAGTGTACAGCTTTTGCCATGTATTATATCATTGATTGTAGTATAACTGACTAACCCCCTCTCTTGCGAAGAGAGGGGGAAATAAAATGCCCCTCTCTTCGCAAGAGAGGGGTTGGGGTGAGTTATCGCTATTTGTATCAAGCATGTCTAATCAACTCCGCAATATTTTTTACTTCAATTATTTTTAAAGTGGCCGGGTGTTTTTGTGCTCCGGGGCTCAGGTGTGTTATTACTCGTTTCATTCCCAACTTCTCACATTCTTTTAAGCGTTTTGTTGTTTGTGTCACGCTTCGTACCTCACCGCCCAATCCAACTTCACCAAAGACGCATAAATCAGAGCCAAGTGACTTATCTTTGTAGGCACTGGCAATGGCAAGGCAGACTGCGAGATCAACAGCTGGTTCGTCAGCTTTTATACCGCCGACAATATTGAGATGAATATCATATTGTCCTAAATTTATTCCGGCGCGTTTTTGTAATACAGCTGTTAAAACGTGTAGGCGATTCAAATCAAAACCACTGGCTTTTCTAACTGGATAACCAAAAGATGTTTTATTTACTAATGCTTGAATTTCTACCAGCAGGGGGCGCGTACCTTCCATTAAACAGGTTACAACACAGCCAGACATGTTTTCACCGCGTTCTTGCAAAAAACTGGCCGATGGATTGGTTACTTCCTCAAGTCCAGTTTCTTTCATTTCAAAAATTCCTACTTCATCAGTCGCACCAAAGCGATTTTTTGTTGCTCGTAAAATTCTATAACTATGATAACGCTCACCTTCTAAATACAAAACAGTATCAACCAAATGTTCTAAAGTTTTTGGTCCAGCTACAGCACCATCTTTGGTCACATGGCCAATTATTACAATAGCAACATTGGTTGATTTGGCCACTTCCATTAGTTTTCCAGCACAGGCGCGAATTTGCGAGACGCTACCTGGTTCGCCAGTAGATTCTTCAGAATAAATGGTTTGGATAGAATCAATAACGACTAATTTAGGTTTTAGTTGTTTGATAGTAGAACAAATGGTTTCGACATGGACTTCGTTAGCTAATTGCAGTCGGCTGTCGGCTGTCGGCAATCTATCAGCGCGGAGTTTTATTTGTCCGACTGATTCTTCACCAGAGATATACAAGACATTATCTAGTGCCATGGCGAGTTGCATGGCGAGAGTTGATTTGCCAATTCCAGGTTCACCACCAAGCAATATCAGACTACCAGGAACAATGCCACCACCCAAGACACGATCTAGTTCAGATATGTTCGTCTTGGTCCGATTTACATCAGAAGCTTTTATTTCAGAAAGTTTTTGGGTTTTAGCAGGGGAATAGTCTAGCTTTCGGCTTTCGGCTTTCGGCTTTTGATTAATTTCTTCTACAATTGTTGACCATTTTCCACATTCCAAACACCTGCCCGTCCATTTAGAATACTGAGCGTCGCAGTGAGAGCAGACAAAGATTGTATTTGATTTGGTTGACATAAATTATTTACAAGCATTTATCTTCTTCAAACCTCCGGAACTACATAGAGAATATTTTAATATATTATCACACTTTGGTAAAGGGATATCGGAAATATTTTTGTGATCTAGAACAGCAATTCTTCTATACTCAAAAAAGAATCCAGTCCTCTTTTGCATTTCTTCAATGGCAGCATCTGGAAGTAGTATTTTTCCATCTTTTACATAACTACTTACTCCTTCTTCATTTCTGGTAGTATATATCTTATCTTGTTCTTCCTTGGTTAATGACTCTATGTTTCTCCATTTATTGTATTCCTTACCAAATTTTTCTGTTAAGTGAGCTCTAGCTTTTTCAAGTTTTTCCTGCAAGAGTATTTTTAGGTAAGTTTCATCTTCTTCACTTAGAGCCGTATATTTATTATCTTCTATATAAGATTGCGGTCCATGGACATGAATTATTTGTGTACACCCATTATTAAGACAGACCATAACATGTCCTACGTCTATACCTTTATCTGGATTTTTTTTATAACCAACTATATCACCCGGAATAGTTTCTGATTTTGGGATTGGTTGATATTTTCTGATTTCATCTGCATTACATGAAAAGAGTATTAAAGTTTTAGCTGCTACACCTTTTTTAGCACCACATTTAAAAATAGTGTGAGTAAAGCCACTGCAGTCAAGGCAATATTCTAAATCCCAAGGTGGTGTGGCTAAATTTTTATTTGTGAGTTCTTTTTTCATATCTGAAGTGCAGTCAAATCTACCCCACGATGTATCATTGCAAATTGCCTCAACAGATTCACTATTTTTTTCTGTTGCACAAGGCGCTCCTCTGCCGTAAAAAGCATAAGAGACAATATTTTGTTTTTCTAAATATTTACCAAAATTAATAGCGGCAAATCTAGCTGGATTTCCATACATATTCATAGTTTTCCAGTCTAAACAAGATCCGTCTTGTATAAATTCATCAGATAAACTAGTATTTGTATTACTTAAATTCGGATTTAATTTATTGTAATCTTGAGGGTGTGTTTCGTAAAAATCTTTTATGATTTCTAATAATGTATTAAATGCTTCGCTAGCATAAGCGGTTTCTGGCTTGAGTAAAAATAAATTTTTAATTATATCTAAATTAGTTGCAATATATTTTGGCAAGAAACTTATTCTTTCACCAGGATGACGAGCCTCCCAATCACCACTATCACCCGGTGTTTTACTCATTAAAGCTTCTTCAATACTAATACCTTTTACAAATAATATCTCCAGATCCCCAAAATTTACTAAATTTGGGTTTATTGTATATAATAAGGTGTAGGAAAGAATAGCTAATATTAGGCCCATTAATGCTCCGCTTATTTTTTTCTGGGCACTTTTTATCTTTTCTGGGCTACCACCAGATATAGTCCATTGAAGGCCTCCGATTATTATAAAAACCACAGTTAGAATACTAGCCACAACAACAGCATAACGATAAAAGGCCATTAAATATTCTCCTAAGTAGGGGATGAGTAGATAAGTACCCTGCTGTCCTGAAGGGGTAGTTTTTTCTATAAATTCAGCTTTTGAAAACTCTAAACCAGGTAGAGTTGTTTGTAATTCAGGTTTTATATCTTTGTATTCATGTTCACCAAAACTGTCTGCCAATAGATTGGTGGGGAATAAAAAAATACCAAAAAAACTAATAATATAAAAAAATGCTAAAATTTTGGTATTTGGTTTATTCATATAAAAATAACCGTCAATATTGTGAGAATTCTTTTTTTATTTTTATGCATGTTTTTTATTTTTGTTATCTATTTGGATTGACGAGATAGTGAGTAAAACTAGGGGTTGAGTCAAGTTGGACACATTGTCTTGTGCTACAACCACTGTCTACTGGATCACTGACGTTAGGGTCGCTCCATTTATCGCTATCTACTCCACTGTTAGGTGTTCCACCGAAGAAATCACAATAATCACAACTACTTTTTAACCATTTAGGATCGGCCCAAGGTGCGCATCCACCCATACTAGCGACACATTGGGCATATTGTTTTTTTGTTTCTACCCAGTTCGTGGTATTATAACCATATTTTGCTAATAGTGTTTTTCCTGCCTCAGTCAATTGTCTACCACCTGAAGTTTTTTCATAACCCGCCCAGTAAGCTATTTGCCAAAAAGAACCACATTTTTTCTCTATTTGATTTGCTTTATCACCCCAGCAAGCACGCATGTCAACATTAGAGCCTATGCTTTTTGGTTTAGCTCCACCCTGCACAATAACTTCTATATGTGTAACCGCGGTCCCTTCTCCTTTTGGTATGACTTTATTGTAAATATTAATATCACCTTTTTGTTTTTCTAGGGTGCGGTCATATAAAGCAATATCGCCTGGTTGTGCACCAGCTTGGCCTTTTTTGAGAATCCAGCCTGCTTTAATTAGGTTATTCCTCAATCCGTGGGCACTATTGGTTAGTATTTCTTTTGGACATCCGCTCAATCCCAAAACCCTACTTACAAAATTAGCACAATGGCAAGATCCTTCGCAGATAGTTTTACTAGCAAAAACACTAGCAATCTCAGTAAGGTTTTTACCACATCCTTTTCCTTGGTATTTGGCTAATTCTGCGTTGATGTCTGCTGAATTTAAAGGAGTTAATAAAAAGGGGGTATTAGAATCAAAAACCCCACTAGAATAATCAGCACCTAAGGGAACACCTTTAACAGTTTGTACTCTCAAATTTTTAAATTCAACCAATTCTGGATTGATATTATAAAGCAACATATAAGATCCGACTGCTAGAAATAATCCAATTAATGATTGCATTATTCTAGTTTGTGATTCTTTTATTTTTTCAGGACTACCGCCAGACATTGACCATCTAAAACCACTAATAATTATCATCACCACTGCAAAGATAGAGGCGACAACAACTCCATATTTATATAGACCAGCTAGGTATTCTCCTAAAAACGGTACTAATATATATTTTTTTTCACCCTCGGTAACTTCAAAATTATCTGTAAAAGATAATCCAGGGATTTTTATTTTTATGTTTGGTTTTTGGAGTATTAGTTTTATTTCACTAAAAACTCCAGGAGCACTAACAGAGCCTACTGCTGAGGCAGAAGCAAGTGCCGAAGATCCGGCAATAGCAGTATTTGCACCACCCTGCAGAGTAGCAGTACCAGAACAGCTATTGTTTTTTAAAAAATCTAAACTACATAATTGTGGTACTTGAGTATGGTCTTTTCCGTCTACAAGATACACGGTTGTATTGGGTTTTTCCCAAATCTTTTTTGCAATGGTGGCGGCTTTGTTTTTTTCATTATTTGCATAATGTCCGGCGGCATGAACATCTGAGACATAAGTTATTAATGACCCTCTTTGACTTTCTGGTATATTGGCCTCCTCTAAACATTGATTTCCATAACAACTATCAAAACGAAGAATTTTTATCACTTTTATATTTGGGTATTTTGCTATGTTTGTGGTTATGTGTGAGGTGGCTGGACCGCCTTGTGAATGTGAAGCAAAAATCGTATTTTGTGTTACTGTCAGGCCTTTTCCACTAGCTATTGTCAAAAAATCATTATATAGACATTGAAAAAAATCAGCATAATGTTCTGACCAATAAGATTTTGTATTTCCTGAGGCTGTAATACCATTTGATTTATTCATTTCCGGACAAAAAATGACAAAATCTTTTCCAGCTGTGTCATTGAGGACACTGGTGGCACTAAATCTATTTTCGCAGGCTTTTCTGGGAGCATTACTACTATCGCCGTGTTGGAACCAAATAAGGTCTTTGTTGCCAGTGCTTACTGGATTATAATAAATATTTTGAGGCAATTGTGGTTTATCTTCTCCAGACCATCCACCTCTTGTATATTCGGTACAATCAGATTGAAAACTTACTTTTTTCATTCCATTGTAAACAGTTTCAGAGATGGCGCTTGGAGTGGCTTTAGCAGTTTGGGCACTAAAAAGCAATATAAATAATGATAAGAAAAATACTATTTTTTTATTTCTTCTCATATTACAAATTTAACAAAGTTTCCCAACCTTCCACAGTAGAAGGGGATTCAACTTGTTTATTATTTATAAAAATAGTTGGTACAGCTTGAATATTTAAGACCATACCTAATTGTTCAGTTTTTGAAATATGAGAGTCAGCTCGACCAGACTCTAAGCAGGTTGCTAATTTTTTTGGATTTATATCAATTTGTTCATTTATAATATTCAAAATTTCTTCTGACAAATTGTCGCCATTAGTAAAAGCAAATTTATAGAATTCAGTAAATTTGTCTTGTTCATTGGCACAAAGTGAATAGCGGTGAGCTAATTCACTGGAATAAGGGAATTGACTGACCGGCAAACCTTTCCAAATAATTTTTAATTTATTTGGGTATTTTGTCATTATTTGTTCAAGTAAAGTAAATTGAATATTACAACCTTCACAAGCGAAATCTTCAAAAACAATAATCGTTTGTGGGGCTTTTTTGTTGCCAATAATCGGATCTTCAGGATAGATTGGAACAGTAAAATTATTACCATTATTTTTTAGAGTATTTGTTATTTTTGGATATAATGGCTCATATTGAATTACTCTAATAAAAAGAGCAAAGCCTGCTATTAAGAGGGCGGGAATAAATATCAATATAAGGGTTTTTGTTTTGGGCATATTTGTATAATGTTTGTGTGGTGATTTTTTTGAGTTAGCTATTCTTATAAAATTATTTTCTGTTTACCTGCAGGCAGGGCTTACTCTTTATTCCTTAATCCTTAATCCTTATTATATAGGTATGTTAAATAAACCACTTTGATTTTTGTCAGTAAAGTATAAAGTTTTATTTTCTCCGAGAATTATCTCGTCTATGACATGATAACCTTCTAATGGTATTTCATTTTTTATGCCAGTTTTGGTATCAATTTTGTATAACTTATCATTAACATCATTTAATAAATCTGGTGCTAGTCCAGCCCCCATTTTACTTTCTGATGGTACGGCACAATAAACAAAACGATCATCAGCAAAAGTGCATTTGTCAGCCCAAGTACTTAGATTTAATAATTTTCTTCCTGAACCAATATTATCACCTTCGGCATTTACAATCCATAATTCAGGCTGAAAATTACTTCTAATACTATAAACACTGTAGAGCATTTTTTGTCCAGTTGGTGACCACTGTTCTCTAAAATCTCGTCCTTCTACGATCATGGAGCGGAAGTTTTCACCATGTAGGCCGACAAATAATATTTCTTCTCGGTCAGATCCTTGGGCTTCGCCAGTTCTGGATAAAGCCACCACTTGTTTGTTTGGCGACCAGTCCACTGTCACTCGATCGGCATTTTCTCCCATTGGCTCAATTAGACTGACGCTCTTTCCTTTTGGATCAGAAGTTACTAACCAACGATTGTCAGGGGATAGACCAACACTTTTACTAGCAATTTTGTCTCCTAGAGGAGAAAAAGAAAAGTCTTCCCAATGTTGAGGTAATGTAACTTGTTCGCTAGTGTCAAAATTATAATAAATATTAGATCCATCTGGATATTCAATTATGGACTCATCTTTAATTGGCGACCAAGTGACATTTTGGACATTATAAAAAACTTCATCGCTAAGAGTTTTGGGATTGCCACTGGCATCAATCTTATAGAATTTACCATCACTCTGATTATAAAAGTTGGCAGTACCACTTTTATTTAGACTAGGATTAATAATAGGTGCAGTTACCATTTGTGTAACTGGATAAGGTCTATATTCTTCATATTCTTCGTATTCATCTAAATAAATAATTTCTTCAGCCGATGGTAATGTGCCAGGCACAGGGGTGACGCCCGGAGTTACTACACCTTCTTCAGCACTTGGCAAAATACCCGGGGTAGTTATTGCTCCTGGTGGTAAGCCAGTTGGTACTTCTTTTTTGGCAAAAAACACACGATAAAGTAGATAGCCTAAAGCTATGGTAATTATGATAAATATGATAGAAAAAATTAGTCGTTTTTTGTCCATAGAGTTATCTTTTAAAAATAAGTTGTCTTCTTTCTTGGCTTAGTTGTTTAATTTCATTATTTATTTCGGTAATTTCTTTGTCTATTCCTTCTTTTTTCTTCATTAATTCTTTAATTGATTTTTTAATTTTTTTACGCATTTCCTTTGCTATTTTTATTGGAATACTAAAAGATTTGCCTATTGTCAAGACAATTCCTGGAATTGGTGTGAATAGTAAAATGATTGTGAGACATAGTAATATACCAATGATATATAAAATTATTTGTAAAGTGTGTAAACCTAACTGGGTTGCCAAAAGACTTTTTTCTGCCATTTGTAATGGTTTTAATTTAATGTCTATGGGTTTTTTTTGAAAAATTTTACGTTTTTTTTCTTTTTCTTCAGTTTTGATTTTTTTATCAATCTTTTTTACTTTGGGTTTTTTTTTATTTTCCTCTTGCTTTTCTTGTTCTTTTTTCTCTTCTTCTTCGCCTCTGTTTCCTTCCGGAGTCTGCTCTGGTTGTTCGCTTGGTTTTTGTTCTTCCGGGCTTTCTTCTTGAGTCATGGGTTCATCAGCCTTTGGTTGAGGTTTTTCTTCTTTATTTTCTGGTTCTTTTTCTTCATCTCCCAAAGAATCGGACATCTGTTGCCATTGGTCATTACCCCACCTACTAGCTGAACCCTTCGGTTTTTTAGTCTTTTCTTTTTCTTCCCCAGCTTCTCCAGGTTGTTTGCCTTCTTCTGCTGGATTTTCAGTTGGTGTTTCAGGTGGTTCTTCTTGAGCCATAGGCTCATCAGCCTCTGGCTGAGGTTTTTTTTCACCTTCCTGGCCTTTGGGGTTTCCCCCAGGTTCTTCTGCTGGTGTTTCAGAAGGTTCTTGCTCATTTCCTGTGGTTGAACCTTCTTCTGGCGGTGTTGGCGGTTGGGTTTCTTCACTACTTGGTTCTGCGTTATTTTCTGCACCTTCTTCTCCGTTTGTATTTTCTGGAATGTCGGTTATTTCCTCAGTAGGTTGTTCACCAAAAGAATTAAGCATTTCTTGTATAATTTTTTCATTTGTTTTTTTTGATCCACCTACCAGCTTTTCTATTATGTCTGATAATTTTTCTTCAACTTTTTTGGCAATTTCATCAGCCTCTTCTTTGGGTATTCCAGCATTCTCCACACCTTGTTCAATGTGAGGAGTTAATTCAGCTTCAAGTTTATTATCTATATTTTCTGCTGTATCTGTCATGTTATTTGCTTAGTAATTTTGAGGCAATTTTTGTGACTGAAAAACAATCATGATAATAATTTTCCAATTCTTTTTCTTGATCTATATTTCTTTGTGATAATAAAAGCTTTAGGAGTCTGGATCTGGTTTTTATTAATTTTTTTAATATATCTTTGGTAGCTTCTTGATTTTTTTGTTCTAGTGCTTGCCAAAGTTTTTGTTTAAAATAATCAAGTTCTTCTTTGATTTGTTTTTTTTGTAAATTAGAATTGACTCGGGTGACAACCTGACCCTGTTTAGACTTTTTTATGGTTTTGGCCCACTGTTGTTCAAAATCCTCGGTCATACTAATTTATAAGTATTTTTTACTTTTGATAAAGTATAGTTTTTTTTGTCCCGCCTATGGACGGGATTCCGTCCTTCACAGGCGGAACAATTATCTTTTTGCAGTATTTCTATTACCAACTCATGAATAGTATCTCCAATAATTTTTTCTACTTGTCTAGCTCCATAATCTTCATCAAAAGATTCTCGGGTCAAAGCAGAGATGGCGACAGAATCCGCCTCAAGTTTAATTTTTTCATTGTCAAAGATTGTTTGAGTTATTTGTTGGATATTTTTTTCTACTATTTTTTGTATATCAGATTCAGTTAGAGGATTGAATATTTCTATCGTAGTTAGGCGATTAAGTAAAGCCGGGGATAGTTCTTCTTTTAATTTATGCATTATTGATTCATTCATTTCTTTTTTAGCCTGTTTGTCATTTTTACCAAAGCCAATTCCGCTGGATTTGAATAATTCTGCACCAAGATTAGTTGTTAAGATTATGATTGTATGTCTAAAATCAGTTTTTTTACCGCTACTATCAGTTAAGGTGCCTTCGTCTAGAATTTGCAACAGAAGTTTATTTACATTGTTGTGAGCCTTGTCAACCTCATCAAACAAAACTACACAATAAGGGCGTTTTCTGATCTCGTCAGTAAAATGATTGCGATCTTTGTGACCAATATAACCAGCTGGCGAACCAAGTAGTTTGGAAGTGCTGTGGCCTTCGGAAAATTCACTCATATCAAGTTTTATAAGAGCTTTATCATCGTGAAAAAGTTCTTTGGCCAGAACTTTAGCTAGCTCAGTTTTACCAACTCCGCTTGGGCCAGCAAAAAGCAAAGAACACAGGGGTTTTTTGCTAGATTGTATTCCTAAATGAGCTTGGCTAATTTTTTTTACCAAATTATTAATCACTTTATCTTGGCCTACAATATAATTTTTGAGACGATCATTCAAAGTCTTTAATTCATCCCATTTATTTAATAGCAGTGTTTGCGAGGGAATGTCTAATTTATTTTCCAATATTTTGGCAATGTCTTTTTCAGTTACTTTTTTGGCAATTGATTGTGGAGTTTTTTCAATTTGTTTTTGTAGAGAACTTAATTTCTTTTCAATTTGTTCTATTTTTTTCTTCCAGTCAATGGCTTTTTCAAAATTTTCTTTTGAAATGGCATCTTCTTTGTTGTCATAATAGGCCTCACGTTCGTCTATAAGTTTTTGTTTTTTTATTTCAAGTGGTGTGGCCTTGCGAGTGGCTTTGACAGCGGCAGCAGCTTCGTCAATCAAATCAATTGCCTTGTCTGGTAAAAAATTACTATGAATATATTTGATGCTCAAATCAACCGCGGTTTTTATGGCTGTCTCAGTAATTTTTACATTATGAAAATCTTCGTAATATTTTTTTATGCCAGTCAAAATTTTTATAGTATCATCGCGATTAGGCTCTTCAACATAAATACTTTGAAATCTTCTCTCCAGGGCAGGGTCAGAACTCACATGTTTTTTGTATTCATCAATGGTGGTTGCTCCAATACAACGGAGTTGACCGCGAGCCAGAGCTGGTTTCAAAATATTGGCAGCATCCATGGCACCCTGGGATGACCCCGCACCAATTATATTGTGTAATTCATCAATAAATAAAATATAGTTGGGGTTTTTGGTGATTTCATCTACTACCTGTTTCAAACGTGATTCAAATTCACCACGGTAGATTGTTCCGGCAATCATTAGAGTTACATCAAGAGATAGGATTTTTTTATTTTTTAAAATATCTGGAACATCACCTTCACTAATTCTTTTGGCTAGCCCTTCTACGATAGCAGTTTTGCCTACACCGGGTTCGCCAATTAAAACTGGGTTATTTTTATTACGACGCGATAGAATATTTATTACTCGTTCAATCTCTTTTTCACGACCAATGACCGGGTCAATGGCTTTGCTATTTTTTTTGTCAGTTAGGTTGGTGGTAAATAAATCAAGACCAGAAAATTGGGTCTTTTTTTGATTTGTAAAAGGTAGAGGAGAAGGTGGAAGATTTGTGGGATTTGTCTTACCAATTATATCATCCATTTGTGACATAATATCCTCAACATCTTCAAATTTTGGAAAGTGACTAGAACTTTGTAAAACCATTTCAATTTCTTGTTCAATTTCTTTTTTAGAAACTTTAAATTTTTTAAAAATTTCAGCCAGTTCTTCACTTCGGCTCTTTAATATTCCCAAAAGTAAATGCTCAGTCCCGACAAAATTGTGGCCTTTTTCATAAGCTATTAAAATAGATCTTTCCAAGGCTTGTTTTGATAAAGAATCTAATTCTGGAATAACACCGACATCAACTTTGCTGATGTTTCGTCTTAATTTTGCCTTGCTTTCTAATAATTCTGAAGGAAATTTGGTATCAAAACCATTTTTATTCAAGATTTCACAAGCAATTGAACCTTTTTCTTCAATTAAAACAATCAAAATATGAATCGGACTAACCATGGGTTGTTCAAAAGCTGTGGCCAAGGCCATTGATTTGGCTATGGCATTTCGTAGATGAGTAGAAAAGCGACCTAGCAATTGTTCGGGAGAAAATTCTTTCATAGCTAAAATGTTGCCTTTTTTGAAGGCTTTTTCTTTGCATAATTTATGTATATATTATATACTGTTTTTGCCATAAGTACAAATGTTTGAGAGCTTTGTTATGAGAGTAAGAGGGCTTGTAGAATGATCCAACGGTTAAAGTAAAAAAATTATGATAAGTGATAAATGATACTCACTAAGAAATTTATCACTTATCATTTATCATTTTTGTCTTGTTTAGTGTCTACTAAAATATCAAAGTAATTTATATTTTATAAAAACAAAATTATGCAAAACATACCAGAACAAATTTTTAAGGCCTATGATTTTCGTGGGGTTTACCCGACAGAAATTGACGCGGATGTAATGGAAAGAATTGGGCGGGCGTTTGCTGTATTTGCCAAGTCAGACAAGATTTTGGTGGGTTATGATATGCGTTTGTCAGTACCGGAAACCTCAACTGCTTTTAAAAAAGGCATAACTGCTATGGGAGTAGATGTGATTGATTTGGGTCAAGTCAGTACAGATACAATTTATTTTGCTTCTGGTCATTACAAATTACCCGGAGCTATGATTACTGCCTCACACAATCCCAAAGAATATACGGGTGTGAAATTTTGCCGTCCGGGAGCAGAACCGATTGGCAAAGAAACTGGTTTGGAAGAAATAAAAACTATGGTTTTGACCCCCTCTAACCCCCCCTTGGCAGGGGTGGAAGGTGTGGTGACCAAAAAGGAAGATATTTTAGAAGAATTTGCTGAACATTGTTATAAATTTATTGATAAAGATAAAATTAAGCCACTTAAAATTGTGATTGATGCTGGTAATGGCATGGCTGGTAAAATTGTACCTGTTGTTTTTAAAGATTTACCTTGTGAGATTGTTCCTTTATATTTTGAACTAGATGGCAGTTTTCCCAATCACCAGCCCAGCCCGATTGAGTTGGAAAATAATCTAGATTTAATTGCCAAAGTAAAAAAAACCGGAGCTGATTTTGGGATTGCTTTTGATGGTGATGCGGATCGAGCATTTTTTATTGATGAAAAAGGTGAGATGATAGACAGCTCACTCATAGTAGCTATGGTAGCAGGGAAGATGTTAGAAAAAAATCCAGGTTCTACAATTATTTACAATGTAGTTGTTAGCAAGTCTGTACCGGAATTAGTAGAAAGGCTGGGCGGTAAACCTCTTATGAGTAAAGTGGGGCATTCATACATTAAGCAAGACATGAAAGAAACCAATGCGGTTTTTGCAGGTGAACATTCTGGTCATTATTATTTTCGAGATAATTACCGAGCTGATAGTGGAATTATTACTGCTCTCGTCGTTTTGCAAATGTTGAGTGAGTCTGCCAAGAAAATGTCAGAATTATTGCAAGAATTTAAAATCTATCACAAGATTGAGGAGACAAATTTTAGAGTTGAGGATAAAGAGGTGATAATAAATAAATTAAAAGAAAAATTCCCAAATAATATTATTCAGGAATTTGACGGTGTTAGTTTTGACCTTGGTGATTGGTGGTTTAATGTCCGTCCGAGTAACACTGAGCCATTATTGCGATTAAATTTGGAAGCAAAGACAGAGGAATTGATGGGGGAGAAGTTTGAGGAAATGAGAGGGTTGATTGAAGATAATTAAATTTATATGGTAGGGGCGGGTCTGGACCCGCCATTTGCCAGTATAAAAATTCAAAAATTATTACGATCTCGCCACCATTTGGCGGGATTTTTATTTATATAATTTTGAATGGCAAAAAATGATTTTTCATCACGAATTATGTGGTCATAAAATGATCGTTGCCATTTGAAATTTTCAAATCCATTGTGATGGATATATTTGGATGATGTGGTTTTTAATGCGCCGATTAATTCGGATAATGGTTTGATTTTTATTGCATCGTTTGCCGTAGGGGCGGGTTGCGACCCGCCCTCATTTGCAAATGATACGTTTGGATATGATTTATTTATTGGTTGCGCGATGGGGACAGGTCGCGACCTGTCCGTACACGATCCGTCAATATGCGACCCGCCCGTGTATGGTTTAATGTGTGATGAATCAATTTGTATTATCCCATGCACATGGTTCGGCATTACAACAAAATCGTGTAATACAATATACGGATATTGTCCGGCCAGCCATTGCCATTGTTCCCAGACAATTCGTCCCAATTTATTTATGCACATTATTTCATTGTGAATTCCACCGAAATAATTTATTCGTTCACGGGTATAAAATGTCACAAAATATAAACCATCCTGCGAATAATCATATCCCAATAATCGATTCCGTTTACGGTCGTGTAGGGTTTGTTTGATGATTTTCATAAAAAATAGGGCGGGTGGTATAAAAAAAGGGCGGGTCCAGACCCGCCCCTACGTTTGTTATTTATTTTACATCGTTTTTGGCAATTCACTATTAATATTTTTTTCAACATCCGTTTTTTTCTCTTTTCCAATTACATATATATAAAATATTTCAAAAATACCAAGGGTGTTGAAAATTAACAAGATGACAAACCATGGTTTGCTATCATTTTTGGCTGCTCGCCAAAGAGCCAAGCCTTTCCAGACCAGTGACCACAGAATCATGAGGATAAATGTTATAACGAGAGAGATTGTTTGGTATAGTTCTACATTTTGCATAGGATTCTGAGTTAAAATTTATATTTTTTATATTATAGGGTTATTTTGACTCGAGACAGACAGACATAGAGGACTCTATAGAGGGTACTATAGAACCCTCTACAATATATTTTGTTTTGTATTTAAATATGTAATTGTTTTTATTTGCCGGAAATTCTCTCTCGGTTTTTATAAGCTAGTTTTCCATTTTTATCTATTTTGTTTTTGTAAATATATTTTTGAGTTTAAATGAGGTTAAACATAAAATTATTTTAGTTTTTTCATTTTCTTGCTTTGCAGATGCTTTACATTTTTTGAAGAAAGAACGTTTTTTCCTGTCTTTTGTTCAATATCTTTTCTGGCTTTTCCAGCGGTATCACCACCTTTTTGGGCAATTGCTTTACTTTCAGAAAAAGTTTTTGGTTTTTTCTCCTTAGAAATTTCGGTCGTTGTTGCCTCTGCTAACATATTTAAAATCAATTCGAGATTTGTCATATTATCTCTCAAATTTTGCTTTCTTAAGCCTTTGAAAGTCTTGTATTGTTTTACTGATTTTCCAGTCCATGCTTTGGTAATTTCATCTGTCAAAATGGCAAATTCTAAACCTTCTTTTACACCTCTTTCTTGCCATTCATCTGTTAAATCTTTTCTTACCTCAATCGTTTTTAGTCTTTGATTGATCCAATCTTTGGAATAGCCTTTTTTGAGATATGTTCGCATAGCTCTGTCAAAGGCAAGTTCTGGATCTTCAGTTTCTTCTATCCGTTCGTAACCAACTTTGGCTAACCAGAGTTTTATTGGTTCTGCTTTTGGGGAGGGGACAGATTGGATGAGACGTAATAATTGTTCTGTACTGGCAACGTCTGTTAGATATTTTTTTCCATCTGATGACAACAATTTGAGTTGGTTACAATTTGTAACCAACTGACTCCCTTCTTCTTTTAATCGATGTTTTAGTACCTTCCAATAGTTATTTGGGTTATTACTTTCAGTCAAAATTGCAATCATATCAACAATGGAAAAAAACCATTCTTCTTTGTCTTCGTCCCATTGACGACGAACTTCTTGCTGGTGGAAGAGTACAATGGAATTATGCCCCAGGGCACTCTCTCTTCCTTCGGAATTCACCTTGTTTTTTTTAGCCATAAATATTTATAGTATAGTCTAAAATATTTTTTGTTACGTAGCAAGTTACGTAATTAATTACGTAATACATCTGAGTTTATCTTTAAATCTTTTGGTCTAAGCCATGTTCCTAAGTTTGTTTATTCGTTCCTCAATAGGTGGGTGTGTAGAAAACAACTTATTCATACCCTTGCCTTTCAAAGGATTGGAAATAAACAAATGGGCCGTGGCAGTTGAGGCGGTTTGAAGTGGTTGATTTGACTTAGATATTTTTTCCAAAGCTCTGGCTAGCCCTTCTGGATAACGAGTGAGAAGTGAGCCAGAAGCGTCAGCCAGATATTCACGCTTGCGAGAGATGGCGAGTTTGATTAGCTCGGCAATAACGGGGGAGAGGATTAGTAAAACTAAACCAACCACCATTATGATTGTGCCGAGTTGTCCACCACCTTTATCACTAGAGCTTTTTCTACCACCACCCATACCGAATAATCTAGCACGAAAAAACCAACTAGAAAGCAAGGCAATCGTTCCAACCAAAACAACAACAATGGTCATCAGACGAATGTCATAGTTTTTAATATGTGATAATTCATGAGCAATCACGCCTTCAAGTTCTTCATTTTCTAATGCAGAAATAATTCCCGTTGTTAGTGCAATTGATGCATGTTCTGGATCACGGCCAGTCGCAAAGGCGTTCATGGCCGGAGAATCAATAATATAAACCTTTGGTGTAGGTGTGCCGGCAGTGATGCAGAGATTTTCTACCATTCTGTACACATACGGATTATCTTCTTTAACAATGGCTTTGGCACCAGTTGAAGCTAGTGCAATTTTATCACCTTTGAAATAACTAGTCAGTGACATGACTAGTGATAATGTAATCGCGCCAATTAGATAGCCATATCCATAGCCCATGTAAACACCAACAAAATAGCCTATTGCTATGATGAAGGCGATGAAGATGGCGACGAGGAGTAGAGTTTTGCGTTTATTTGAGTCAATTTGATTATACATACGAACTACGAAATGCTTACGAAATTACGAACTACGAACTTATTCGTTCACCACTCTTTTTATAATTGCCCCTCCGTGTGTGAAACATACTAAAAGTCCAAGTTTTAAATCAAGAGTTTCTAAATATTGTTTAGTTTGATCTATTATTTTTCTTGAAATAAATTCACCTCTTTTGATCTCAATTACGATCTTATCTTCAACTAAGAAATCTAGAAAATATTTTCCAACTATTTCATTATCAAATTTTAGAGGCACATAGGCTTGTTCTATGAATTTAATTCCACTTTTTTCAAATCCGATCTTTATGGCTTTTTGATAATATTTTTCTTGGTGACCACCACCAAGTTGTTTGGCAACCTCAAAAAATATACCATTAAGTTTAAAACTTAATTCAGGATAAAACAAGTCTTTTCTTCTTATTATGTATTTTTTCCCTCCTTTATTGTCCATAAATATTACAAGTTCGTAGTTCGTAATTTCGTAAGCTGTTCGTCAGTTCGTAAATAATTATAATTTAACCTCGACCACTTCTTTCTCACTCTCATCAGCTTCAAAAAATTCATATTTCTTGAAATGCAACATTCCAGCTACAGTGTTGTTTGGGAAGGTTTCGATCTTGGTGTTGAAATCACGAACCATGCCATTGTAGAATCTGCGAGAGGCTTGAATCTTGTTTTCAGTATCAGATAATTCGTCCATTAATTGCATGACACTTTGGTTAGCTTTTAGATCTGGATAAGCTTCTACTGCGATTTGTAATTTACCAAGCATGCCACCAAGTAGGTTTTCTGCATTGGCGAGTTCTCCAGTATTACCAGATTCTTGAGCAGTCATGGCCTGTGATCTGGCTTTGGTAATATTTTCTAATAGCTCTCTTTCGTGGGTCATATAGCCACGAACACTGTTAATTAAGTTTGGAATTAGATCATGACGTCTTTTTAGTTGGACATCAATGTCACTCCAGGCTTCTTTGGTGCGGTTATTTAGCTTGACCAGGGCATTATAGACGCCGATGATCCAGAGGACTACGAGGACGACTATGGCGAGAATTGCGACGTACATTCCTGACATATTATTATAGATTAAACCAGCTAGAAACGTGTTAGTATCTGACTGGTATTTTTAATTATCGTTGTTTTTTAGTTATATAGGCAATATAACACCCCTTGATTAAAAGTATTGTTTAGTTTATACTATTACTATTATTCTACCTTAATTTATATATACTAGTCAACTATGTTTACAGTAATTATCTTTATCCTAATTCTCGGTCTTCTTGTATTAGTTCATGAGTTTGGTCATTTTATCACTGCTCGTAAGTCAGGTATGAAAGTTTATGAGTTTGGTTTTGGGTTTCCCCCACGAGCTTTTGGTGTTTACAAAGATCCTGAGACTGGTAAATTTGTTTGGGTTTGGGGCAAAGGCAAGAGTAGTTTGAAAAAGACAGTATCTGGTACAGAAAACAAAGAAGATTTTGGTTTTCCTTCAACGATTTATTCTTTTAATTGGTTACCTTTGGGTGGGTTTGTACGCATTAAGGGTGAAAATGGCGAGGATGCCAATGAACCAGATAGTTTTGGTTTTCAAAAACCTTGGAAGAGAATTATAGTATTGGTATCTGGTGTTACCATGAATATTGTATTAGCCGGAATCTTGCTTTCTTTTGGATTTATGGTTGGTTTACCAACTGACATGTCAGCTGGGGCTGACGATAGTGCAATTATTGTTCAGGAGCCACAAGTTTTGGTGCAAATGGTGGATAAAAATTCCCCAGCCGAGACAGCAGGATTGAAATTAGGTGATGCCATTCTCCGCATTGATGATACTGATATAATAGGTTCAAATCAACTGGTTTCTTATGTTCGGGAAAATAATGATAGAGAATTAAATTTATTAGTATTAAGAAGTGGTGAGGAAATGAATTTTGCGATAACCCCAGAGATTGTAAAAAGTGGTGAAGCTAATGCTAGATTAGGAGTGATGTTAGCAGATGCCGCTGTCATTCGTTATCCTTGGTATCTAGCTTTTGGTAAAGGTTTTGTGGCAGCATTTTGGGGCTTTATAAATATTTTTGTTACCTTTTATTATCTAATCAAATATTTGATTTTAGGACAAGGTTTGGTCTATGATGTGTCTGGTCCAGTAGGAATTGCCAAAATAGTGGGTGATAGTGCTAGATTAGGTATTAGCTATTTAATAAATGTGACAGCTATGTTGTCGTTATCTTTGGCAGCTATTAATATTTTACCAATTCCAGCTCTTGACGGTGGTAGAATTTTATTTATTCTAATAGAAAAAATTATCCGCCGACCAGTACCAATGAAATACGAACAAATTGCCCACACTCTCGGTTTTGTTTTGCTGATGCTTTTGATTGTGGTTGTAACTGCTCGCGATGTGATTGGATTATTTTAAGTTTTTTTATTAAGATTTTTATGTCTAATGAGCCAACAGATATAAAAGAAGGATTACTTCCTAAAAAAGTAAGAGAGCTTGTGGATAAATTTCTCCCCGATGAATTTTTTGATGAAGTAGAGGGTTTTGATACGAGTTTTAAGACAGGAAATACAATTAGAAAAGAAGAAGTAAGAAGGATGTTGGTAGATATGTTTTCTGATGAAAAAGAAAGAATGGATGATGCTAATGGTAAATATATGGAATTGCGAGTTGCTTTTCCTCATATTGCAGGAAGACCAAATCCAATTATCGCTCGTTTAGGATGGATATGTAAAGAGCTATCTAAGAGAGATTGGAAAAGATCATATGGAGAATCTATTGAGGGTATTAATGTGGGAAAAGATAATGAAGTGGCTTATGCTGATTTTGGAAATAAAAATGGAAAAAAATAGATAAAATTATTTTATATGAAAGCACAATTAGAAAAATTAAAAAAAGAATTTATAAAAGGCCTTAATGAAATCAAGGATGTTTTGCAGTTGGAAGAGTTGGAACAAAAGTTTTTTTCCCGCAAATCCGGTGAGATGACCGAGGCCATGAAGAGCTTGAAAAAACTATCAGGCGATGCCAAAAAAGAATTTGGTAAACTTGCTAATGAGGTAAAGAGAGAGTTAGAAGATTTGTATAGTAAAAAGAAGCAGGAAATTGAGAAAAATAAAATGGGAGATTTGGCTGATACAGAATGGATTGATGTTACTCAACCAAAGTTGCCTAAAGCAGAAAAAGGTCATCTACATCCAGAGACTTTAGCACTAAGGGAGATGGAAGAGGTGGCAAGGAATATGGGATTTTTGGTTGAAGATGGACCAGAATTGGATAGTGACTATTTTTGTTTTGAAGCTTTAAATATTCCAGATAGTCATCCAGCTAGAGACTCGCAAGATACTTTTTATATCAAAGATCATCCGGAGTTATGCATGCGCCCTCATGTTTCTAATATGCAAGTTAGGTCGCTTCAAAAGTATGGCGCACCACTTAGAATTGCTTATCCTGGTCGTACATTTAGAAATGAAGCAACAGATGCTTCTCATGATCACACTTTTTATCAGTTTGAAGCCTTGGTGGTGGATAAAGATATAAATGTTGGAAATTTGATTGGAATTATAAAAGAATTATTAGGTGGTTTGTACAAGAAAGAGGTTGAGGTTCGTTTGCGTCCTGGATATTTTCCTTTTGTAGAACCCGGATTTGAGTTGGATATGAAATGTCTTATTTGCGAAGGTCAGGGCTGTGGTGCTTGTGGTCATGCTGGTTGGGTAGAGACTTTAGGCTGTGGTTTGATGCATCCGCGTGTTTTAGAAGCTGCTGGGCTCGATCCAAAAGAGTGGAGTGGATTGGCATTTGGTATGGGTCTTACTAGATTAGTTATGCAAAAATATAAAGTTGAAGATATACGGCATCTAAATAGTGGGGATTTGCGGTTTTTAAAGCAATTTTAAAAACACAGATTTGTACATATTTTTCACAGATTTGACATATCACAGATTATACAAATTTAACAGATTTGTTTTATGGAGGAAAATTTTTTAGAGAAAGAATTGAGTTATAATTTAGTAGGATGTTTTTATAAAGTTAGAAATTTGTATGGGGTGGGACATAGAGAGAAGTTTTATGATGATGTTTTGGGAGAAATTTTGGAATATGAGAAATTGTCCTTTGTAGATAAACCAAGAATTCCACTGTATTCTGTATTAAGTGGTAGACAGGTTGGTTATAATATTCCGGATAAGTTGGTAGAAAATAAAATAATTGTGGAAATAAAAGCAAAGCCATTTTTTACAAAAGATGATATCAATCAAGCTACGGAGTATTTAAAGATAACCGAGTGTGAAATATTATATTTAGTTAATTTTAGCGAGCCAGAGTTTAGACCAAGGAGATTCATCTATACAAATAATCGCAAACCATTTTTAAATCTTAAATAATTTGTCAGATCTGTAATATTTGTGATTTGTAAAATCTGTAAAGATCTGTCAAATCTGTTACTAATATATGTTATTAAGTTACAATTGGCTAAAAAATTACGTTGATTTACCAGACTCTCTCTCACCAGAAGAGTTGGCTTTGAAATTGACAATGAGTACTGTTGAAGTTGAGGGTGTAGAAAAACAAGGCAAAGATCTTGAAAATATTGTAGTAGGACTTGTTAAGAAAGCTGAGAAACATCCTGATGCGGACAAATTGCAAGTTTGTACTGTTTACGATGGTGTGGAAGATTATCAAGTTGTTTGTGGTGGTTCAAATGTGATAGAAGGAATGAAAGTGGCTTTTGGAAAAATTGGTGCCAAAGTAAAGTGGCATGGTGAAGGTGAGCTTATTGAGCTTACTAAAGCAAAAATTCGTGGAGTAGAATCATTTGGTATGATTTGTGCATCTACTGAGATTGGTTTGGGTGAGATGTTTCCAGTGAAAGATGGGAAAGAAATCTTAGATTTGAGCTCCCACCACCCCGGCCTAAAGGCCACCCCTCCTCGGGCAGGAGGGGACAATATTGGTATGCCTTTGGCAGAGTTTCTAGGCTTAAATGATGTCATAATCGATATTGACAATAAATCCATGACGCATCGTCCAGATTTGTGGGGGCATTATGGTATGAGTAGAGAAGTGGCAGTGCTTTATCATAAAGAATTGGTGGAATATAATCCACCTTTGATTAAAAAAATAAAGAAAGCTGGAGGGACAGGTCGCGACCTGTCCGTACACGACCTGTCCGTACAAGTGCAAGATACAAAATTATGTCCGCGATATATGGCAGTAGTGATTGATGGGGTGAAGATCGTGCCGTCGCCAGAGTGGATGCAGAAGAAGTTAATTGCGGTTGGTTTGCGTCCGATTAATAATATTGTTGATATTACTAATTATATTTTGTTTGATCTTGGTCAGCCACTCCATGCTTTTGATAAATCAGCAATCAGCAATCAGCAATCAGCAGTCACGATTATTGTTAGGCGAGCCAAAAATGGTGAAGAATTTGTCACTCTAGATGATAAAAGCCACAAATTAACGAATGACGATTTGGTAATTGCTGACAGTGAAAAAGCCGTGGCTTTGGCTGGGGTGATAGGTGGTTTAAACAGTGAAGTAAAAGATGATACTATAACTATAGTTTTTGAATCAGCTAATTTTGATGCACTGAATATCAGACGAACAGCGACTCGTTTGGGAATAAGAACTGATTCATCAGCTCGGTTTGAAAAGAGTTTAGATCCAAATAATTGTGAATTAGCTTTGAAACGTGCGGTTGAATTGACATTAGAGCTATGCCCAAATGCAAAAGTTGTAAGCAATGTTGTTGATGAAGCCAATTTTAATTTGAATCAAGGGCCAATAGAATTATCATTAGAATTTTTAAATAAAAAGATTGGTGTTGAATTGGAGAAAAAAGAAGTTGTAAAGATTTTGGAATCGCTTGGGTTTGGCATAAAAGAAAAGAAAGATGTATTATTGGTTGCTATACCAACTTGGCGTGCGACTAAAGATATTTCTATTCCTGAAGATTTAGTTGAAGAAGTCGCTAGAATTTATGGCTATGGCAATATTCCAACAGTCTTACCAACTTTTCCAATTACACCACCAGAGAGAAATGAATTAAAGTTGCTGGAGAGAAAAATCAAAAATATATTAAGCTTGGAATTTGGTTTTAATGAAGTTTATAATTACTCTTTTATTTCACCAAAGTGGATTGAAATATTAGAACTAGATAAGGAAGATTTTATTGAACTAGATAATCCAATTGCAAAAGACAGACCATATTTGCGCCGAGGTCTGTGGCCAAATTTGTTAGAAAATGTAGAGAAAAATTTACATGAGTTTGATCAAGTAAAAATATTTGAAATTGGTCAGGTGTTTGATAAGCTTAACCCTGGTCAAAGAGCAAGTGATAATGGTGATGATTTGTTACCAAGGCAAGATTTGATGTTGGGAATGGTGTTTGCTGGTAAGGGATTTGATAAGCCGTTTTTTGAATTATCATCGGCTATGTCAGGAATTTTAGACCATTTTAATTGCACTTATGAATTAAAAGCTAAGAGTGAGATGGATGGAGAATTTATTCATCCGGGTCGTATAGCTGAGATAGTAGTTAATGGAGAAGTAATTGGTGCGGTGGCTGAGATACATCCAATTACATTAAACAAGATTGGCTTGGACGAGAGCACAGCGGTATTAGAAATTAGTTTACAAAAACTAGTAGAGCAAGTATTAGAAAAAAATAATTATCAAAAACTTTCAGTCTATCCTTCTGTCGAGCGGGATGTGGCTTTTCTAGTAGACAAAAAAATTTCTAATACAGAAATAATTGAGAAGCTAAAAAATATTGATGGATTAGTGAGAAATGTTGAATTGTTTGATGTTTATGAAGGTGATAAAGTTGGTGCTGGAAAAAAGAGTATGGCTTATCGTATTACATATCGTAGTGATGATAAGACTTTGGAGTCGGTTGAGGTTGATAAGGTTCACGATAAACTGGTTAAAATATTGGAGAAAGAATTTAGTGCTGAGGTGAGGAAATAAATAAATATTTTTTATGAATGAAGAAAGAAAAATACCAGAGTTGAAAGATGAGGGTGTTTTTTTGGAACCAGTAGAAAAAACCGGTATTTTTTTTGATACATTAGAAAAAATAAAAGCATATAAAAAATGGAAAGAAGAGGTTGATCCGGATTTCAGGCATATCGTAGAAGCAAAACTGCAGGGTAAAAAAATAAAAATAGACAAAACAAATAGTCCTTTGGTTGGGGAGTTTTATGGTAGCTTTCAATTTTTGTTAGCTAATCCTGATTTTGAAGTTGGCGGGTTAGATATTGATAGTCGTGTCAAGAGACAACTTAAAAATTTACAAAAAGTAAAAATAAATGATCAGGGTGATACTGTAAATATTTTTAAGTTAATGACTAATTCTGATATTGATTTTGTTTTAAAACAAGATTTTTACAATAAAAAAATAAAAGCACGGGTTGATTGGTTGGAAGCTCAAGATAAAAAAGATGTAGAGAAATATAGTACAAAAAATGAAAAAACAGAGGTTACAGGAAGTAATGAGGATGATGAGTATGAGCCACATCGTCAAGCCAGCCAAGAACAAGAAGGAGAACCGAGTGAATCAATTGCAACAATCTTTCAATATTTTGGTGGGTATTACAAAGACGGTGTGTTTCCAAAATTTGATTCGCAAACCTTGAAATGGAGCAAGGATAAAACCACCTTTCAAGAATTACCTGAACAAAAAATTGATCAAGATAAAAAAAGAATGTATAGGACAGCAGTCAAATCTGGTAAAGTTCAAATAATTAAAATGCCATATAATTGGGCAGTAGATCAAGCAAATGTAAAATGGAGTGGAGACCAACCTGATGAGTTCAATTTTTTTCAAGACCAAAATGGTCTCAGTTATATAAAAGTTAGGGGAGATGCTGTAGAATATGAATTACAAATTGATATAGGGCTGACTAAGGATAATTTAGTTGTGGTTGACTCAGATCAGCAAGTTAAAGATGTTGCAGATATTTTTTCAGAAGAATTAAATCAGTTTATTATTGATATAAAAACTGCTAGAATTCCAGAAATACAAAAAGCCAGAAAATTAGTTTCTTTTATTCGTTCTCACTTAGAGTATGACAAAGATGATGTGAGTCTGGATGCTTTTTATAAGCAAGATAGATCACAATATTTTGTAAAAATGTGGGAAAATAAAAAGGCAAAATGTGATGAGGCTAATACCATGGCAGTTCGTGCTTTAACAAAAGCCGGCTTTAACGCACAGTTGATTTCCGGACATAGTGTACAAGCGAAATCTAAAAAAGGCGAAGCATTGCTTTTGGATAATAATCGCCATGCTTGGTTGGAGGTTTTGGATAAAGAAAATAACAAATGGGTTCGTTTAGATGCAACTCCAAAAGGAGATCCAAATGTGGATGAAGAAGATCAGGAAGAGGATTTGGGATTGTCAGAAGGTGATTATAGTGAGCAGAGTGCAGATTTAATGTCTGAAGAAGAAATGGAAAAGATTTTGAAAGAATTGGAAAAAAAAGAAAAAGAAAAATCACAAAAACCAGAAATAATTTTTGCTAGAGAGGCTGGGTGCACACCAGAAGAAGCAATAAAAGTACTTGATAAAATTAAAGATTTACGAGAAAAATATAAAAAAGAGCTTGAAAGTTCCAATAATCATTGGAAAAAAGTTTTGCGAAAAAATCTGATAGATGAATTAGAATATAGTGGTCCAGTCAGGCAGAGTGAGGGTGATGATTTGGATGATCCAGTAGAAGCACGGATTGATGTGCGAGTGGGTGAAGATGATCCAAGTGGATTTGAAAAAGAATTTATAGAGCAAAAACAAGAAAAAATATTTGGTGGTTATGAAGTATATATTATGGCTGATATGTCTGGTTCTATGGATTGGGATCTAAATGGTATAAAAAAGTCAGAGGCACAGAGAGATATGGTATTTTTGTTACTTGATAGTATTATGAGAAGTGCGGTAATGTCACGCAAAGCAGAAAAAAATCTGAAAACTCCTATGCCAAATAAAGTTTGTTTAGTAGTTTTTGGAGCAAAAACAGAAATTGTCTTACCTGTTACAGACAAATGGGGACCAGCCGAGCAGATAAAGGCGTATAAATCTTTGGATCAATCTGCAAATGGCTCAACTCCTGATGACAAAGCTTTGAATATGATAAAAAGACAAATTGAAATAGCTACGGAAGAGGAAGAAAAGAGCAAAAAGAAAGTATCAAAAAATAACAAAGATAATTGGAAAATGCATAGGTTTGTGATAGCAACTGCTGATGGCGGTTCGGATAATTATTCGCAGGTAAAATTACTAAATAATGAATTGCAAAATATGGGAATTCCAGTTGACCTATTTTTGATAAGTGACACAGAAGACGAGAATTTGTTAAAAACAGCCAGACAAACTTATCAAAGTGCAACTCAAGTTTCAGATGTGCGTGATTTGGCAGGACAGTGCTTAGATACTTTGACGGATCGGATCAAAGAGGTTTATGGTAAATAGAATGTCTTGAAATGTAATAGATTCCTCGGGGTTTTACTCAGGGGTAATCCACGTTTACACTAGGAGTGGTCACTTCTGTGAGATCCATACTCTTCACTATATACACAGGATAGATAAAAAAATTGTATTTTAAAAATATTTTTCTTTCAATACCTCCAGCCTTTGGCTGGGGGATGGAGTACGACTATCGTTTAAAAGATTATTTACTTTATTGACAACAAAATATAGATAATGTACAATGGAAGTAAGAGTATTTATTACTTCCATTAGACAAAAGTAAAATTATGGATAATTTAATCGCAAAATTATATCAAGTAAATAAAACTGTTTTTAGAACTAAAGATCTATCTTTGGTCTGGCAAGAAATAAATTCTAACAATCTTAAAGCTAAAATGACGTACTATGTAAAACGGGGCGATTTACTTCGTCTTACTCGAGGTATTTTTGTGTTGAACAAAAAATACAACAAAAGAGAGTTGGCTGGTAGCGTGTATACTCCAAGTTATATTAGTTTTGAAACTGTTCTTAGAGATGAAGGTATTATTTTTCAACACTATGATACCATTTTTGTTGCCGGACCTTTTTCAAAAACTACTAATGTAGACGATAATAAAATGGTTTTTAGAACTTTAAAAAAAATAGTTTTATATAATTCCGCTGGTGTTATAAATAAAAATGGTTTTAGTATTGCTACAAAAGAGAGGGCATTTTTGGATACAATTTATTTATTTCCAAATTATTATTTTGATAATCTTAAAAAAATTAATTGGGATAAAGTTTTTGAGCTGGTAAAGATTTATAATAATAAAGAATTAATAAAACGAGTAAAAAAATATTATTTTTATGCTAAATAAAGAAAAACATGCACTTATAATGGGACAGATTTTGAAAGATATTTATTCTGATATTTTTTTGGCATCTTTACTTGGTTTTAAGGGTGGTACCTGCGTGTATTTTTTTTATGATCTGCCACGATTCTCAGTAGATTTGGACTTTGATTTACTGTCTTTTGAAGAAAACAAAAGACAAGAAGTTTTTATAAAAATTAAAAATATTTTAGTGAAGTATGGACAAATAAAAGATAGTCATATCAAAGAAAATACAATTTTTTATTTACTTTCCTATGGGGATAATGATCATAATATTAAAATTGAAATAAGTACAAGAGATTTAATAAAGAATATAAAGGATTTTTACGAATTAAAAGAACATTTGGGGACATCATTGTTTATAGCAAAAAAAGATTATATGTTTTCCAGTAAACTGGTTGCACTAATTGGACGTAATAATATTGCTATGCGTGATGTTTATGATATTTATTTCTTTGCAAAAAATAACTGGGTTATTAACAGTGAAATTATTTTGTTATGGACAGGCAAAAGTATCGGTGAATACTTATCAGATTGTATGAAAACAATAGAAAAAATAAAAGAAAACGAAATTTTGGCTGGATTAGGAGAACTTGTAAATGAAAAAGAAAAAAAATGGATAAAAGAAAGTTTGCGAGAAGAAGTTATTTTTTTATTAAAAAATTACAAATTCACATTACAAAAAACTAATATATAAAAATATGCCAGAAAGAAATTATGGAGGAAACATAGAGCAATTAACCTCTGAAACAGAGCAGGGAGAGGAGTTTTTGGATGTTGGTAAATTTTTGAGTCAGGTTGGATCTGAGGAATTAGACTTACCACCGGCACTAGACACAAGCCATCTAAAACCAGCCCAAAAGGCTGAAATAATGTGGTCAATATACAGAGAATTACAAAGAGAATTATGGCGATCACCAAAACAAGAATTAAGTGTTGTTTCTGTAGAGCAGAAAGAACTTAGAAAGTTAGCTAAAGAAGATAAGGATGGTGAAGAAGGGTTTAACGAAGAAGATTTAAGTACAAAAATTCAATCAAAAAAACAAAAAATTGAATCTGATAATACCTTAAAAATGAAATTATCAATTCTTTCTTCTCTATGGCAGGATGAGAAAACTAGATCACTATTTCAAAAAGAATATAATAGACATATAAAAGAAGATAGAGAAATGAATGGCGAGCATGAAAAATACAAAAAATTAACAATTGAAATGAAAAAACTAGAAAGACAAATTGATGAGTTGACAACAGAAATGTTCAAAAACAGAGGGAAAAAAGAAGATGAACTTTCAACTTTATTGTATGATAATTATTTTAGAAGTCTAGAACAAAAGAAAAGAGAATTAGAAAATTTACTAATAGAAAAACCGGAATTATCAGCTTTGGCAGGCTATGAAGAGTTAGTAGAATTTCAAAGACAAATGCAAACCGAACATTTTGTTTGGACAGATTCTAGAAAAGATATTTATAAACAACTTAGTGAAAAAATGCTTTCAGGCAGGCCAGTTATGATTTTATCAGAAAGTGGAGCAGGAAAGACCTCAATAGTTTCAGCGGCTGCCAAAAGATTGACAGGAGAAAATGTTTCTCGTGTAGTTGGCGGACAACATGCCCGTGCTGAAAGACTTTTTGCTACCAGAGAATTGGGCGAAGATCAGAGTTATTACAAATACCAACCAATAATGGAAGCTTTATCTGGAAAGTCATCAGAAAAAGACAAAAAACCAAAACATCAGGGGAGAATTTGTCTTGATGATGAATTTAATAATCGTCCACAGGACACACAAATGGAAATTATCAAAAATCTGAGTGGGAATATTATACCAGGAAAAGATTTTCAAGTGCCAAATACGACTAATCATGAAACAGTCCAACCAAATTTTTCTTTTGTTGCTTGTGGTAATCCAGCTAGTGATAGATATGTAAGAAAAGATACCGATGTGGCAGTTGAGCGTGAGTTTGGTGGCAATGTGGTAGAAATGGATTATTTAGAACAGACAAAAGATAATCCAGAGTTATTTCAAGTGCTTCTTGTTTCTCTTATGGATAAAAATCATAGAATTAGAGTAGATAAAAGAGAGTTATCACCAGACTTTGTAAAACAAGATAATGAAGAAGTCATAAATGAAGATGCTCAATCTGGTGGTTTTTTGTGGCGTTTTTCAAATGCTTGGCGAACGATGTTTGATAGTTTTAAACATCAAGAAAATGAACTAACCAAAGCCAATTCAGGACAACCAAAAGAAGAATTTTTTCTTGATAAAGTCCTGCTTGATGTGGGAGTAGTAACAAGTTGGCTGGAAAAATACAAAAAAACAAAACAAAACACATCTTTGGAAAATTTTCTAAAACAAGAATTAAAAGACTTCTTGGCTCAACCGACTTTTTCTCAGGAAGACAGAAAATTGGTTGAAAAAATACTAAAACATTTTGCTATTGACCTAGATGTAGTAGTTGATGAAAACATAGTGAGAAAACAAGTTTTAACTCCACAAGATATTGGCTGGCTTTTGCCCAACACAGCACGACCAAAACAGGAAAAAAAACCAGAGGGACCAAAAAATTATGAAATTATGTCAGAAGATGGAGAAGCGATAGAGTATTATAATGTTGGAAATAATAATGTTTTCGGTTATCGTCCTGGGGATATTATGAGACATAAAGAAACAGGCAAAAAATACGTGATATTGGGATTAAGTGTAGGAGATAATGAAACAATAGTTTTTAGGGATGAAGATGGAAATGGATTAGTTATAGAATATATAGATTTAGTTGGTTCTAAATCTATATATGAAAAAGTTACACCACCAGAACCGGAAGGTTTTTCATTACAGGAAGCCAAAGAAATTTTAGGGGCAGAAAAAGTTTTTGATCACCAAGATGTAAAAAAGACTTGGGGGGTGGATTTACGAGAGGTTCCGGAAATTCCATTTTCAAGAGAAGATTTGGAAAAGGCCAAAGAAATGGGAATGTTTCTTATCTTGCGTATTGACAAAGATGAACAAGGCAATGCTTTGAGTCCTAAAAAAATGGAGGAATTAAAACAAGCTGATTTTACGGCTCAAGGCAAGGGTAAAATATTTTATGATAAAGACTGGTACAAGGATGAGGAATTTTTTACTCAAGAAGTACCAGAAGCAAAATGGGCATTGACTTCAGGGAATATTTTAGCTAATTCTACAAATAAAAATTATATTGATCAAACAGCTTTATTAAGAAATAAATTAGAAGCTCAAGGTTGGCTTACTGCAGAAGAGGAACAAGGATGTACAGACCAAGAGTTAGCTAATATTGAACAAATTATGGCTAGTGATTGGAAAAAAGCCGCAAAAATGCTTTCCGAGTTAAAAATTACACAAAACCATCATCTGAGTTTTGCAGAAAATATGTATGATTTTATTTCAATTTTAGATGTTAAAAATAGTAGAATTTTAGAAAGTAATTATAGTTGGGGAAAATCACGCTCGTCTAATGGCCGCCTCGTGAGCGTCGGCGGTTGCGGCGCTGGCGGCGCGCGCGTGGATGGGTGGGAGCCCGACGTTCGGCGCGGCAATCTCGGCGTCTCTTTCTCCCGCTAGTGCAAGACACTTGGCTCTTGGACACTCTGTCACTTGGAAAATTGCGAAAGGGATATTTTGTTTTTTAAAATAAATTAACAAGAGTAATTGCTCGGTAAATTTTTGTAAAATAGGTTAATAGAACCAGCACAAGCCAGTGTATTGGTTTACCTATGACAATTTATATTGTCTGCACTGCTTCTTATTATTTTTTTAAAGAGTTGTGTTACGTGTTATGTCCCGCCTTTGGACGGGATCCCTGCCCAAGGCGGGATGTGTTTTGTATTTTGTCTAAAGGTGTGGTATAATTTATAAGGAATAAGGAATAAGGAATAAGGAATAAGGAATAAGAAATAAGCGATTGGTGATTGAGGCGATGAAAATGGGTTGTACCAGTGTAGTACTATAGTGGTACAAGGAAATTTGAAAGTCTGTATCTATGTACTAGTACATCGATACATAGTGATTTATATTTAATCAAAAAATTATTTTTAAATTTCACGAGCGTGCCGTGCTTGCGCTGGTGTTAGAGGGGAACAATATGCTTGAATCAAGCTCAGATCTTTTATACGTAGTTTTGTCATTTTGTATTTTGTGGTTGACAGTATTTTTATGCTGGCTTCTTTATCAAGCAGCTAGAGTATTGCGCAATGCTAACAAGATGGTGGAAAATGTAATGCAGAAATTAGAATTGATCGTAGATGCAGTAGAATTTATAAAAGAAAAAGTTGATAGTTTATCTAGTAAGATGGGAATTGTAAACGGAATGATGGCAGGACTAGTAGAAAAATTTGTAATGGGAAAAATTAGTGATAAGTTGGAAGATAGGGTTGCGAAGAAGAAAAAGAAGAAACACAAATCTTAACACAAATCTACACCAATTTTTTAAAAAGATATGATAAATCATATCTTTTTTATTCTTAATAATACAGCGAGGCTTGCCTCGGAGTGTAAAAATCGTAATCCCGATACCTCGGGGCTTGCATCGAGGAGGGGTTTATTAGTGTAGATTAGTGTTAAGATTAGTGTTCCTTGACAAGGTATTTCAAATATACATAAAAAAATATATACTAAATCTAGATACCGAAGTTGTGCAATGGTGTACGGCGGAGGTTATATCTTCCCTCGAACCAAAAAGGAGGTATGTCATGGGAACGAGGACATTGGTGGAGAGAGAAAGAGCGATAGAGGCAGTGAGGCGTTTGCGGCGCGGAGAGAGTCCTTCGGACTGGTATCCTGATCCGCAAGTCTGGCAGGACTGGCCGGTAGTACAGCGTCGGCGTTGGCTGAATGTTACGATTACAGCCAAGCGTACGGAACTTGCTATGGGCACAGAGACAGACGTCTCGCAAGGTGTGGAATCCTAAACTTGAACGGAGAAGACATGCAATTACATGATTTCGAGGGGATGGCTGTTAGTACTGCCACTGGTTTAAAGTACCTACAGCCCCCTTGTATTTTAGCCTCCCGATGTAAAGTCGGGGGGATTTTTTATAGTTGATAAAAAACTGGAAATAATGTAAGATAGGGCTACGGATTACGGATACCCACAGGGCATTCCTCTGCGGGAATAATGCGGATCTACTGATACTTGTGGATTAAGAAGATTTTTGTCTTTAGTGTTGACCAGGTAATTCACTATACTAACCCTTCGAAAGATCCCTCGTCGCCTATTTTCGCTTACGCTCAATAGGCTCGCTCGGGATAAACTTGACCTATGGATTTCCAACACCTACACTGCCATTCACATTTTTCTTTGTTAGATGGTTTGACAAAGTTAAAACCATTAATAAAAGCGTTTAAAGAACGTGGTTTTCAGGCTGCGACTTTGACTGATTACGGCTCGTTGTATGGTGCTATAAAATTCATCCAGACTTGTCAGGCTGAAGATATTAAGCCGATTATTGGTTTTGAGGCCTATATTGCGCCGAGAAAAATGTCTGATCAGGATCCTCAGTATGATAAACAAGTTTACCACCTGATTTTACTAGCAGAAAATTACGAAGGTTATAAAAATTTAATGAAATTATCTTCTCTGGGTCATCTAGATGGATTTTTTAATGGTAAACCTAGGCTTGATAAAGAAATTTTAAAACAATATTCAAAAAATATTATTGCCTTGTCTGGTTGTATTCGGGGTGAGGTTCCACAACTTTTAAAACAAGGTAAAATAGAAGAAGCAAAAAAATCTGCTTTAGAATATAATGAAATTTTTGGAGCTAATAATTTTTATTTAGAATTACAAGATCATCCGGCAATTGAGGGTCAAATTGATGTAAATACAAAATTAATTGAATTATCAAAAGACACTGGGATTCCAATGGTAGTTAGTCGTGATGTTCATTATTTAGATTATGGAGATGCTGAGGCTCAAGATATTTTGACTTGTATACGCGAAGGTTGGAAAGTGGGCCAGACTGATAGAGAGGATTATCGCCATGTTGATAGATCTCTTAATACTGCATCTGATATTATATCTCGTTTTCGTCATGTACCAGAGGCATTGGAAAATACAATTAAAATAAGGGACAGAATAAATTTTGAAATAGAATTAGATAGTTGGCATTTTGCACCAGTGGATGTACCAAAAGGGAAAAATGTTGATGAATATTTGCATGATTTAGTTTATGAAAAAGTTTTGAATTTTTATCCAGCCTTAACTGATGAAATTAAAGAACGAATTGAGTATGAATTTGGGATTATTAGTGGGAAAGGCTATTCGCCGTATTTTATTTGTGTGGCGGATTATGTGAAATATGCCAAAGATAATGGTATTGTAGAAACAACTAGAGGATCTGGTGCTGGTTCTCTTATTTCCTATGTCATGGGAATTACTACTGTGGATCCACTTAGATTTAAGCTTCCATTTGAACGTTTCCTAAATCCTTTTCGTCCTAGTCCGCCTGATATTGATACTGATTTTGCCGATGATAGGCGCGATGACATGATTAAGTATGTTACTGAAAAATATGGTGTGGATAAAGTTGCCCAGATTATTACTTTTGGTACGATGGCGGCTCGTGGTAGCGTGCGTGATGTGGGTAGGGCATTGGGTTTGTCATACAGTTTTTGTGATCAAGTTTCCAAACTTATTCCTATGGGGTCGCAAGGCTTTGCTATGACAATAAAGCGAGCAATAGACGAGGAACCAGATTTGAAAAAATTATACACAACCAATGAAGATGTAAAAAGACTTTTAGAATTAGCTCAAAAAGTAGAAGGTTGTGCTCGTCATACCTCTATCCATGCAGCTGGGGTAGTTATTTCACCAACTCCTTTGACTGATTTTTCCCCAGTTCAACACGAAAGTGCTGGCGGACGACTTGTCACCCAATATGAAATGAAATCAGTAGAGTCGGCTGGTGTTTTAAAATATGATTTTTTAGGAATTAGAAATTTGTCTATTTTAGGGCGTTCAGTTGAGATTGTAAAAGCAACAACAGGTGATGAGATTGATATTTACTCATTACCTTTGGATGATACCACGACTTTTGAGATGTTGGCTCGTGGCGAAACTATGGGTGTTTTTCAACTTGGTGGTTCTGGTATGACTAAGTGGTTAAAAGAACTGAAACCAAATAGAATTGAAGATATTATGGCAATGGTGGCGCTTTACCGTCCAGGTCCGATGGAGTCTATTCCTGAATACATTAAGAGAAAATATAATCCCGAATTTGTTAGATATTTGGATCCAAAATTAGAAAAGATTTTAGATGCTTCATACGGTTTGCTTGTTTATCAGGATGACGTCATGCTTACAGCCATTGAACTAGCTGGTTATGATTGGATGGAAGCTGACAAATTTAGAAAAGCCATGGGAAAGAAAATTCCTCTAGAAATGGCTAGGCAAAAAATCAAGTTTTACGATGGTTGTAAAAATCATGGTAAGGTTGCCAAAAATGTTGTGGACGAACTTTGGCATGCAATTGAGCCGTTTGCAGCTTATGGTTTTAATAAGTGTTTGGTTGGTGAAACAGAAATTTTAAATCCCGTCACTGGGCAGTTAAAAATTATCCAAGAATTATTTGACGATGATAAAAAGTTTTCAGTATTAAGTCTTAATTCAACTAGTAAATTAAAAAGAGAGTCAGTAGAGAAAGTTTACAATAATGGCAAGAAAAAAGTTTGGGAAATTAAAACTAAAAGTGGAAGAAAAATTACAGCCACCACCAACCATCCTTTTTTGAAATTTGCTGGTTGGGCTAATCTTGGCCAACTCAAGTTGGGGGACCAAATAGCTGTACCTAGACAGATTAATTACACTTCAAGTCAGCGTATTCATAAAGACAAACTTAAGACTTTGGGTTATTTATTAGCCGAAGGCAATTTGTGTCATCCACATGGGGTTTATTTCTATTCTTCTGTAGAGATTGAAGTTAAGGATTTTATCGGCTCTTTGCAGGTTTTTGAAAATATTAAATATACAATTGACAGCAAGAAAAAAACAATGGCCGTTTATGTTGGTCAAAAAGATACAAAAAAAGGTAATAGTTTGTACAAGTGGTTGTCTGATTTGGGTTTAATTGGTAAAAAGGCAACTGAGAAAGTCATTCCAGATTTTGTTTTTGGGCTTCCAAAAGATCAATTAGCTTGTCTGTTGGGTGCAATGTGGCAGGGGGATGGCTGTGTCAAAGATGATAAATATGGACAAATTTATTACGCAACCAGTTCAGAGAAAATGGTTAAACAGATGCAACATTTATTATTGCGTTTGGAAATAATCAGTACTATTCATACCAAGAAGTTTAAATATAGAAATGGTTTTAAAATTGGTTATACACTTCAAGTTAGTCGTTATAATAATATTGAAAAATTTGCCAATTCAATTGGTAGATACCTATTACCAAATAAACAGAAAATACTCTATTCGCTAGTTACCAAAAATAAAGTATTAAATAAGACAATACAGAAAAATGCGGCTCGGGGCACAAAAGATATTATTCCAGCGGACATTCTTAATTTGATTAGAAAGGAAATGTTAGAGAAAAATGTTTCTATAAAAAATATAAGTAAAAAATTAGGTATTGCCGAAAGATTATTTTATCATGATAAGAATAAAAAAGGATATTTACGTGAAACAATACTTAAGATAGGGAAATATTTGCAATCAAATAAACTTTTGCAACACGCTAATTCCGATATTTATTGGGATGAGGTAGTAAGTATTGAGTATAAAGGAATAAAGACAACCTATGATTTGACTGTTCCGGTCGGGCATAATTTTGTGGCCAATGATTTTATTGTGCATAATTCCCATGCAGCTTCGTATGGTATTGTAGCTTATCAAACCGCATATATGAAGGCACATTATCCAGTGCAGTATATGACAGCGGTTTTGCAGGCTGAGTTTGGTGACTCTGATAAAGTAGCAGAGATTTTTCATGAATGTTCCAAGATGAATATTAAGATTTTACCACCAGATATAAATGAAAGTTTTCGTAATTTTGCCATGGTTTCTAAGCCTGGTGAGCCCGGTGTTATTAGATTTGGTTTGAATGCTATTAAAAATGTAGGAAAAAATATTTGTGATGTTATTTATACAGAAAGAAAGAAGGGTGGAAGTTATAAAAGTTTAGAAGATTTACTTGAAAGAGCTCAAGACAAGGATTTGAATAAAAGATCTTTAGATAGTTTAATAAAATCCGGAGCAATGGATTGTTTTGAAATAGATAGGGGATTATTACTCTCAAATATTGAAAATATATTATTTTTCAGCAGGCAGTTAAAAGAAAAGAATCTAACTAATCAAGATTCGTTATTTGCTGGGACTGGAATTGATTTGGATAGTAAAGTTACATTGAAAGACGCTGATGAGGCAACTATGGATGATAAATTGCTTTGGGAAAAAGAATTATTAGGTGTTTATGTTTCTTCTCATCCTTTTAAATATTATTCTAATAAATTTAGTAATATATTTGTGCCACTCGGCACTTTAGAAGAAACTGGTCGGGATAAGTGGGTTGTAGTTGGTGGTGTAATTGATAAAACTCAGAAAAAAATAACCAAAAAAGGCCAAGTAATGATGTTTGTATCTATTCAAGATATGACTGGTAAAATGGAACTTTTAGTTTTCCCAAAAACTTACGAAACCACAAAAGATATTTGGCAAGAGGGTGAGGTTATCTGTGTAGTAGGTAAAACACCAAAAGAAGATGGTGATGATAAAATTTTTGTTGAAAAGGCTTTTACTTTGACAAAAGAAAATGCTGAGCAAATCTGTGGTCAGTTTTCTCATGGAAAAACTGCAGTTGAAGATACTACACAGACTAAAGAGAAAAGCATATTTATTAACCTAACTAAAAAAGAATTACAAGAAAAAACCGAAGATTTAAAAAAAATCTTTAATAAATATGAAGGTGATTACCAAGTGTTTATAAGAATTGAAGGCAAAACAATAAAAACACAGGCTATGATTGATTGGAATTCTGTAATTTTGGATGAGGTGGAGAGTTTGGTGGGGGAGGGGAAAATGGAGGTGTTTGAGTAGCGAACACCCCGCCAGAGGCTGGTCCGCCTTGGGCGGAAAAAACACTCGGCCTGTGACGGCCTTAAAACACTCGACCCTGACGGGTCTTAAAACACAAAAACACAAAAACACTTTTGTTTAGCTCGTTTTTTATAAAACAAAAACTTTTAATTTAAAATTCACTATATCTAATCCACGATTGAAATAAAGATATTTGTCCCTTAGTAAATTGTGTTTTTGTGTTTTAAGTCCGACGGAGTCGGATGGGTGTTTTTAGCCCGGAGGGCGAGTGTTTTCGTGTTCGCTAAAAATGTGGTATAATATATTTATTATGATAAAAAAAGCGAATAGATTTCACCGCTTAATTTTGGGGATATTTATCTCTCTATTTTTTGTCTTTTTGTTTGTTTCAATTCCAATTGTTTTAGCTAGTTCAGAACAGAGCTTAACTGCTTCTGTTACTATTATCAATCCCCTAGGTCCTTATGTCGATATTAGAGCGGTTCCGGAAAAGCGTATTCCTAATATTTCTTTACTTAGAGTATTAAACCGCGCCACATCTCTCAAAGTGAAAGTTTATCCAGCTGGTGTTGATAGAATTGAGGCTAATGTCTTACATAATTTCACTTCTACCACTGATGATATTGGCCGAATACCGTATTATCTTTTTGAGGGATTGTCACAAGGAACTTACGATTTTACTGCCAAAGGTTATTCACATCTAACTAGATTGTTAGCTGGTGTAGAATTACAATATTTTGCGATTTTAGATTTTACTGATGACGGCAATGATCCACTTTTGTCGGGCGATATTAATATGACTGAAGGTGATGACGAAATAAATGCTTTAGATATTTCAGTTTTGGTAAATGCCTGGAATACCTCAGACTCTAGATCAGATCTCAATCGTGATGATGAGGTTAATTCTATAGATATTTCTAATTTGTTGGCGAATTTTAATGCGACAGGTGATTAGTAATTATGATAGATGATAAATGATAGATGATAACCTGCTAAAAAATATCATCTATCATTTATCATATATCACCCATTAGCTATGCTCAAAAAAACTTTCTTCACATTCGTAATCTTATCTCTTCTAGCAATCAACTTTGCTTGGATAGGCACGGCCAAGGCTGATCCGGCGCCGTATTTTAGTTTAATTGCAACCGAAGGGCAGGGTGTTGGAAGTAATGAATTTTATGTTGGCCGGTGTTTTCGGGTGAATATATATCTTAATACTGGTGGAAGTAACACTAATGGAGCTGATGTGGAGATTAATTATAACAGCAGTACTTTACAGGCTGTACAAAGTAATTGTTCTTCGGCCGCGACGACTGTTTATACAGATGGTATTTTTGATGTCTATCTTGGAGCTGGTAATGATATTTCTTCCAGTAAAATTTTACTAAGTGCCTATAATAATCCGGGTACTTCTACTAATGTAAGTAATGGTTTATATGGTCATTTGTTTTTTAAAGTTTTGACTGCTTCCAGTAGTTATGATTTGAATTTTGAATATACTCAAGATTTAACAACTGATACCAATTTAGCACAAACCGGTGGTGATGGATCAGACATTCTATTGTCAGTAGAAAATTTAAATCTTAGTCTAATAGAAGACAATGATAATCCTGTGATTGATACTCAAAGTCCTGCTTCGGGTGCAACCGGAGTCGCCGTAAATAGTACAATAAGTTTTCGTCTCTATGATGCCATGGCTGGTATTGACAGTAGTAGTGTGACTAGTCGGATGAAAGAGGGAAGTGGTACATATTATTCGCAATCAGTTTCAGTTGGTTCGTCATTATCTACTAATCAGACTCGTTATTATCAATATACTGGCAGTTATAACCCTAATTCTAATATTAAGACTAATGGTGGATATTATGAATATGCTACTAGCTATACGGTTGAAGCAGTTACAAATGATCTAGGGTCGGCTTCTACCCATTCTACTACTTCGGTCTGGTCATTTACCACCGAAGATGATACCAATGCCCCTTATACTTCAAATTTTAGCCCCACAGATGGTTCTAGCGGGGTGGCGGTAGATTCAAATGTTTCATTTAGGGTAAAAGATTATAAAAGTAATGGCGGAGTAATTCCTGGATTGGGTGTGGACGAAGATGCTATTGCAGTTGTAGTTAGTAGTGATAGTCTGGGTATGCTTAACTATACTTGTAGTTCAGGTATAGTCACTTGTGATGTTAGTAATCCTAATAGTGTTTTAGTGACAATTAATCCAGCATCTGATTTTGCAGAAAATGAAGCTGTTAGTGTTGATATTGGTGCTAGTGATCTACATAGTTCTGCTAATGCTATGACAACATCATCATATAGTTTTACTACTGAAGATACAGCTCCACCAACAATAAGCGGATTTACACCAACTGCTAATTCTACTGGTAGCGCATCTTCCACTAACATAAGTTTTCATATTGTTGATGGTGGTTCTGGAGTTGCTATTGAATATTTAGATGTTTATGTTAATAATGATAATTATACAGCCATAAGTTCTGAAGTGACAGTAACTGGTGATGCTAGTGATTATTTAATTGTAATTGATCCAGTCAGTAATTTTACAGTTGATCAGGCAGTAGTAGTGAGAATTTCAGTTCAAGATCAAGCCTCTACCCCAAATGTAATATCGCCTAATCCAACTTTATATAATTTTATTGTTGGTTTGGAAAGTACGACTCCAACTTGTCCAACTTGCGGAGGAGGAGGCGGAATTATGTATATTGAAAAAGAATGCCCCGAAGTGCAATGTGAACAATGTGAAGAGTATGAAGAAGCTACGTTGTCTTGTCCTGTGGCAGAGGATTTAATTTGTCCGGAGGTGCAAAATGGAGTAGGTTCATGTCCGGTTTGTCCAGCAACAGATTCTATTGATCAAGAAGATGGATTATTGGTTCAGGATGTTTGGTTACCGACTAAAATTAACCTTGAGACAATAAATGATAAGAAGTTATCTGACAAGAAATTTTTGAGTATATTTGATACTGAAAAAATATTAAAATTTGGCGGAGTCACAGATGCAAAAGAAGGGGCATTTTTGCCAGTTTTATTTTTTAAAAAAGGAGCAAAAGCATCAGATATTGCTTTATATGTAAAAACAGATAAGCAGGGGCGTTTCGCCATAGATATGCAAAATATTTTTACAACTGGTGTTTATTCAATCAAGTCCAGTCTTTTTGATGATCTGGGAAAAGAAAAAGAAGTGGAGATTGGATCATTTGAAATAAAGGAAACTTTTTTCATACCTCTTAGAACTGAAGATCAACAGGCTAAAATAGACCAACGGTTTAATATTGCAGGAATTTTAGTTTTTTTATTCATAGTTTTAATTAGTATTATAGTACTTTTTGCGACTCGTTCTATGGTAGGTGGACTGGGGTTTGCTACAACTTTTCTTTTGGCAATATTTGGTATGGTTTTAATTGTTATGCATTCAAATAACAGTGCTATTATTGTTAAAGAGGCAAAATCTGGTTTTGAGGTTGATGAATCCGGATTAACACAAGAAAAATATCAGGAGTTGGCAGAAGGAGCCAGAAAAGAATATGAGACATTCAATGCTCAGCTGGTTGACCCCATTATTGGTAAAACAATAACAGGGGCAGTGATAGAGGTGGGGGATCAAATATCTGTTACTGATGAGTTAGGTGTATTTACTTTGCAAAATGTGGCTTCTACTGATAGAATTAAAATAACTCACGCTGGTTTTTCACAACCATTATATTTATTAGTCGGTGAAATAGTTGATAATCAGATTGGAGTAAATACCAAACTCATGGAGACCTTAGTCAGAATACAAAAAGGACAACAACAAAGACAATTTAAGTCAGTTTACCCCTATGCTTCTAGCGATGTTCAGGAACAAATTGGCCAAGATTTATTTGTTAAAGCCCAAAATCAATCACTTTTGGATCGTATAAAACAATTTAAAATGGCTGATAGTGGTTTTGCTACGACAATTAATATTTTGGATACTTGGAAATCAGCCAGCCTTGGTAAAACCTATCAAAATGTTGCTAAAGTAAATTATACTTATTCTGGATATAATGATAATCAAGGTTTGGTTAAATTAAATGAGCCTTGGTATTTTATTGAGGAAGAAGGGGAATGGAGGTTTTTAAAGTAGGGTTTTATGAAGAGTTTATTCTTATCATTTCAAAATTTATTTTCTTCAAGGAAGATGATGCTTATTTTTTTATTGGTCGTTGTTTTGGCAGGAGTATTAAGGATTGCTTTTTTGTCAGCTTCTGATGTAGTTGATGATGAGCCATTTTATGCTTTACGAGGCATTGGTTGGGTAGATGTATTGTATGGTAGTAGTCAAACTACCCCTTATCATTGGTTTGAAGAATTGCCGTGGTGGTCAAAATTGTCCTTTCATGATCATCCGCCACTTGTATTTGCTATCTTTCGTTTTTTTTCAATTTTTTTAGGAGATAGTTTATTCGCTATACGGTTAGTGCCTGCTTTTTTTGGAGTTTTATCAGTGATCTTGATGTTCTTTATATCCCGTCTTTGGTTTAAGGATGAAAAAAAAGCTTTAATCACAATGTTTTTAATAGCTATAAATAGTGGTGTTGTCTTTTTTTCTCGTTTAGCTATGATGGAGTCAATAAGTCTCTTTTTTATTTTATTAACGTTTTTTTTCTTTTTACTCGCATTAGATAATAGAAAATTCTTACCGTGGTTGGGTTTAGTTTTTGGTCTTAGTGTAATTGCAAAGTATGTAGCTTTTATACCTCTACCAATTTATTTATTGATTTTGTTTATTTATAAAAGAGAATATTTCAAAGATTTTTATCTTTACTTGGCTGTCTTTTTGTCTTTTGTAATAATGTCACCTGTTATTGTTTATAATTTTTTTCTTTTTAAAACTGTTGGTCATTTTGATTTACAAATAGCCTTCACTTTGGGGCAAAAGGTTACTGAATGGGGTGAACCCTGGGGCAAAGAACTTCGAGGTGATTTTAGTGAGCGACTAAAAGGTCTGACTAGATTAGCAGAATATCTATCACCAGTCTCTTTTTTTCTATTTGTCTAGCGTCTTTTTTTCTTTTTTTGACAGAATTAAAGAAAAAAAGGATAAATCAAAAGCAAGCGCTTCTTTTAGGTATAATCTTGATTTGGTTACTCTCCACTCTTTTAACAGGATCTTCTTTTAGGTTTTTATATTATGTCGTACCTTTTTTGATTTTAATGGTAGCAGAATTTATCTTTTCATTAAAAAATGTTATTAAAGCAGTTTTTTTCAAAAAACTATTATTTGCCTTCTTTATTATCTTTGAATTAATATATTGTTTAAATGGAAATATACTAATTCATTTTAATAAAACTATAGGATGGGACAAAGTAAATTTTTCCTACAGAGTCTTTAATTCAAAGGACTTTGGTTTGGAGAAAATAAATCAGTATTTTATCCAAGAATTTTCAGGATATAGTCCTGGTATTGATCCAGTTTTTAGTAATCAAAACATAAGAAAAAAGGTAAAGCAAATAAGCTCTAAAAATTTATTAATAAACGCACCTCCTTATAAGGCTATGATTTTGACTGATAACAGATCGGACGCCTCTATTCTTTCGTGGGTTTTTGCTAGGCTAAGTTTTTATTACGGTTGGCCATTTATAAACGTTAGTTATTTGGAAGAAAAATTTGATCTTTTTGAATTGAATGAAGATTTTGATGATGCCATCTTTTATTATGTTCTTAGTACCCCACACACTCTAAGATCACCCCAACTATATGCTAAAGCCGATGAATTCGCTATTTTTTTGGAAAGTGAAGGTGTAAAGCCTGCTGGTATTTATAATAAAGATAACCTGCTTGTATTTTTAATATACAAAATAAAACTGCAGGATATGCAGCCATTTTTAGATAACTAGAGGAAGTTCTCTAAGGTGTTTGAATTGATTTAGACGATGACAATAGTGGTTACCATAACAAAGAATGATATTAAGGTTATTAATAATAGCGTCCTTGTTTGAGTGTAAATCTTTAAAAAATTAGTAAAAGCTAGTTGATAGGTACCGTTTTTGTCTCTTTTGGAAATCTTTTCAAAAGCTTCCATACTAGAATAGCGTAAAATAATAGGAATATTTTTTGGATTTTTCGTGAGAATAAATCCAGCTGTAAGGGCTGTAATGAGTAGGCCAAAAATAAAACCAAGCAGAATCTTGTTTTGTAGTAAGTCTAACATAAAAATCTTTATATCATAATTTATGGCTTTAATGCCGAAAAGAAAATTATCTTTCATAATTTATTTTGTTTAAGGTATGGTTTATTTTACTAAATTATTATATCATATTATTAATCCATAGTCTATATCATCTGTCATTATTAACAAAAATTTGTTATAATAGCGTTGTATTGGGTCTAGGTTTAACTATCGTTTTTTTAAATTAATAATCTAAATGAAAAAATATTTTAGGTTTAAGGCGTTTGAGCGTTTTCTTTATCTCGTGACTTTATTTCTAGGAGTATTTTTTTTCGTTATTTTTTTTGCAAGATTTTTTGTAATTTCACCTGGTAGGATTGATGGACCATCAATGGAATCAACTTTTATAGACGAAGATTTATTTTTAGTAAATAGGTTTACATACCTGTTTAATGAACCTAAACGCTATGATATTGTGCAGATTGTAAATCCAGATGAAGGTAAACTAATAGTTAAAAGAATCGTCGGTTTACCTGGGGAGGTAGTGGTAATTAAAAGGGGGCAAGTTTATGTGGGTTTTTCGTCTTCCTCTGCATATATTTTGGATGAATTTAATTATTTAGATGAATATACTTTTACCACAGTCAAAGGACAGAAGGAAACGGAAGTGTTTGAAATTAAAAAAAATGAATATTTTTTATTAGGCGATAATCGACCAAGAAGTATAGATAGTAGGTATTACGGTGCTGTGAGCAGAGATAAAATAATTGGAAAAGTTGTTTGGCCTCATTAGTCTGTCCACATATTTATTATTGTTTTTTGTTTTTTAATTAATTTGTGATATAATATATAAATAATCATCTAATTCGTTTATAGTTTAGTGTGCTAATTATATTATGAAAAAAATACTTGTTTTTATTTTTAGTTTGTTGATATTTTTTTTGCCGAATAATGTTTTTGGTCTTAGTGTGAGTCCAATATCAGAATCATTGGATGGAATTATGAATTTTCAAAAAATAGAGAAAGAAGTGGTCGTAGGTAGAGCCCTAGATAGTAAGGATTGGGTCATGGAAGTACAAAAAAATGATGACAATTATAATTCAATTGAGCTTTCAGAAGATAGGTTTATTTTTCCTAAAGGACAGAAGCAGTATAAATACATATATTACATTTATCCCCAAGGTTTGGAAGTCGGCGACTATGAAGCTAAATTTTTTTTTAAGATAACTTCAATGAATGAAGATAATAAAGGTGGAAATTCTGTTAACCTAGGGATGAACTCATTCATTAATTTTACTGTTACTACTACAGCCTTTCGTGGCTTGTCGGTCAAATCGATTGTTTATGAAAAAATTAATAATTCTGTTGTATCTTTGGATATGGTGGTAGAAAATACCGGCAATGTGTTACAAGAAATAGAAACCATAGATCTTTTATTATATGAAACTGTTAGTAAAAAATTTGTAAAGAATATCACAAAATCAATTAAGTCTGAAATTTTTGCTTTTAGTAAGAAGAATTTTAATTTTATCATAGATGATTTACCACCCGGAGAGTATTATGTGGAAGCGGTAGTGAAGGATATTAATACACAGCAGTTGGGAGGTAGTCGTTCGTTAAGTTTTACTATTGGCGATAATGATAATTTGGTGCATAAAAATAAAACGGGATCAATTAGAGAGAATAACTCTTTAGAATTTGGTAACATAAAATTTTTTTTGGTGCGGGTTTATAATTTTTTATTGACCCCTCTTGGTTTGGGTTTGGTCTTGGGTTTGTTAGTGTTAGTAATTTCTGTTATAAATCTTTTTAAAAAATAATTTTTTTAATGTAAATAAAATGTATGAAGAATAAAATAATAGTATTTATATTACTAATAGTTATAGGGCTATTACCGGCTGTTGATGCTCATGGATTGGGTGTATCTCCTTCACCCATTACCAGAGATAATGTGTCAAATGGTGTGAGAATGCGAACCCGTGTTAATGTGGTTAGATCAAGTGCACTGGATAAAGATGTATTAATAGAAGTTCAACTTCAGGGAGAATCATCACGTTATTTAGAATTAACTCAAGAAAGTTTTATTATTCCTAAAGGTCAGAAGCAAGCAGTTTACGAGTTTTTTATAAGCCCACAATCAGCCCCCAATGGTCATCACGAAGCCATGTTACTATTTACAAATAAAGGACCTGTTAATGAATCATCACAAGCTGGTTCTTCTGGAAATTCAGGCGCTAGTATTTTGGAGGCGATGTTACTCGGTGTAAATTTTATAGTTACAGATAATGAGGTCAAGGAATTTAATGTATCTAGTTTTGCTGTAGAAGACACAGAAGTTGGTCTGCCTTTGCAATTTTCTTATGTTTTAGAGAATAATGGTAATGTGGATGGTCGGATTGATAAAATTGAAGTTTTGGTGGTAGACACTACAGATTCTTCTCATGAATACAGAGAGACTTTTTTAAAAGAACAAAATCCATTATTAGCTCCTGGTGAACATAAAGAGATGGTTTTGTTTATGAACCAGACAATACCACAAGGTGAATACCAATTTTCTGCAGTTTTTTATTTTAACAATGAGAATATTTTTAGTATTAGTGATAGGTTGGTAGAAGTGTTACCACCTGGTAGTTTAGGTCAAGAGGCAAAATTTATTTCTTTTTTGACAGAAAAAGAGAGATATAAAAAAGATGAATTGTTAGAATTAATTGGTATTTTGGAGAACACCGGTGATGTAGGTTTACGAGCTAATCTATATGTAGAAGTAAGAGATGAAGATGATATTAGAATTGATTTATTACGTTCTGATGATAAGTTTGTTTTAAAAGGTAAAAAGGGAGAGTTTAGGATCCAGACTAGATTATCGGAAATAGGGTTATACAATTTGAAGGCCTATGTAGAATTTGGAGCTGGTAAATCAGAATATAAAAATCTACAAATTGAAATTTTTGATGATACTGCATCTATTGGATTATTTAGGC
>JBDRSF010000011.1:0-24562 GCA_043825135.1 Candidatus Magasanikiibacteriota bacterium
ATATTTTAAAAACAATTACTAAATAATCTCCCCACCCAATCCATCTGTAATTCTAATTTGCCGAAATAATTAATAAATGATAGTATTAAATTAGGTAGAAACACTTACTTGGGGGTGAATTATGGATGAGATAATGTTTACACTCATGTTTCTGTGCATGGACGAAAAAACCGGTAGATGTGAGCTATTCTGCGACAATCCCAGTGTCTGGACCTATCTGACCAGAACCAGCGGGCAAGATGCCCTACTCAGGAGGTTCCAGAATGCTTCCGGTGGTCAACAATACAAAGTCGTTGTAACTGTGTACAAGCATGGAAGTCCCAGTGTCACTGAGACAAGGCGACTTGCTAGAGGAAAAGGACCTATCTTCACCGAAAAAGACCGCCCAATCCTAGAAAAACTATGTGAAGGTTGTCTCCTTGAAATCCTTGAATACCAATCTAGCGAAGCCAGACGAATAGCCCGACTATTCGCAATAAATGACATGCGTGACTGAACAAACCTACCAATAAACACCGCATGACAAAACCCGGGATACAAATCCTGATGTAGGTGTGGACGATAACAGCTCTTTTTCAAAAAACTATTCGTCCCCCTGCTTGGGTATTTATTTCTAATGAATAGCTAAGTAGGAGATTTTGACGAATAGTTTTTTTGATTAAATCATTCACCATAGAGTGCTCCGGATGATAATAGTATAGACAGATCCTTCGCCCTGATGGGCTCAGGATGAATACTGTCCGCGAGTACAGTATTCATTGTACGACATTATTTATTATTTAAATTTAGCAAATAATTTAAGTTGTAAAGAATATAAGAAATAAAAAGTAAATTATAAATAGTGTTTAGTACAAATCCTACTTCAAAATGTTCCCCATGAAACACTACCACCCTTAATGTTTATTTGTTTTCGTGTTTTCGTGTTTTCGCCCAAATCCGTATATCCCTGCCTACCGGCAGGCAGGCGCATAATCCGCCCCGCCTTTGGCAGTGGCCCCGTCCAGAGGCGGGGTCATCCGTATATATTTCAAACCAATGAACTTATGCACACAAGCATCCACTTTTGTTGCCCGTGGAACATTATTATTAACATCAGCAACTAAACAAAAAATACCCAAAATGGGTATTTTTGTATACACTAGTGTATACTTTTGTGGCCAACCACGAGATGATGCCAGTGTTATTATAATCAAAATTACTAAATTACAATAATTATCCAAATAAAAAAGACACCTTAGATACTAGGCATCATTTTTCGTGGTGGACCTAGGCAGAATCCCGTCTTCGTCCGCGAGGGCTACGCCGGGTAAACTCCCTACCGTTTCGGCAATGCGAATGCCGTGTCATACCACTAGACCATAGACCCTTGTGACACAATACAAAATACACCTTGGTGACTCCGTTAGGAGTCGACTATTTGTAGAACAAATCGTAATAATTATGTTTAGCTCCGTAGGAGCGACCTGTTTGTTTGGTCAATGCAAATAACAGGTCGCTCCCGTTCGGCCTGAGCTCACGACCGAAGGCTACGGAGCTGGTGTTTTTTTATTTGGTTTTCTTTACAAACAGTACGCCCCGCTGGGGCTAGATGATTTGCTATTTTATTTCTATTCAATATGGTCTGATATTAAATATCTAATTGACAAATTATCTAATTATCCAATCTCGTGGTCACTACTGGATTCGAACCAATGACCCTCGCAATGTGAATGCGATGCTCTAACCAACTGAGCCAAGTGACCATTTTAAACAAAATATAAAATACAAGATACACATAATAATATACAACCAAATTTGTATCGTATTCCGTGTATCTTGTATTTTATTTATTGTGACCCGATCAGAAATCTCCCGCCTCAGCGGGATCCCGTCCTTTATAGGCGGGAGAACCTAGATCTAAACACTGAGAGCATCTTGTTCACCACCTGCCATCGCCTGTGCCCTCGATAGGAATCGAACCTATGTCTAGACGTTAGGAGTGTCTTGTTCTATCCACTGAACTACGAGGGCATTGTTAGCTAAAGCAATATTATCACAATACAATCTATTTGGCAAGGTATTTTTTAAACACAACCCCAGGAGAAAGAGGGCTGATATGATAATTAAACTACTGTGTACAAGTGCCCTTGACAATCTATAGTATATAGTGTATACTATATACTATAAACCATATACTATGAATACCGACACTAGACTAAAAATAATTGATTTTATAACCCAAAACCAGCCCACAACCGCTGGTGATATTATAAATTACATACAACTAACCCCGGCAGCAGTGTTTAGACAACTCAAAAAACTTCAAGAACAGGAGCAAATTACAAAAGTTGGTACACCTCCAAAAGTATTCTACACTCTAACCACTCTTAAACAGGAGGTTGAAGCGGTAAGCATACCCGAGAATCTTGCCAAAACGATTGAAATAGAGTATTTTACTATTACACCACAAGGCGAGATAAAATCAGGTGTTGATGGTTTTGTTTATTGGTGCCAAAAACAAAACCTTGATGTGGTCAAAACGGCTGGCGAATATGTAAAAACACTATCTAAATATGCTATTTACAAAAAAGATGGTTTGGTAGACGGAAATGACAAAATAAAAACAACCTTTGAACATGCATATCTGGATCAACTTTTTTATCTTGATTTTTACAGTATTGAAAGATTTGGCAAAACTAAATTAGGTACGCTGATATTGTATGCAAAACAGTCACAAGATCGTTCGCTTATAGAAAAAATAAAAAAAATAATTAAAAATCAAGTGTTGAATATTCTAGATAAACAAAAAATTGACGCTGTTGGTTTTATTCCACCAACTATTCCTAGAAAAATTCAACTGCAAAATGAATTGAGAGAAATAATACCAAATGAAATTCCCAGACTTAAAATAATTAAAATAAATACTGGTATTCCTGTATCGCAAAAATCGTTGAGCAATCTACAAGAAAGAGAGTTAAACGCTCGTAGTACAATCTTTGTCGATGACGATAGAAAATATAAAAACATTCTACTCATTGACGATGCTGTAGGTTCGGGTGCTACGCTCAATGAGACAGCCAAAAAAATAAAGGATAAAAAACTTTGTACTGAAAAACTAATTGGCCTAGCATTGGTTGGAAGTTTCAAAGGCTTTGATGTTATTCAAGAAATTTAAAATGATAAACTTGTATGAAAAATTACAAACAAATAAAATCAAAACTATTAAAAGATCCTAAAATTAAAAAAGCTTATGACGACCTAAAGCCAGAATTTGATTTGATTGTACAAAATATCAAAAAACAAAATAGTAAAAAATTAAATACTAATACTACACCGCAAAAACACTTAATAACTTAATGTACGGGCAGGTCGCGACCTGCCTCTCCTAAAACTATGCAAAACATATTATTAACAATAATCTCCCTCGCCCTGCTAATCACTCTCGGCTTTTTGATCGTGATTTTCAAACGCTTCAAAGACCTACAAAAACCAAAAGAAGGTGACGACAACATGTTTATGCTTTTGCAACAACAAATGCAAGAACTAAACAAAACCATGGATCAAAAGATGTCTGACACTCACCGAGCCATGGGGGACTCACAACAAAATATTAGCAAAGCAATGCAGGAACAATTTGGTCAAAGTACAAAATTGATTCAAGGTATTACCGGACACAGCAATAAAATGATTGCTGACATTACTGAAAAATTAACTTCACTTGATAAAACAAATCAACAAGTGGTCGGTTTTTCTGAACAGCTTTCAAATCTTGAAAAAGTTTTGAAATCACAAAAACAACGTGGTAATCTTGGTGAGGCTGGTTTGAAAATGGTTTTGGAAAACATAATGCCACCAGGAAGTTTTGAATTACAACACCAGTTCCCTGACGGTGATACGGTAGATGCTTTGATTATTACTAAAGATGGAAATATTCCTGTAGATGCCAAATTTTCTTTGGATAATTATCAAAGAGTGCTTGACGCGACTAATGAGGAACAACGAGAAAAATTTGAAAGAGAATTTAAGAATGATTTAAAAAAACGAATTGAAGAAACTGCTAAATACATCAAACCAAAAGAGGGGACTCTGGAATTTGCTTTCATGTTTATTCCGAGCGAAGCAATTTATTATGATTTATTAGTTAATGAAGTCGGAGCGGTGAAAATAAATACCAGAAGTTTGATTGATTATGCTTTTAATGAAAAGAAGGTAATAATTGTTTCACCAACCACTTTTGCTGCATATTTGCAAACCGTTTTATATGGTTTACGTGCATTGAAAATAGAAGAGGGTGCCAAATCTATAAAGAAAAATGTAGAAATGCTCGGCAAGCACTTATTGGCCTATGAAGATTATATGAAAAAACTCGGCAGTAGTATGAGTACAACTGTAAATCATTATAATACTGCTTATAAAGAATTGGGCAAGATTGATAAAGATGTGGTAAGGATTACTGGGGGAGAGAAGACTATTGAACCTCTTAAATTAGATAAGCCCGCTTCGGAATAGCCCAGCTGAATAAAATTTTAAAATAAGTCGAAGGTCAATCCTATTTTTAAGTTTGTAAAATGTAATACTTTATGGACTTTATAGACTTTTTGACTTTATAGACTAACATCCTTGACAAAAATCCCCAAATACTATATAATGCCAACACTATTATTTACCATATCTTACGAGGATATTGCAAGTAATCGCTCTCAAATAAACTATTAAACTAATATCAGCCAAAAGCTGACCAGCCTCTGGCTGGAACTATTAAACAATTTTATGCCAAATCTTAAAAATGCCAAAAAGGCACTCAAACAATCAAAGAAAAAAGCCGAAATTAATCTAGTTGTAAAAAATACTTACAAAAAAGCGGTTAAACTTGCCAAAAAGGCTGTAGATACTGATGAAAAAGATCTAGCTGAAAAGCTAAGATTAGCTCAAAAAAAACTAGACAAAGCTGCAAAAAAGGGTGTTATCAAAAAGAACACCGCTTCCAGAAAGCTGTCTCGTTTGATGAAAAAGGCTAATACAGTTGCAAAAAAGTAAATAACAAGATACAATAAACTCAGCTTAAACGCTGAGTTTTTAATTTTATAAATATTTATAAACAATATGAACGATAAAACTGACCCAAGCAGAGGATATGTTCCACCAGAAGAAACTTTTGATGAAACTGCTACAGAAATCACTAAAGAAATACACCGGGGTCGCTATCTAGAGATAATGGATAGTATGGTAGCCAGAGTTTTGCATAATTTTGAAGGGATCTCGGCTGAAATGGAGGAAGTTAAAAAAAAGACAGAGGGAGCTTTGGCAGGTTTTGTTTCCAAATTTGTTGATATTGAAATGGAAAATCAAGCCAAAACTGAAGGTGAGCACCTTAACCCTATGACAGGGGTCCTCAACAGAAAAGGGGCGGAAAGAATTTTTGATCTACTCAAAATAGAACAAGCAAAAAAAATAGATGGCGGAAAAATGGTCTCAGTCCGTCTTGATTTGGATAATTTTAAAAAAGTAAATGATCTAGGTGACCATGCTTTGGGAGACGAGGTATTGAAAAAAGTAGCTGAAAAACTAAGACATGCTGATATCTTAATACATTTTAGTGGAGATGAGTTTGGTTTAATTCTCTTTGATGTTAGACAATCTAAGAAAAAAAATGGGGGACTTCTCTCCCACGACGAAACAATAAAAATGGTACTCTCTCGTATAGTAAAAAATATTGAAACCTCCTGTCAAGAAGTTATAGATAGAGAGATGACCAAAAAACCAGAGCTGGAAGGTTTGAGGGTTTCTGCCAGTGTCGGATACAAAATTCTTGATCCCAGAGAAGCCGAAAATGTGGATTTTGCAACTGCAGATTCTCTGGCCGACAATGCAGCGTCCTTTTCAAAAACACTCAAAGGCACGAATCTCCCCGCTGAAAAAAGGATTGTTGGAGCAGATGAAGACAATAGAAAAATAATGGAAAAACTTGGCATCACCGAAGCTGATATTACCCTGTCAAAATTTACAGGAGAAATGTCTCGCCCAATGGGAGATGTCAGGAAACAGCTAACTCCTGAGGGGCAAAGAAAGCTGGACACAGTCTTTATACAAATTAAAGATATAATTAGACAAAATTATAAGGCTGAATAAAAAATAAATAAATAAAAATCCACCCGTAGAGGTGGATTTTTTATCTGTAAAATTTGTATGATCTGTGATCTGTAAAATCTGTAAAAAATCTGTCTTATCTGTGAGCCGACAGGCTACCCACGAACACATCAATCAACAAAGCCGGATCACCCGCATTCGTCTTAAATTTTATATCAAGATCAAGAAGCTTCAAATAAATCTTTTTTAAATCTTCTAAATTATATTTTTTTATAAATGGCAATGATTTCTTCACCACAAACGGATGTAGGCCTAATTTTTTAGCCATCAGATCGCTCGGCATATTATCTTCGCGCTCGTACAGGTCGCGAATTTCAATTAGAATTCTAAACTGTCGCAAAATCATGGCAAAAACATAATGCGGATCTTTCCCTATTCTGTATTGCTCACGAATCATTTTATAAACTTGTTTTGTCTGACCCGATACAGCATAGTCAACTAGATTGAAAATATTATCATCAATTTTTTCTTCCACAAATAAATTAATATCTTCCAGAGTAATCTCGAGCGAGTCTGTCGTAGCTTTAGCGGAGACAGACGACGAGAGATCTTTCTTACCACCACTCTTTGTCATCAGCAAGTCTTCTGTTTTAGCACCATTCTCATCCTCCGAAAGATTCCTCACCACTCGCCCCACTCGAGATTCGGAATAATTAATCAATTGATCCAAAAGAGAATTTAACAACCACATATCACCACCAACATTCTGAACTAGTGAATCTACTGCCGGCCGACTTATCTTTCCACCACGATCATTAACTTCCGCCGAAATCCAAGCAGACAGTTTCACGCCTTTTATTTCTTCAAACTCTTGCGCATATTTTTCTTTTAGTAATCTAGCTAGTAATTCTTTGCCCGCTTTTGTCTTTGGTTTTAATTTACCCTGAGCGCTAGCCGAAGGGGCACCTTCCCAAAAGACATAGACATTATTTTCATCCAAACCTTTTTCTTCTTTCAATCCTGAGCTTTTGCCGAAGGAAATTCTTTTTAAAATTTCCATTTGCAAATCGCCTTTACCTGTGGCAGTGAGTAAATTTTCCAAAACCACCATTCTCTTTTCTGCTAAAAAAGGTGTGGCCAGAACCTGTTCCATGATTGCTCCATCTTCTTTTGTCGAACAATCCAAACTAACCACATTTAATCCCTGCGGGTCACGGTCCTGTTTAAATTTCTCTGTCATTTTCTTTAGTTGTCTCCGGCTACGAAAAGTGTCGGCGCCGTATAAAAATATCAACATAGCGAGGGTATTTTACTATTTTTTACAAGATAAAGCAAATGGCGAGTGATAGATAATAAATGATAGATGATAACAGATAAAAAGTACTTTAATTATCATCTATCAATTATCACTTATATAAAAAAATTAAAGTTTAACAACACCACAACCAATTAAAACTTAACCACAACATCGCACTTAAACAAAATTTATGCTATAATACCCTCAACATAAAAATAAAATATATGAAAAATAAAAACACCAACAAACCAAACGGGGGCAAACACCCGATCAACGCTCGTCACGACAACCGCACTCTGGGTCAACGCGCATCAGACAAGTTAACCGAACATATGGGTAGTTGGCATTTTATTTTTACATTCCTATCCATCATGTTGGTCTGGATATTAATAAATGTTTTGGGATTAGTCTTACGTTGGGATCCTTTCCCATTTATTTTACTTAACTTGTGTTTATCCTGTCTCGCTGCGATTCAAGCACCAATCATCATGATGAGCCAAAACCGCCAAGCCGAGCGCGACAGAATGTCAGCTAAATATGACTATGTAGTAAACCGTAAAGCTGAAAAAGAAATCCAAAATATGCAAAAAGATTTGGATGAAATAAAAGAAATGTTGAGAAAAAAACACTGACTGAAACTGATTATAAAAAGATTACACAGAAAAAATCCCAATCGTTTTTACGAAAGGGATTTTTTGTTTTACATTAATATTTCCCCCCTAATAAGGGGGGATAAAGGGGGGTGTTGGCACACGCCTGCACTGTATTGGCCAACACCCCCTCTGTCTCCCCCTTTTCAGGGGGAGGACGTTATGCACTGGAATAAAAAAACACGGCCGCTTCCGTGTTTTCCGTGTTTTATTTAAGATTTCCCCACCCCAGCACCACAAGGGTGCGGGGCAAGCCTCTGGATCATATAAAAATATCACTTTAAATCCCCCCATCGTTTACCTGTATTTACCTCCACATCAACCGGCACATTGAGCTTCACCACATTTTCCATTGCGTTTTTTACAATTTCACTTACCTCATTTTCCAAGCCCTTCTTAACCTCCAAAACCAACTCATCATGCACCTGCAAAATCAATCGTACGGGCAGGTCGCGACCTGCCCCTACGTATTTTTCTTTCAACTTTCTACTTACCTCAATCATCGCCATCTTCATCACATCCGCCGCCGTACCCTGAACTGGCATATTAATTGCCATGCGTTCACCAGCATTTTTTAATTGGAAATTACTAGCTTTTAACTCTGGAATGTACCTTCTTCGTCCAAACAAAGTTTCTACATAACCTTTTTCTTTGGCAAACTTTATTGTGTTGTCTAAATATTTTTTTACATCACTAAATTTTTCAAAGTATTTTGCAATAAAATCTTTGGCTTCATAATTACTCATGCCTGTTCGGGCTGATAAACCATACACTCCCATGCCATACAAAACGCCGAAATTAATTGCCTTGGCTGAACTGCGCATTTCTTTAGTTACATCTTCAAGTGCCACATCATTCAAAATTGCCGCCGTGGCTTTGTGAACATCTTCACCACGCTCAAATATGCCAATTAAATTTTTATCTTTGGCAAGTGAGGCCACAATACGAAGTTCAATTTGTGAATAATCAGCTGAGATTAAAATGTTTCCTGGCTCAGCAATAAAAGCATCGCGCACTCTTTTACCGAGCTTAGTTCTAATTGGAATATTTTGTAAATTTGGTTCAGAGCTAGATAATCGACCAGTGGTGGTAACAGCCTGATTGAAGGTGGTGTGGATTCGTCCAGTCTTTTTGTTTATCAAATTTGGTAATACATCTATATAGGTATTACGTAATTTTTCCAACTCACGGTAATTTTCAACCAATTCAATAATGTCGCTTTGGCCGTGTAACTTTTCTAATTCGCTAGCCGAAGTTGAATAGCCGGTCTTACCTTTTTTAATACCTTCTGTTGGTAATTCTAGTTTCTCAAACAAAATATCCCGCAACTGCACTGATGATGCCACATTAAATTCCTCACCAGCTTCTTTCCAAATTTTCTTTTCAGTCTTTTTAATCTCTGTGTTTACTTCTTTTGATAAAATATTCAGCAATTTAGTATCAACAGTAATTCCGTTCAATTCCATCTCAGCGAGAACCGGGATCAAATCCATTTCTACTTTTTTAAATAAACCAATATCTTCTTGGTCCTCTAATTTTTTTTGATATTTTTTATAAACTTGCAAAATTAATTCTAATTCTTTTGCCACCATTTTTGGATCCACACCAAACAGACTACTTTGGTCAGATCCGGCTGGTAGTTCGCGACCTAATTCACGCAAGACGATTGCTTTTAGATCATGGGCGCGGGTGCTGGAGTTGAGCAAATAAGACCCTATCATGACATCAAAAAGATTGTTGATTGCTGATTGCTGATTGCTGATTGCTTTTACTAGTTTTTTTAAATCATGGCCGACTAGTGTTTTGTTTTTATCTTCAAAAATTTCAAAAACTTTTTTATCCGGACTTTTTACATAATAACTTTTTTCTTCTACCACAAAAACCAATCCCAATAAATTTCCCCCCAAAGAATCACTATTATCTGTAATTTCCTTGCAAGCAAAAACTTTTGCTTTTTTCATCTCATCCAAAAATCCCTTTTTATTAGAAATGTCTATGATAATAAATTCTTGTTTTTGTGTTTTTGTGTTTAGGTCGAAGGCCGTGTGTTTTGAGGCCGTCAGGCCAGATGTTTTTGTGTCTTCCATTCCTGGAATCCTCTTTACCAACGAAAAAAACTCAAACTTCCGAAGCAGATCACTTATTTTCTTCCGATCAAAATCCTGCGTTACAGTATCTTCCAATTTAAATTTAACTCCCGGCACATCTCGAACGATTGTCGCAAGTTCTTTACTCATGAATGCATCTTCTTTGCTTTCCTTCAATTTATTTATCACAGAATCTTTAATATTATAATCTTTTAGTCTTTCAATCTTTTCATATATCTCCTCAATCCCACCAATCTTCTCAATCAACTCTTTGGCTGTTTTCTCACCCACACCCTTAACCCCCGGAATATTGTCCGACGGGTCGCCCCGCAAAGATTTATAATCCACCACCCGCTCCGGCCCAAAGCCATATTTCTTTATCACCTCATCTTTATCATACATCACAATGTCACTCATACCTTTTCGCAGAGCATAGACGTTTGTTTTATCGTCTACAAGTTGAAGTAAATCCATATCACCTGTCACAATCACACTTTTGACTTTATGGACTTTATGACTTTTGACTTGAGCGACCGCAGTCGCGATAACATCATCCGCCTCATAACCCTCTTTGGTTAATATCGGTATATTAAAAGCCTTCACCACATTATGACACAGAGGAATTTGATCGTAAAGATCTTGATCAGCTTTTACTCTATGGGCTTTATATTCAGTATAAACCTTATCACGAAAAGTCCCACCGGCCACATCAAAAGCCACGGTCAAATAGTCCGGTTTCAAATCACTTATAACTTTCAAAAGCATAGAGGTAAAACCATATACAGCATTAACAACCGTACCGTCGCTGGCATTCATCGGAGGCAGAGCGTGGTAAGCCCGGTGTATTATTGCGTTTCCATCTATGATGACAAATTTCTTTTCTTTCATAAAATTAAAGTTGGGGCCTGCCCTGCACCCTTGTGGTGCTAGGGTCTATTATTACGAATTTTTTCATATTTAATTCAATTTCCAAATAATACCCAAAGGGCATCCCTCTTCGGGGATAATTTCCAAAAAAATACCAAATAACAATTTCCAAAATCCTGTGTTTGTAATTTGGAAATTGGAAATTATTTGGAAATTGTTATTTGGAAATTATCTTTATTATATCTACATTGTACCATTTATCACCAAAACAAAAAAGCCCTGTTTTTAGGCTTTCTTATTTTACTCTTCCTACTTAATTATTAAATTTTTGTCAATAGATCAAAATAGAACAAAAAAATCCTTTCAAAGGATTTCTTGTATTTTGATATGTGTATTTTGTATATTGTCTCAGAGGTACCGACCAGATTCGAACTGGTGAATGGCGGTTTTGCAAACCGCTGCCTTACCACTTGGCCACGGTACCATATTTAAAAAAATTACAAAAATCAAAATCCAAATTACAAATAGATTTTATCATATTTAGTTTTTAAAATCAAGGGTCTTATCTCCCCCCTCTCCTTGTAGGAAAGGGGGAGGTACCTTTTGTTTAAAACAAAATCCCCTTATGGAGATTTTGTATTTTATTCCATGTATATTGTCTCGTGTTTAAAATATTTCCATCACCAACCCACGCTTCACCCCAAAATTCTTAGCTTCCAAATACTCCGGCATCCAGATATCAATACGACCATAACCATAACGAGCATTCATACGATCACGGACAATGAAAATTTTGTCACCATACAACTCTGGAAATCTTACTTTGGTTCCAAGAGGTAAAAAGTTAGCAGCCACAGTATCGCCTTCACCATATTTCTCATAGTGAGCACATAAATCATAACCACTAGCAGGAATACAAGGAGTACTGTCAGTCTGCCAAACATCACTAGAATAGGCTGTTGAAACAACTTTAGTGGTTTTTACAGGTAAACGATCACCAGCTACTGGGAAAGTGTTTGGTTCAAAACTAGCCACAACCCTATCAACCAAAGAGTTTATGGTGTCAATTGGGCCAGCACTAACAGTTTGTGGCACCAACATGGTAAAAACAAAACTATAGATGGCAATTGTTACAATTATTTTCTTGATTGCCAGATGAATTTTTCTAGATTCAGCTATTTTCATATTTATTTATAACCCCCTTGACTTTTGGGGGTTTAGGGGGTATTATCCCTAATAAAAAAGTATACCCATATTAAAGGTATACTTAATTTCTCAACTGGTACATTATAGCATATTTCAAAGGTTTTGTCAATATGCTATAATAGGTTTGTTAAACAATTTTATAAAAAAATGGCTTAAATTAGCAAAATATGACTAAAAATGATATCCACCATCGCACTTATGGATATACTGAAAAAGATGAATCTAAACAAAAAAGGGTATTTTCACGATCTAACAAACCAAAATCAACCCCCTCAACGGGTTCTTCCATTGAAAGACTGGGGCAGACAAACAAAAACAATAATAAATTGTTTGGTATTATTAAATTTGTTGTTTTTGGTATCTATAAAATTTTTGCTTGGGTGTTAATTTCCTTATGGGGTTTGGTTTCCTTCTTATGGCAAAAACGTCCACATCTTAGTAGAAAAAACAAACGTGTTTTGCGTCAAAAACTAGGTGTCTTGATTATAACTGGTATTGCTTTTAGTTTTTTATTTATTACTATTATGATTGCTTGGGCGAGCAAAGACCTGCCAGACCCAGATCAATTAACTGATCGAAAGGTTGCCCAGAGCACAAAAATATATGATCGCACTGGTGAACATGTTTTATATGAAGTTTTTGCCGACCAAAAAAGAACTTTGGTAAATTTGGAAGACATACCACAACACTTAATAGACGGTGTAATTGCCACTGAAGATACAAAATTTTATGAACATCACGGCATTAGACCGCTGAGTATTTTGCGAGCAGTTGTCTATGGTGTTTTTTCTAATAAACAAATTGGTGGAACTTCCACTTTAACTCAACAATTGGTAAAAAACGCCATTCTAACTAATGAGCGCTCTTATATTAGAAAATTAAAAGAAATAATCTTATCAATCCGTTTGGAACAAAAATACAATAAGGATCAAATTTTAAAAATATATTTTAATGAAATTCCCTATGGTTCAACTAATTATGGTGTAGAGTCTGCCTCCCAAAGTTATTTTGGTAAACCTGTCAAAGATTTAAATTTATCTGAAACCGCTGTTTTGGCTGGCTTACCAAAAGCTCCATCATCTTATTTGGCTGATTTAGATAAGTTAAAAAACCGCCGAGATTTTGTTTTAGAGCGTATGTTTGAAGAGGGTTACATATCTAGAGAAGAGGCTGATGAAGCCCAAAATGAGCCTCTAGAGATAAAACAAAAATTTGAAAATATTCAGGCTCCTCATTTTGTACTTTATGTAAAAAAACAATTAGTAGAGATGTATGGTGAGCAGGTTGTTGATACTGGTGGATTAAAAGTAATAACATCGCTTGATTGGGAAAAACAACAAGCTGCGGAACAGGCTGTGGAAGATAATCTAGAAAAATTAGATGAAGCTGAAGCTGACAACACCGCCTTAGTTGCTTTAGACCCAAAGACTGGTCAAATTTTGGCATTGGTGGGATCGCGAGATTTTTTTGATGAAGAAATTAATGGCCAGTTTGATGTAGCCACTTTAGGAAAAAGACAGCCGGGCTCATCTTTTAAGCCAATTGTCTATACAGCTGCCTTTGAAAAGGGTTATACACCGGACACTGTTTTATTTGATGTGGAAACTGATTTTGCTGTTTCTGGAAAACCATACAAACCACTCAATTATGATTTGCAGGAACATGGACCTGTTACCATGCGTCAAGCTTTGCAGGGGTCATTAAATATTCCCGCTGTAAAAACTTTATACCTGGTAGGGGAACAGGCTGGGGTTGATTTTGCAGAACGCCTTGGTTATACCACTTTGGGTGCTAATAATTTTGGTTTATCTCTAGTTTTAGGTGGTGGTGAAGTAAAATTAATAGAACATGTGTCTGCTTTTGGTGTTTTTGCTAATGAGGGCGTGCGACAAGAGCCACTTAGTATTTTAAAAATAGAAGATACCACTGGTGATATTTTATATGAATGGAAACCGGTGAAGGGTGAGAAGGTTTTGGAAAAAGAAATAACTGATACAATTTCTAGTATTTTGATTGATGATGAGGCCAGAGCCTACGCCTTCGGCGCTGGTGGTATTTTAACACTACCTGATCGAAAAATTGCAGCTAAAACTGGAACTACCAATGCCTATGTAGATGCTTGGACAATTGGCTACACCCCAAGTTTGGTGGCTGGTGTTTGGGCGGGTAATACTGATAACACACCAATGAAAAAAGGTTTTGGTGGAAGTAAGGTCGCCGCACCAATTTGGAACGCTTTTATGCGTGAGGCTTTAAAAAATACTACTCCAGAATCATTTCCAGATGCACCAGAAAACACTGCTAAAAAACCCATTTTGCGCGGATCAACTGGTGGTGGTGTAACTCTTAAGATTGATAAGGTAACTGGAAAACTTGCCACTAGCTCAACTCCAGAAAAATATATAGAAGACCGTACTTATATTCCCGCTCATTCAATTTTACACTATGTTACGAAAGACGATCCTCGTGGACCCACACCAGAAAACCCCACCAATGATTCACAATACGAAATTTGGGAAACTGCTATTCAAGACTGGGTTACACGCAAACAAGCCGAAGATCCAAATTGGAAAATCAGTTTTGAAGAACCGCCAACTGAATATGATACTGAACATTTATTAGAGCTAATTCCGACTTTAGAGATCGTTTATCCAATGAATAGCTCAACTTTATATTCACGACAAATTGACACTGATATTAGAGCTAGTGCACCACGAGGTATAACAAAAGTAACTTATAGATTAGATGGACGATATGTTGGAGTAATAAAAGAACATCCATTTAATTTAAATTACTATGCTGATTGGCTAGAAAACGGTAATCATATATTGATGATTGTTGTGGAAGATGATATTGGAAATCTATTAGAGTCTGAGGTTAGTTTTATTTTGGAAGCTGGTATAGAGCCATCGAGTGTGAGTTGGGTTGGGGGAAACCAAACAATAAAACAATCTGATTTTCCCCGCACTTTTATGCTCAACCATTTCAAGTTAGATGAAATAACTGAAGTAAAAATCTACAAAGAAAAAGATAGTAATAAAACTTTATTAGAAACTATAGTTGATTTTTCTAATTTGTTCAACAATCAAATAATATTTAAATGGGATGATGTTCCAGAAAAAGGGGAGTATAAATTGATTGTGGAAATTGCGGGGGGTAGTGATGAGGTGATTGTGGAAATTAAGTAATTAAGTAATTGGTAATTTAGTGATTAAGCGAAACAAAAAACCTGCCAATCCCGACAGGTTTTTTTGTTTAACTGTTTATTCCAATAAAATCGGTTGTGTGTTTTTGTGTGCTATTGTCTAATCGGCATCACAATATACAAATAATCATCCTTACTTTTGGCTTTTAATAAACATGGTGAATCAGCACTATTTACTTTAAATTCCACCTCATCAGTATCTATATTTTGTAAACCATCTAAAACATAACGATGGTTTAATAAAATTGAATTTTCTTCACCACTTATTTCCGCCTCAACTTCGGACGCGTGCTCACCAGTTTGGGTACTAATAGACGAGATGCTGATATTTTTTTGTTCTGGACTAAGATCAAACGAAACAGCATTAACACCTGTCGTGGTAAATAGGCTGGCTGCCTTTATTTTGTTGACCAACACACTAACCGGGAGTAGAGAATTGGTTTTTAGTTCATTTGGAATAATTTGCGAATAGTCAGGATATTTACCATCTATTAATCTAGTTGTCATTTCAAAATCATCATAGCGCAAGGCTAACTGATTTTCACTTACCCACAACCTCACATTATTTTCACTTTGTTTAGCTTTACCTAAAGCAATCAAACGAATCATTTCGTAAACACTGTGCGCAGGTACAATTATTTTAAATTCTCCTTCACCTTGTTCAATTTTAACCTTTTTTTCAGCCAAGCGATATGAATCAGTTGCAGCCAAAACCAAACCAGAAAAACGTTCAGTAAAAAATCCAAAATAAACACCTGATAACTCTGGACGAATTTCATTTTTAGCGGCCGCAAAAACTACTTTTGATAATGAATTTTTAAAATCTTCCACACCCAAAACATAGGATTGTTTTTCTTCTACATCTGGCATTACTGGATATTCATCTGCTGGGGTGCCTTTAATTTTTGTTGAAGAACTTCCACTTTTCACTAAAATTTCATTTCCTTCTATTTCAATTTCCACTTGTTCGTCTGGAAGAAGATGGATATAGTCAGTTAAGGTTTTCGCGGGAATAGTAAAAGCTCCTGTTTTTTCCACTTTGGCGCGTAGATTTGCTTTTACCGCCACCTCTAAATTTGTTGCCATCAAAGATACTTTTGATTCTTCCACTTGAATCAAAACATTGCTCAAAATAGGTAGGTTTATGTGTTTACTAGCAACACCACACACTAGGTCTAAAGCGTAAGAAAGGTTTTCTCTGGTGCAAATAAATTTCATATATTTCTAAATTATTGGTAAATCTTTTTTCAAAAACCTATTATCAATTATTTAGTATATATTTATATATTAAACCAGTGATTGATAGTAGGGGCTGTGGAAATGGTGGAAAACTCCTTTTTTTGTGTTTGTTTAGTTATTTTTTGTGTTGATATTTTTGTGGTGTTTTTTGTGTTTGTTTGTGTGTAACTTTTTTGTTTTATTTTTACCTGTGTTTTGGAGGGGATAAGTGGGGTGGTTGTACACACCCTTATGTTGGTTTGTTATTGTTCTAAACACCTTATACACAAGTGATAGTAGTGATAAATGATAGGTGATAAATGATAACCGACCAAGAATATTATCATCTATCATCTATCATTTATTTTTTATTATTAATAATAAGACTGCTCTTAGATATTATTTACATAAAGTCTCTGTTTGATTGCCTCAATATCTTGTTTTATTTTTGGATCGTTTTCAATTTCAGTACCAATCTTAGTGTGGGCGTGCATTGCAGTGGTATGATCTCTTCCACCAAGTTCTGTACCAATAGCAGGATAAGATAATTTTAGTTCATCGCGGAGTAAAAACATCACAATCTGTCTTGGTTGGGCAAGTCTTTTTTCACGGCTCTTTCCTATTACATCAATAATTTCAACTCCATAAAAATCAGCCACAGTACTTACTAATTCTTTTGGTGTTAATGATCTTTTTAAACTCTGTCCCTCAAAAGATGATAGAATTGATTTAACCGTGTCTTTGTTTGGTTCAATATTCTTTAATTCATGGAAAGCAATTACTTTATTAAGAGCACCCTCCAACTCCCTAATATTACTTTGGATAGTTGTAGCAATCATTTGTAAGAGTTCATCTTTAATTTCAAACCTTTTTTCTTGAGCTTTTGATTTTAGGATAGCAACTCTAGTCTCTAAGTCTGGTGCAGCAATATCAACAATCATACCCCATTCAAAACGACTACGCAAACGATCCTCAAGTGCTGGGATAGCTTTCGGTGGGCGATCTGATGTCATAACAACTTGTTTACCTTGTTGGTGAAGTTCGTTAAAAGTATGAAAAAATTCTTCCTGGGTTTGTTCTTTTCCACCAATAAATTGAATATCATCAATTAAAAGCAGATCAACGTTACGATAACGATCTTTAAATTCTTTAGCCCGACCCTCTTTTACCGAAGAAACGAACTCATTGGTGAATTTTTCTGAACTAACATATAGAATTTTAGTGTTTGGATTAGCCTCAAGCAAAGCATGGCCAATTCCTTGGATAAGGTGGGTTTTTCCTAAACCAACACCACCATAAACAAATAATGGGTTGTAGGCATCACCAGGTCGGTTGACAACCGCCTGAGAAGCAGCGTGGGCTAATTCAGAACCTTTACCAACAATAAAACTAGCAAAAGTATATTTTGGATTGAGATTGAATTTGGACCCTAATGTTTTGGCCGAAACAGAATAAATCGGTGTTTGGATTGATGAAACAACTGACTGAGGAGTGTTAGAGCACCCCTGCTCTTCAATATTTTTGATATTTTCAACCCGATACTCTATTTTTTTGATTGGTTTATTGGTAATTCTCTCAATCGCTTTAATAATATCTGAGTGGTATTTTTTTTCTAACCAACTTTTAGTAAAAGTGTTGGGAACACACACAACAATCTCTCCATTATCAAAACCAACTATACCAGTGTTTCTAAACCAAGTAGTAAAATTAGCTTTGGAAACCTTTAATTCAAATTCTGCCAAAACAGCTTGCCAAACCTCATAATTAGTCATAATTTTATTTTTTTTGCGAATTATTTTGGTAATGCAGTTATTTTAACACAAATAAGATAATTATAAAATGGCTAAAATAAGCCAAAAAGTGTACAAAATGGGGACAAACTGTGGATAGTGGGGATAAATAGATACTAATATACTACACTTAACCACTTTATCACCGAATCACACCCAATTTTCAATAATTTGTTTGCAAAACACAAAAGAAGGTGTACCTAGATGATTAGGTGGTTGGGTGATTTAGTGATAAGGTGGATTGGCTATTGACAAAAATAGTGTTATACAGTATAATGCCCTCACTATTAAATTAAATATTTCAAATACCTAATTTTATGCCAAAGAGAACATATCAACCAAAAAAACGAAAAAGAGCCAAATGTCATGGTTTCAGATCAAGAATGGAAACCCCAACTGGCCGAGCAGTTTTGAAAAGACGGCGTGTTAAGGGTAGAAAAAAATTGACAGTGAGTGACGAAAAAAAAGGAAAAAGGACAAGAAAGACGAGATAGGATTATTGTTTTTATCTAAAATAAGCCAAAAACCTCGTTTATTTGAGGTTTTTGTGATATAATAACTAAACAGGATATACCCACAGGGCATCCCTCTGCGGGGACAATATACATGGAATAAGATACAAATTGTATATTATTGTGTGTATTTTGTATATTGTAAATATGTTACCAAGCGAAAACAGACTAAAAAAAATGAAAGATTTTGAGATACTCTTTAAAGAGGGTAAGTTTGTTGGTGGGCAGTTTTTGACAGTTAAATATTGGAAAACAGAGCCAGAAAAGTATCCTAGACGTAAATATAACACAAAAGACCTTAAAATTGGCTTTGTTGTGGGAAAAAAAGTCCACAAAAGCGCAGTAAAGCGTAATCGAATTAAACGTCAGATGCGCGAGGTTGTCCGCCTGCTTTTGAAAGAAAACAAGTTAAAAATTGGTTTTTATATCGCTTTTATAGCAAAACCAGAGATTTTAGACAGAAAATATGGAGAGGTTGAGAAAGATGTGTTGGGTGTTTTTAAGAGATCAGGTGTTTTAGTATGAAATTACTTAGAACGTCCCTCCCCTGTCAAGGGGAGGACAGGAGGGGTCTATGTACGAGTTAAACAATCAAAAAAAACTAAAGAAATATCGAAGCGACTTAAGAAAAGACCAGACTAAAGCCGAAGGAATATTGTGGTCAAAAATTAGAAGAAAAACCTTGGGTTATAAATTTCGCCGGCAACACAGTTTTGGAAACTTTATTTTGGATTTTTATTGTTCACGGTTGAAACTAGCCATAGAAATTGACGGCTGGATCCATGGTGAGGATTTTAAAATTATAGCAGATAAGGAAAAAGATCTTTTTTTAAAACGACACGGAATAAAGGTTTTAAGAATATATAATGAACAAGTTTTAAATAATTTAGAAGGGTGTTGGTATTTTTTATTTGATCAGTGTGAAAAAAGAGCTAAGAGCATTTGTGAGTGAGACCCCCTCTGTCTCCCCCTTGGTAGGGGGAGGACGCACAAAGAAAGTAAATATGAATTACAAAAAATTACTTTATTATCCTCGTCTACCTTTTTTATTTTTGATAAAATTATATCAAAAGACCGTATCACCAGATCATGGCTGGTTTAAATCTCGTTTTCCGCATGGTTATTGTCGTTTTTATCCCACTTGTAGTGAGTATGGTTATCAGGTAATAAAAAAAAGAGGCCTGTTAGTAGGATCTTTGAAGGCTATGTGGCGGATTTTGCGCTGTAACCCTTGGAACAAGGGTGGGGTGGACATGCCCAAATAACATTCGAATTACGAAATGTGCTTTGCACTTCGAATTTTCGAATTACGAATTTGTTTGTTTGTATTTTTCGTAATTCGAAAATTCGTATCACGAAGTGAATTTCGTAATTCGGATGTTATTTTATTTCTATCAACTTTATTTTACTCGTCAACCCTTTTAATATTTTAATACTTGATTTCGGGACTTTCCATTCTTTGCTAAGAAATTTAATTAATTCAGTATTAGCTTCGCCATCTACCGGTGGGGCTTTTAGTTTTATTTTAAGAGTACCGTCTGGTAATTTGCCGACGATTTCGTTTTTGGAGGAGCGGGGGAGGACTTTTATTTTGTATTTCATAATTTTGGGTTAGGATAGAACACCAATTACCACAATAGCCACAATCAACCACAATCTGATTTTGGTAAATTTAGGTAATTGTGGTAATTGGTGTTACTTTTTAATATTATAACAGGATTAGAAAGATAAAAAAATAGAGGACACCATACAACTCATCTACTGAGATATCTCAGTAGATGAAATAGTGTGGGTTATTTTATCTAAAAAAAATCCTACTTTTTGGTGGATGTTATCAGTTATCTGAAAACTGTTATTTGTGTTATTTGGTTTAATGGTAAATTCGGTGGTGCTAATCTTTGTATTTTAACACCTTGAACATTACTTTAAATTGTCTGTTCTTATGAAATGACGCTTTATTATAATTCATTACACTGGCTCCGTTAGGATCCAACTGTTTGTAGTCTGAATCATTAGAAATATTTGTTTAGCTCCGTAGGAGCGACCTGTTTGGTTGGTTTGCGTAAATAACAGGTCGCTCCCGTTCGGCCTGAGCTCACGACCGAAGGCTACGGAGCTTTTGTTTTGGTGATTGGTTTTTATCTACAAACAGGACGCCCCGCTGGGGCTGGATGATTTGTCTTGTTTTATCTACAAACAGGACGCCCCGCTGGGGCTGGATGATTTGTCTTGTTTTATCTACAAACAGTTTGACCTCTACGAAGCCTATAAATAAAAACAAATTAAATTATCTTTTTTTAGTTGATATAATAAAAATAGTTAAAAAATTGACTATATTTTATGTCACAGAATTCACTTTTTAGTACCATTGAGTTTGCTATTAAACCATTAATTATGTAACTGGTGGATTTAAAACAACCCCACTTCTGTGGAGTTGTTTGATATATTAGTGTAGATTAGTGCCTGCCTATCTGTAGACAGGTTAAAACTAGTGTTCCTATTTACTCATTTTCTCAAAAGCGCGTAATATTTCTAAAGGAATAGCAAATATAACTGTATTAGACTGATCAGAGCTCAAGTCATTTAAGGTGCTTAGAGTTCTCAAATGTAAAGCACCGGGTTGACTAGATAATGTTTGAGCAGCGTCAGCTAGATTTTGAGAAGCGGATAGTTCACCTTCTGACTTAATAATTACCGATCTTCTCTCACGTTCAGCTTCGGCTTGTTTGGCAATAGTCCTTTGCATGTTGTCTGGTAATATCACATCTTTTAATTCTACTGCCTCTACTTTAATTCCCCATGGGTCAGTGGCTGAGTCAACAATTTCTCTAATTTTTTTGGCAGCCGCTTCACGATTAGCCAGGAGTTCATCTAATTCCATCTCACCAACCACATTTCTCATTGTAGTTTGGGCCAGCTGACTAACAGCATGCCAAAAATTTTCTACTTCCAAAACAGCCTTGGCTGCATCAGCTACTTTGTAATAGATCACAGCGTTTATTTTAGCTGAAATATTATCTTTGGTAATAGCTTCTTGAAAAGGTACGTCAACGGCTTTTACACGAATGTCCACTTTAGTCATGCTTTGGATAATAGGTAAGACTAAGCGCCAACCTGGTTCAATAGTCCTGATATATTTTCCAAGCATAAATTTTACCCCTCTTTGGTATTGGTTTACCTGGCGGATGCTGACGATAATTATCACAGCCACCACGCCGAGTAGTGTAGTTAGGAGATCCATAGGTTTTTGGTTACGAATTATGTGACAAGCATTATTGGTATTATATACAGAGAAATGTATTTTGGCAAGGGCTTGCTGGCACAAAAACACCTGGCCTCACGGCCTAAAAACACCCGTCCCGCCAGCGGGCGGGACTAAAAACACAAAAACACTCTTTTTTACTTCGTTTTGTTTAAAACAAAGATTTTTGAGATTTTTCGCATAAATGTAAAACGATATAATAAAAACACTGTTAAAATAAACAGTGTTTTTGTGTTTTTGTGTTTTTAGACCCGTCAGGGTCAAGTGTTTTAAGGCCGTAAGGCCGGGTGTTTTTGGTACTGTATTCTTAAAATAGTTCGAACGCATTTCGCCGCCTGTGGCGGCGACGAGAAGCCCCCAAAAATTCTGTCCTGAACGAAGTTGAAGGATTGAGCGGCTTCGCCGCGATCTTTGACAACCTGCACGCATTGCTACGCAAAGCGTCGCAGGCGGGTTTCAAGTTTTTCTATGAGTTAATCATAACTCATTACAGTACATTTTTCAAGGAAAACAAGCTTGAAAAATTTACTGCTTTGGCGGCAAATTCTTTGTTCTTTGCAATTTAGAAAAAAGAAACCCGCTAGGTCCGAAGACGTAGCGGGAAGCAGTAGGACTGCTTAGTCCTGTTGATTGAGAAACTTCTTAAGCCGTAGCCTTCTTAAGTTTGTCCACCTGGGTTGCTATCTCGACTTCCAATTCTGCCGGCTTTGCCACGAACTCCTCGTGCTGGCTGATCGAGACACCCTTGACGGTTTTGGCAACATCGGGTTCCTTCAGCATCGCTTCCTTGTCCACTTCTTCCTTTGTCCTGATGAAGCGCTTCAGTTTAAGCGCTTTCAGACTTTCCAGAATTGATTTGACATCACGAAGCGATACAGCTGGCGGTGTCATACGCCAGCCGAAGATGCCCGTTGGCACTTCGACCGTCTTACGCTTGCCGCCATCGGTCAGCTCATCGCGATGGGCCTCAGCATAAGCGAAGAGTCCTTCGACGAGTTGCGAAACCTTTTTTTGGTGAGGCTCGTTGTCGGCCATCGCTTGAGTCTTCAGTTTGTCCACCGCGGTATTGAGGCCCGATCGAATTTCCTCGCTGACGCGCTGCTCTTGCCCTATCTCCGCCAAAAACTGCGCAGCCTCATCCAAGCTCTTCGGTACAGGTATTACTACTTTCTTAACCATGGCTTCCTCCTTTTCAAGGTGCATTCGCCACCAAACCCTAGTGGCAGGGACTACCAACTTATTTTGGTAATATTAAACATTACCATATATATATGAAAAAATCAAATCGAGCCATCAAGCGAGCCGTCAACTAAAGACTCATTGTATCCTGTTTATTCTTTTGGTTTGACAGCTGCAAACTTCGTGCTGACTATTTTTCCTTGCATTTGAGCTAGTTTTTCGTCTGAGAAAGCCGGAGAAAATTTTTTACCAGGGCAACTTGCCATTTCATCTAATTCTTTTGGGCCGAGAGTATGACGAGCTACAACTTTAAGCTGGCTAAAGCCTGCCTCGCTAACTATCTTAAAATACTCATCTTCCGGCATTGCTCCTCCAGTACATCCTGTCCAGATTGACTGAAAGTAGTCCCGAACTTTAGAGTCAACATCTCCTCTAGTAACAATATCAGAGATGGCCAGACGACCGCCAGGCTTTAGAATATCAAAGATTTGTTTGTAGACACAAGGTTTACAAGGACAAAGGTTAATCACGCAGTTAGATATTACTACATCAGCAATATTATCCGGAACCTGAGGGTTCTCTATATCCAGCAGAATAAACTCAGCTCTGTCAGATAGGCCAGCTTCCTCCATTACCTGTTTTGCTCTTTCATGCATATGGGGGGCAAAATCAATTCCAATCACCTTCCCTGTTGGTCCAACTTTATGAGCTGCCAAAACTAGATCAATACCACCACCTGAACCAAAATCAGCAACCGCTTCCCCCGGCTGGATATCAGCAAAGCTGGTAGGATTTCCACAACCTCGGGAAAGATTTATAGCGAACTTAGGAACTAAGGCAAGATCTGCCTGACTGTAGAGCCCATGTTCCAAGGCAAAACTTTCTGGGCTTTTCGTTCCCAAGGGACAACAGCCTTCAACTGAACCACCTTCTTAGGCAAATTCGTCGTATCGCCTTTTAACTTCCTCTTTTATTTCCTCTCTGTTAAGTTCTTTGATAGGGATGGCGGCTTTTGGGAGAGACCTTTTTTCTGGTTCTTCCAATTTGCCACAACATGGTTTTTTCGGTTTGTTCATATTTAACGTTAATTTAATAATTACCAATGTAAAAAATTTTCTTTTACAAAATGTGGTTCGAGCCGATATTTTTTACGGGTTCTTTGGCAGTTTTTAAGATCGCGGCGAAGCCGCTCAATCCTTCAACTTCGTTCAGGACAGAATTTT
>JBDRSF010000012.1:0-6081 GCA_043825135.1 Candidatus Magasanikiibacteriota bacterium
AAGGGTCAAAAACAAGTAAAAAGACAAATTCCTTGGGTGTTACAAGCCACTTACAAAATCAAAACAAAAACACCGGAATTAACCAAGGTAGGACATTTCTAAATCCTTAAAAGTATGACATTTCTATTTCCCGTTGACACACCATGTCGGTGATGAGGGCGAGATCCAGAACCTCCGCGTTCATTTGGGCTGCGGCCATGACGTCGGGGATCGTGGACATGGTGGCCAGGTCGCCACCCATACGTGCCATCATGTCGCCTTCGGCTGCTCCCTCGTAGGTTCGACCGAACTTGAAACAGGACACGCCCCAGTGCAGTGAGACACCTTCCTCCCGCGCGCACTGCTTGGCAAGCTGTCGAAACCTCAAGCTAAGTGCGGTGTCCACGGGCGAGAACTCGATGCCGAGCTCAGGAATACCAGGCCCACTCGTGGGATCGGGGCAGTTGAGCGGCAACATGCTCCTCACGGCCACGATGTCGCCTGGTTCCAGGTTCCGTGTGACTGCACCTGTTGCATGGGTCATGATCAGCTTCTTCACTCCCAGCATGATCATGAGTCGAGTGAGGAACACAACTTCGTGCACTGAGTAACCCTCGTAGAGGTGTACTCGGCCCTGGAGCATGATGACTGGCACTCCGTCCAGCTTGCCCCACCAGAGCTTACCGGCGTGGCCGGTCGCGCCAGGAGTCGGGCAGTTCGGAATGTCTGAGTAATCACACGAACAGGCGCCCTCCAGCAGTTCGACCATGTAGCCGAGTCCAGACCCGAGCGTGATGCTGATGAACGGGATGAACCCTCCCATCGCCTTCTTGACGAACTCCATTGCCTCCAGCAACTTCTGCTTTTCGGTCATCTGTTCCTCCATCTATAGTGAATTCTCACGTAAATTTTAACAAGCCACCCCTTTGTGGCTAGTCTAGACTTACATCGAATTCAATTCGTTGTATCGTAAAAGTATCATAAAGTTAAATTAATTGCAAGTAAAAAAAATAAAAACAAAGCTGGGTGTTCCAACTTTGTTTCGTGATCCGACTGGGGCTCGAACCCAGGACCGTCAGCTTAAAAGGCTGCTGCTCTACCAACTGAGCTATCGGACCTCGGCTTCACTGCGTTACGCCGAGTAAACTCAGCAGTGGCAGAAAGCAATTTCAAATTAACTCGTTAATATGATATACTATGCATGATAAAAAGTCAAGTTTTTAACTATGGATAATTTTTATTTACAAAGTATACCACAAATTTTGAAGTTTTTCAATACTCATCAGGATGGTTTGAGTACCACTGAGGTAAAAGAAAAGCAAAAGAAATATGGTTTCAATAAATTGCCACGTTCGGGAGAGAAGGTGTCTAGGTTTAAGATTTTTTTGAATCAATGGAAAAGCCCTCTGATTATTATTTTAATAGTAGCTGGTATTATCAGTGGATTTTTAGGTGAATATATTGATACGAGTGTGATTTTTATTACAGTTTTTGTTAATGCTATTGTTGGATTTATTCAGGAAGATAAAGCTAATCAGTCTTTGAAAAAATTACGTGAAATGGTGGAGTATAGCGCGATTGTAATTAGAAGTGGTAGGCGACAGCAGATAAATAGTACAGAAATTGTACCTGGAGATATTCTAGTTTTAGAGGCAGGTGATAAAATTCAAGCCGATGGCCGAATAATTGAAAATATTAATTTTAATGTAGATGAATCAGCATTAACAGGTGAATCAGAACCAGTAGAGAAAAATTCTAATATAATAAAAAAAGAAGTTGGTATAGCTGATCGTGATAATATGGCTTTTCGTAGCACAGTAGTTAGTAGTGGTCGTGCAAAAATTATTGTGACAGCGATTGGTGGGGAAACTGAGATTGGTCGGATCTCTTCAATGGTAAAGAAAACAGAAGATGAAAAGACGCCACTGCAAATTCAACTTTCAAAAATGGGTAAAGTTATTGGTATTGTTGTTTTATTTATTTCTTTGGCTATATTTCTTTTGGGAGTTTTTAGCAAATCTGAGCATCATACTTTTGTAGAAATGTTTGAAACGGCGGTGGCTGTTGCGGTTGCAGCTATTCCAGAGGGGTTGGTAATTTCAATGACTGTGATTTTGGCAGTTGGCATGCAACATATTTTAAAACGAAAAGCTTTGGTTAGAAAATTAGTCTCAGCCGAAACCTTGGGATCTGTTAGTGTAATTTGTACTGACAAGACAGGAACTTTAACCGAAGGCAAGATGCGAATTACTCGGTTAATTACTTCAAATGATGATTTGAATTTTTCTGAATTAAAAGCAATTAGTATTGATGAAGAAGAAAGACACCCAGATGCATTTTTGGGTTTAAGAATTGGAATTTTATGTAATGATGGAATTTTACAAAATCCTGAGGCATTAGAGACAGAATGGAAGTTTGTTGGTGACACAACTGATATTGGATTTATATATGCTGGCATGAAAGTTGGTTTGGAAAAATATCATTTGGATCCAGTGTTAAGACGAGTGGCTGAGATTCCTTTTGAGAGCGATAATAAATTCATGGCAACACTTCATCATATTGATCATGAATCATTGCTTTATGTAAAAGGTGCTGCTGAGATGCTTTATTCCAAATGTTCTTATTACATAGAAAATGGAAAAGAAAAAAAGTTGAGCAAATCTAAGCTTGCTTGGTTCAAGGCACAAGAAGAAGAATTGACCAAAAAAGGCCTGAGAGTTTTGGCTTTGGCTTATCAACAAAAAAATGAATTAATAAATAAATTAGAGAAAAAAGATTTAAAAAATTTAGTTTTAGTTGGTTTAGTTGCTTTATCTGATCCTTTACGTGCTGATGTCAAAGATTCAATTCAATTAACTAAACAAGCTGGTATCAGAACTGTAATGATAACAGGTGATCATATTCGCACTGCTCAATCAATTGCAGGCGAAGTTGGTATTCCTCATGATGATGATCAAATTTTTGATGGACAAAAATTAGAATCTCTAAGCGACGAAGATTTGCAAATGGCTGTGAGAGATATTTATATTTTTGCCAGAGTTGATCCTAGACACAAGATAAGGATTGTGAGAGCTTTTCAGGCAAATGGAGAGGTAGTCGCTATGACTGGAGATGGAGTTAATGATGCACCAGCCCTAAAAGGCGCCGACATCGGCGTTGCCATGGTCGCTGGTACGGATGTTGCTAAGGAAATTTCCGATATGGTTTTGCTTGATAATCATTTTGCCACAATTGTTTCGGCTGTAGAAGAGGGGAGAGGTATTTATCAAAATATTAAAAAAGTTATTGTCTATTTACTGGCGGGAAGTTTGAGCGAAGTTTTTCTTATTGCTGGTAGTATAATTGCAGGGCTACCACTCGCACTTTTACCCGCCCAAGTTTTATGGATGAATTTGGTTCAAGAGGGGATTGTTGTTATGTCATTAGGATTTGATAAGGGTGATAAAGAAAATATGACTGATAAGCCACGTAAACGTAATACTTCAATTATTGATAAGGAGATGAAGGTAACTATTCTTATAGTCACTATCGTCCCTAATATTGTTTTATTTGGTCTATTCCTATATTATATGAAGACAACTGGCGACATTGCACTTGTGCGCACTTTGATGTTTGTTGGAATAGGGATAGGTGCACTTTTTTACATTTTTTCAATTCGTAGTATGAGAAAAATGGTTTGGCAGATAAGTTTGGTTAGCAATCATTATTTAGTGTACGCTTTAATTGTTAGTTGGGCTTTGCTCATTGGATCAATTTATTTAAAACCTTTACAAATATTATTAAGAACAGTACCACTTTCATTACATTATTGGATAGTGATGATTTTGTTTGGCTTATTAAATCTAGTGCTAATAGAAATAATAAAAGGAATATTTTTAATTAAAAATCGTAAACATGTATAAATAAAATATACCAATATACAAATAATACTAATTATACCGTTGTTATACTAATATTTTTCTAGTCAGGAATTTGTATAGCATTAGTATAATCAGCCTTCGGCCATGAGCTCATGTCGAATCGGTACAATTCGTATGTTAGTATGTAATCTAATAAATATGTTGAATAAAAAGTATCTCGGAAAAATCAAGAAAAACCTTCACGCCTACCACAGTAAGCGCGGAGAAGTCATTGGAGAGTCAAATAACGCCTTACACCACGCCAAAAGGGCTATTTTTGCCTTACATAGAGATAACAAGAAGGAAGCGGTTGAAAAAATCAAGATGGTAGAGAAAATTTTGAAAGACATAAATAAGAAATACAAAACTACACCAAAGATTTTAGATGAAGGTTCGTACAAAGCTGCTTTGGAAGAATATGTAGAAGCCAAGTGTTTTTTTGATTTTTTAGAGACCGGAAAAATTGGTGAAATAAAAACCTTAGTAATTGCCGAAGAAATATATTTAGCCGGTCTTTGTGATGTGCCGGGTGAGTTATATCGTTATGCAATTAAATCTGCAACAAACAAAGATATCGCTATGACAAAAAAATGTGCTGAAATGGCACAAGAGATAATTGGTGAGTTGATTGAATTTAATTTGACTAGTTATTTGCGTACCAAGTTTGATCAAGCGAAAGGAGCTGTACATAAGTTGCAGATTATTGTATATGAAGCAAGTTTAAAGGAAGATTAGGTCTATAAAGTACACAGTAATTAAGTAATTAGTAATTGTATTACATTCTAAGAAAATTTTTTATATATGTAACATAATTACTTAATTATCAATTACTAATTACTATAAAAATACACCTTTTTATATTATGATAAAATTGTTAAAAAAAATTATTCCCAAAAAAATATTAGATTTTAGACATTTGTTCTATGCCTGGTATGGAGCGGTTAAGTACAATCATCCTTCAGAAGAGATGTTGGTTGTTGGTGTAACAGGTACAACTGGTAAATCTAGTGTAATACATTTTCTTCGTCAGATGTTAGAGGATCAGGGTTATAAAGTCGGATCACTTTCAACTGTTGATTTTTATATAGCCGGAAAAGAAAAATTAAATGATCAAAAAATGACCATGCTTGGTAAAATGAAGATTCAGGAATATTTACGTCAAATGGCAGATGCTGGTTGTGATATAGCAATTGTCGAAACTACTTCCGAAGGTTATTTACAATATCGCCATAAATTTATCAATTACGATATGATGATCTTGACTGGTTTGTATCCAGAACATATTGAGTCACATGGGGGATTTGAAAATTATAAGGCAGCCAAACTGGGAATATTTGGTTACGTTTCATGTCAAAAGTTAAAAGTTAAAAGTCAAAAGTCGATTAAAAAAACCGCAATTGTTAATGGAAACTGTAAGTATGCAGAGGAATTTTTGCAGTTTAATTTTGGTAAAAAAATTATTTTTGATAGAGATGATGAAAAAAAATACCTAACAAAAAAAGATCTATTATCTATCACTTATCATTTATCATCTTATAATACCAAAGCATCTGCTGATGGATTAAACTTTGCCATCGGCCAACGCGGATTTCAACCTAAACTCTATGGTGAATATAATGTTATGAATATTTTGGCAGGAATTTCTGTTTTGCGCGTATTAGATATTAGCTGGTCAAAAATTGAAGAAGCGGTTAATGATTTGAAATCTCCACCTGGAAGATTAGAATTTATCAACGAAGCAGAAGAAAAAGGTTTTAAAGTTATTGTTGACTATGCATTTGAACCGGTGGCTCTTGAGGCACTTTACCGAGTGGTGGAAATAATTAAACCAAAACGAGTGATACATGTCTGTGGTTCAACTGGTGGTGGTCGTGATAAAGGCAGAAGAAAACCCATTGGAAAACTAGTTGGGGAGAAGGCTGATATTTTTATTGTTACTGATGAGGATCCCTATGATGAAGATCCTATGGAAATAATAAAACAAGTTTCAGTTGGGGCACAAGAAGTTGGGAAGAAATTAGATAAAGACTTGTTTGAAGTCTTGGATAGAAAGTTGGCCATTAAATTGGCCATTAAAATGGCCAATTCCGGAGATTTGATTCTAGTTACAGGCAAAGGCAGTGAACAGGCGATGTGTATAAAGGGTGGCGTGATGATACCTTGGGATGACAGATTAATAGTTAAAGAGCTATTATAATTTTAT
>JBDRSF010000013.1:0-2306 GCA_043825135.1 Candidatus Magasanikiibacteriota bacterium
TTTAATGTTTCTTTTAACAGCTTGGTTTAAAATTCCTGTTTTCACGCCATAAAGTTCGGCAAGGTCTCGGTCTATCATCACCTTTTTGCCTCTAATTAAAAATATTCTGCTAATAATTTTTTCACTTGGTATTGTTATAATCTCTTTTTTTAGTGTCATATTTTAAACTGTTGAAATCGTCTGAATCGTCTGAACCACTGATTTTCACTGATTAGCACATGATTTCACTGATTAATTTAATTTGATTTAATTAATTCATCAAGTGCAAATCAGTAAAATCAGTGCTAATCAGTGGTTCAGACAGTTTCGGCCAAACTAATAACAACCAATTTTTTTATCTAAGACTGCGACGAAGCCGAAAAAATTACCTTAAAATCTTACACAAAGATAATATTCCTCCCATGTCTCATTAATACCATAACCCAAAGCGCCAGTATAAATTTTAGTATATTCTAACGAACAAGAACAAGCATTATTTGTACACGTAGCATTTCCTTCTAAACTACATCCTGAATAAGCAGCATCACTCCATTTAGAGCCTGTTCGCTGATGTTTACACCATCCACCATCTATTTTGCCCACACTATCATTCCACATCTTCGCTGTTAAATGCTCTCCGGAACTTACTGGAGTATTCCACGCCGCTCTGACATACAAAAATCCTGTTGTTGTAAGCAGTCCAATAAACAAACCTAAAATCACATAAGACAATTTTCTCATACCTAGTTTTTGCTTAATTTTTAAAACAATTTTTTTCATAATTTTACTAAAATTACAAAATATTTTTACCATTTGATTTTATTCTGACAAAAAATATCTTTGTAATTTTTTTATTAATTTTTAAATTTTATTTTTAAATTTTATTTTTTTATGGCGAGCCACTATTACTTGGCTCCGTTACTTCACTACTTGGCGAGGGATCACCTATAACGCATGGGAAATAAGGTGGCGTGTAAAGTTCATAAGTTCCAGCATCGTCAAATTGACAATGATTCCATTGACAATTTGATTTACAAACACTCCCGCCATTAATTCCAGTGCCATCGCACTCAGGATTTACATTACTCTCAGGAATGCCATCGCCGCAATCGCATGTTTCGCCATGACCGTCTTGCGCTACATTATCACCGCACCATCCTTCTGCCTGCCGGCAGCCAATGCACATGTATTGATTGTATCTAGAATCAGCAGGTCCATCATTTACGCATGCTATTTTATCTTCGCCACAATCACAATCTTCATCTCCGTTAACCATGCTATCTCCGCAATATTCATTAAGTCTGTCTTCTCCGTCTGGAACAGACCACCATAAAAGACATGCGTCTGATGATCCTGGATAACGGTCGTATTCTAAACAGTATCCTGACACGCCTTTATATCTAATTCCTGAATCAGCGTAATAATCACAGCTTAAAGAATCTTGTTGTGGATATAAGCGGCAAAATTGCGGTGTACGCCAATTATCTTGGCTTTCTAAGACAGTTCTTATTTTTACATCATCAAAATAAACAAAATTGCCATCAACGCTAGAATATCCATTTGTGTCATAAGAAGATAATATTATTTTAATTTTATTAGCAGTGGGAACTGTAGTAATTTTTTTTAATACAAATGTCCATGGTTGCATTTTATCAAGTAGGAACCAATCATCAGTTCTAACAGTCTCACCCTCATTATTATACTGCTCAACTTTTATTCTTGCCTCGCCCTTTGTTAATCTAACAGTATTAACATAAAGAGTAAGGAAATACTCTTTTTGAGCAACTACTTGAATATATCGAGGAACAGAAGATCCTGTAATTGCTGAATTATGAGTTTCAGCAGATTCTCCGCCAGGCAAAGATAAAAATTGTTTCCCCTCTGGAGCAAATTTTTTACAAACACTTCCTTCTATTGTCGTATAACAACTTCCTGACTCTTGTATATCAAAAGGGTTATATAAAATTTTGCATTTGCTGATATTATTACTACAGTCCCAGTACTGTGGTGGAACCTCAATAGTTTTACCTGTAGTTTCATCTAGCGCTGTGCTTGGTAATTCAAACCCGCCATTAGGAACACTAGCGCTTAATCCAACCGATTCGGCTGTTCCTAATGGATAATAGTCATTAGGATACATACTAACACTGCTCGTGCCAAAACCAACTCCTTCATACCCAACTTTAACATAACCAGTCATATTACTAATATCGCTTTTTTTAACATTGCCAGAATCATTCTTGTCATATGTCTGGTTCTCTTGACTAACAGTCAACCAATTATCGCAGTCCCCGCTGTCAGTAAATTTATCGCAAATCTTAATGTTT
>JBDRSF010000014.1:0-19638 GCA_043825135.1 Candidatus Magasanikiibacteriota bacterium
TTGATGATAGATTTAGATGGGACTGAAAACAAAAGTAAGTTAGGTGCTAACGCTATTTTGGCAGTTTCTCTAGCAAATTGTCGGGCGGCTGCTATGAGTACCAAAACACCATTGTATAAGTACATTCGCAATACTTATAAACTTAGAGAAAGTGGTTGGCGCATGCCAGTTGCCACGATGAATGTCTTGAATGGTGGGCGTCATGCTGATAATAATTTGACTATTCAGGAATTTATGATTGTGCCAGTCAATCGTAAATTTAGCGAGCGTGTTCGTATGGGTTCACAAATTTTTCATTCACTTGCTGGAATTTTAAACAAAAAAGGTTATAGCACTGGCGTTGGCGATGAGGGTGGATTTGCGCCAGACCTATTAAATAACGAAAGAGCATTACAGCTTTTAATGCAAGCAATAAAATCAGCTGGTTTTGAACCAGGTAAAAATGTTCATCTGGCAATGGACATTGCTGCTTCTGAATTTTGTCGAAAGGGAAAATATTATTTTGACAACAAGAAACAGACATATACAGCTGAAAAAGTTATCCGTGTTTTAGACAGTTGGATTAAAAAATATCCAATTATATCTATTGAAGATCCACTTTCAGAAGATGATTGGGATAATTGGAAAAAACTTACAAAAAAATTAGGCAAGAAAGTTACAATAGTTGGTGATGATTTGTTTGTCACTAATACCAAACGAATTCAAAAGGGTATAGATATGAAAGTGGCCAATGCGGTTTTAATTAAGCTTAATCAGATTGGAACTTTGTCTGAAACCATTGATGCTATATATTTAGCCAAGAAAAGTAATTATCAGGTTTCTGTTTCTCATCGTTCAGGCGAGACAGCTGACACTTTTATTGCTGATTTAGCAGTAGCAGTGAATGCGGAGTTTATCAAGACAGGGTCAATGAGTCGTAGTGAGCGTGTTGAAAAATATAACAGATTAATGAAAATTGAGAGCGAAGTAAGCTAATTTGGCTTGTCACGAGATGGCGCCAGTGGATTATTATTGACAGGTGTCGCATAAAGTTCGCTGCGCTCACCACGCGATCACTCAAAATGGCTAGCGCCATTTTTCGTGAAGAAATATAATAGATTAATGAAAATAGAGAGTGAAGTTTGTTGACAGTTTTCAGATAGCAGATAACCTTGCTTAAGCAAGGTTTTTGTTTTTGGTAGAAAATAGAACACCAATTACCACAATTACCAAAATTAACTAAAATATAATTATGGTAAATTGTGGATATTGCGGTAATTGGCGTTCTATCATCATTTTATTATCAGCGCTTGAATCTACAAAGCTTTTACGCTATAATATACCCACCTATGACAAAAGCTAAAAAACTTAAAAAAACAGTGAAAACTGTAAAAACTGAGAAAAATATTAAAAAAATCAATCAACCAACTTTACTCGTAATTTTGGATGGTTTTGGTTTGGCTGATGTTAAAAATAAAGGTAATACCATTACACCTGAGACAGCTCCGAATATTTTTGGTTACCTTAAAAAATATCCTAGTTCTAAAATTATAACTTATGGTGAAAAGGTTGGATTATTCAAGGGTCAGCAGGGTAATTCTGAAGCCGGGCATATTAATATTGGGGCGGGCCGAATTGTAAAACAAGATTTGGTGCAGATTTCTGACGCAATTCATGATGGTACTTTTTTCAAAAACGAGGCTTTTAAACAGGCTGTACATCATGTAAAAAAATATGATACTGCCGTGCATATAATGGGATTACTTACCGATAGCAACAGCGCCCATGCTTATCCAGAACATTTTCATGCTTTGCTTGAGTATTTTCGTCGTGAAAAGATTGATAAAGTTTATCTACATCTATTTACCGACGGTCGTGATTCTTCTCCTCATGGGGCAGCTGATTTTTTGCGGGAAATGCGCGGACATATGTTGGCACATGAGAAAATCGCCACAATCATGGGAAGATTTTATGCCATGGATCGCAATAAAATTTGGTCGCGAACGCAACAAGCTTATGAAGCTATGGTTTTGGGTCAGGGCTGTAAGGCAGATAGTGCCGAAGATGCATTGTCGCAGTCGTATAATCGTGATGAGACTGATGAGTATTTGTGTCCGACAGTTATTATGGAAAAAACAGACGGTCCACGTTCTAAGAAGAAACCAGTGGCCACTATAAATGATAATGATGCAGTATTTTTTATTAATTCTAGAAGCGACAGAGCTAGGCAGATTACCAAAGCTTTTGTTCAAAAAGATTTTAACAAAAGGAATAGAGGATCCTTTCATAGAACCAAAGTATTAAAAAATATCCGTTTTGTGGCCATGACTGATTTTGGTCCAGATCTAGACCATTTGATGACCGCTTTTCCATCACCGGATTTGATGGCTACACTACCTATGGTTCTAAAAGAAAAGCGTCAGCTTTATATTTCTGAATCAGAAAAATATGCACACATCACTTATTTTATGAATGGCGGTTATGCCGATCCAATTAATGGAGAAATTAGAATGAAAATAGAATCTCCTTTAGTTAGGAGTTATGAAGAAAAGCCGGAAATGGCAGCTAATGAAATTACTGCGGAAGTTATTCGCTATCTGGATAAATTAGATTTTATCTGTATAAATTTTGCTAATGCTGATATGGTGGGTCATACTGGTAATTTTGAAGCGGGCAAAAAGGCAGTTAACACGATTGATACCTGTGTTGCCAAAATAGTAGAACAAGCTCTCAAGCGCGACGGTCAAGTTTTGATTACAGCTGATCATGGTAATGCTGATGAAATGATAAATTTACAAACTAATGAGATGATGACTGAACATACTCTTAACCCTGTGCCTTGCATTTTGATAAGTAATAAAACCAGAGGCATAAGATTAAAAGATGGAATTTTGGCTGATATAGCGCCGACGATTTTGAAAATGATGGAAGTAGAAAAACCCAGAGAGATGAGCGGGAAAGTTTTATTTTAATTTAAAAAATTTTCAAGAAACAAGGAACAAACAAATTACAATAACCAAATTACAAAAATTTTAAAAATTGTAATTTGAGATTTGTTTGTATCTTGTTTCTTGTATCTTTTTAAAAAATATGTCAAAAAGACCAAAACCACTAGTCCTCGCAATTCTTGACGGTTGGGGAATAGCCCCTGATCATGAAGGCAATGCGATCTTGAAAGCCAAGACTCCCAACTTTGACAAATTTGTTCGTGAATACCCGGTAATGACCTTAGATGCTTCTGGAAATGAAGTCGGTCTTATGTTTGGTGAGATGGGGAATTCTGAGGTGGGGCATTTGAATATTGGTGCGGGTCGAGTTTATTATCAGACACTACCACGTATCAATCGGTCTATTGTAGATGGAAGTTTTTTTGAAAACAAAGCACTGCTTTCAGCTACCGATCAAGTTAAAAAAAATAAATCAGCCTTACACTTAGTTGGACTAGTTAGTCCAGGTAATGTGCATGCTAGTCAGGAACATCTTTATAATTTGCTCAAGCTTTGTAAAAAGGAAAAAGTAAAAGAAGTTTATATCCATGTGATTTTGGATGGTCGCGATACTACGCTTGATTCAGGAATTGATTTTGTTAGAGCCCTGAAGAAAAAAATAAAAGAATATGGTAGAGGTAAAATTGCTTCAGTTTCCGGTCGTTTTTATGCCATGGATAGGGATAATCGTTGGGATAGAATTGAAAAAGCTTATAATGCTATGGCATTAGGACAGGCTGAAGAATATTTCAAAGATCCAGAAGATGCAATTGAAGAGTCTTATAAGAAAAAAGTTTATGATGAAGAGTTTGTTCCAGTCGTGATTGGTAAATCAGGCAAGCCAACCACGACAATAAAAGAAGGGGATGCGGTCATATTTTTTAATTTTAGACCTGATCGTGCTCGCGAATTGACTAAAGCATTTATTTTGCCAGGTTTTGCTAAATTTAAATCTGATTATATAAAAAATTTACATTTTGTTGGAATGACAGAATATGAAAAAGAATTACCATTAATTGTGGCCTATCCACCTCAAGTTGTTAACAATTGTTTAGCAGAAGTTTTAAGTAGTAATAATTTAAAGCATTTTCATATTGCTGAAACTGAAAAATATGCTCACATTACTTTTTTCTTAAATGGGACAGTAGAAGATCCCTTTCCAGGAGAAGAGCGTAAAATTATTTCATCACCAAAAGTTTCTTCCTATGATCAAGCCCCGGAAATGTCAGCTCCGCAAATTACTAAAGAAGTAATAAAAGTAATTGAGGCTGATAAATATGATGTAATAATACTTAATTTCGCTAACGCTGATATGGTTGGTCATACTGGTAATATAAAAGAGGCTATAAAAGGTATAGAAGAAATAGACAAAGATATTGGTAAGATTTCTGAATATGTATTAGCAAAGGATGGAGTTTTACTTATTACCGCCGATCATGGCAATGCTGAAGAGATGAGGAATTTGCAGACCGACTCTGTATATAAAGAACACAGTACTAATCCCGTTCCATTTTTAATTGTAGGCAATAAATATAAAGGTGAAGCTGGACCAACCGGCGATCCAATTGGTGGTGATTTAAGCTTATCACATTCAGTTGGTATGTTAGCAGATGTGGCACCAACTATTCTGCATATTTTGGGTGTAAAACAGCCGAAGGAGATGAGTGGTCGTTCGTTGATTTAGAAAGCAGCGTAAGCTCTCCCCCCAGATTCGGCCTGAGCTCACTGCCGAAGGCTATCAGGGGGAGCACACGGCGTCAGCCGGTGAGGGGGTCTGGAGAATTATTAAGAAAGATTAAAAATTTTAAGCTCTATTTGCGTGCTAAGAACCCCACAAGATTTTAAATAAATAAAACAAACTCTACAGCTCCGCTCGACCCCCTCCGTCACTAACTGTGTCCAACGCACAGTTTTTTCTTTTTGTTTATCAGAAAATTTAATTCGCCACCTTTTTTCTAATATGCTCCACCACTTCTTCTTCTACCTGCTTCAAAGTCTTGCCAACAATAGTAGCGACGGCTTGTTTTTTGTCACCACTTGATTGATAAGGTTTTAGGAGTTCAGAGGCATTAAAATCTTTATTAGTATCAAGTATTATTTTGACGACCGGTTTTTCATCAATCATGTTATCTTCATGAAGTAGTAATATAAGTTTTGCTTCCGGTGAATTACTTATTAATTCCTCTATGATTTCATGTAAGTCATTTGAGTTTGCCCCAGAACGAATTAAATCATCACGAGTGATAATAGTCCAAACCAGACCAATGGATTTGTCATATTGTAGATGTGATAAAGCTTGACCCCAGAGTTTCAATGTAGATAAACTGCGAGTGCGGTATAGGTTTTGGACAATATAATCTCTATTTGCTCCTAGGTGCATTAATTTACTAGCAAAGTGTAAGGTTTGTGGTTTGATATTGCCAGTTTTGAAACTATGAGTATTTACAATCATACCAGTCAGGAGTGCAGTAGCAATTTCTTCACTTATATTTTCAGCTTGCCAGTTTTCCAATAGGTCATATAGAATTTCGGCAGTGGAAACAGCGGTGATATCCACGATATTCACATGGCCAAAATGAGAATTGTTAGCACTATGATCAATATTTATAATTGGGCATTTATAAAAAAACTCAGTATTGTCATGAAAAATATTACCGAGCTGTTCTAGGTCTCTGGTTCCCAATGTAAAAATAATATCATATTTAAAATCAGATTGAGCTGTGCTGATATTATCACGAGATAGATAATTTTGCTTTGGTGTAATAAAGATTTTAAGCTTGTTGTCTTTGTGATCATAGCTTAATTCGTGGAGACCAGTTTTTTTGGTGTCAATTGTAATAACAAATTTTTGTAAATAGTTTAAGGCTGATTTTATTAGTTTAGTTTTTTTAATAAAATTTAATTGCTGTGGCACTTCAATATTTTCACATACAATATCTACCCGCTTGCCTAGCTTTTCTAAAAATATCAAAAGAGCGACAGCACTAGAGATAGCATCGCCTTTGTCAGTTTTTGGAAAAGTAATCAAAATATTTTTTTTATTTTCCAAAATTTTATTCAGTTGTCCTGCAAAATCTTTCATAAACATTTAAACACATGGCCTTCGGTATAAATATGTAAACATTTAAACAAATTTAGACCATACCATAGACCATACTATGGTAAGTATTATTTTAATTTGAAGGCGTTGTGTCATTGCGAGAAACCCCGATGAAATACGGGGTGACGAAGCAATCCCATTGAATAAGCTACGTTGCTTGTACACTGGGATTGCTTCGCCCTGATGCGAATCATGGCTCGCAATGACACAAGTTTTTATCAAATTACACCAGGTCATTTTCATCGCACCAAAATTTGATGCCGTGAAATTGACCCCTCCTTCCTCCTTTGGGGTCTTTTTGTTTTGGAATACCTCTCTCCATGGCACCACACGTGAAGTTGGGCTTCCAAAGGAAAGAGAGAAGATCCAAGAGTTCTTGGATTTTGTAAAACCTAAAACACCTAATCATTTTTATCCCCTCCTTATCAGAGTGGTATCAGTCCGACAAACACACAGACGATTCCAGCTGCCAGCACATTTGCTCCCGCCCCGAAGAAGTTCGAGATGATTAAAGCAACACCACCAATGAAAGAAGCGATTCGGAATATTTTCATATCCCCCTCCTATTTTGTTTTTCCGGTTCATTTACCGGATAGATCATTATACCAATTATACAAGTTTATGTCAACCCAGCTAAAAAGGTGTTAATGTGGATAAGAATTTGGCTAAGACTAGGCAAGAGTTGCAATTTTTTTGGAAATCTAGTAAAATATAGATAATCTGTATTATTTAGATTATTTTGTAATTATGGATTTAGAAGACAGAATAAAGGATATTGAAGAAAAAAATGTAACTCAAACCTTTAGGTTTGATCTCGGAGGCAAGAACGTCCGGGGTTTCTAGTGTTAAACCTAAAGGTTTGAGTTACATAAGTACTATAGCAAACATTAGACTTGTTTTATGAAAGAGTTACCAAAAACCTACGAAGCTTCAAAATACGAAGATAGTATTTATAAACTCTGGGAAGAGTCTGGTTTTTTTAATCCTGATATTCTTGAAGGTGAGCCATATTCAATAATGATGCCACCACCAAATGTTACCGGCGTGCTTCATCTTGGACACGCACTTGAAAATAGTCTTATGGATGTGATGGCAAGGTATCAGCGTATGCAAGGCAAAAAAGTTTTATTACTTCCAGGTACAGATCATGCTGCTGTTGCTACTCAGGCCAAGGTTGAAAAAGATTTGGTAAAAGCCGGAATGAAAAATCCTCGTGAAGAGTTGGGTCGCGAAGGATTGTTAGAAAAGATCCGTGAATATGCCGAAAATTCAAAATCAACTATTTTGAGTCAGATAAAGAAAATGGGTACAAGTTGTGATTGGGGTCGGCTTGCTTATACTTTTGACGAAGACCGTAGTAAGGCAGTAAATGAAGTATTTAAGAAAATGTATGATGATGGACTTATTTATCGTGGTTATCGTGTAGTAAATTGGTCAGTTAAAGGCCAATCAACTTGTAGTGATGATGAACTTGTTTATATTGACCGTAAGGCAAAATTTTATACATTTAAATATAGTAAAGATTTTCCGTTTACTATTGCGACAACTCGTCCCGAAACAAAACTTGGAGATACTGCAGTTGCGGTTAATCCAAAAGACAAGCGTTATAAAAAATATATTGGACAAATATTTGATGTAAATTTTTGTGGTGTTGATTTGAAATTAAAAATTATAGCAGACGATCATGTTGATCCGGAATTTGGTACTGGGGCACTTGGTGTTACTCCTGCACATAGTTCAGTTGACTTTGATATGTATGAACGTAAAAAAGCAGAAGGTAATGAAATAGATTTAGTACAAGTTATTGGAGAAGATGGTAATATGACCTCTCGAGCTGGTGATGAGTTTGTGGGCAAGACTGCACTTGAAGCGCGTGAACTTGTAGTAGAAAAATTAAAAGCACAGGGCTTGCTTGAAGCAGAAGAAGAGATAGATCAAAACGTTGGTACATCTGATAGGTTTGGAGATGTCGTGGAAGCACTCCCAATGACACAGTGGTTTGTGGCTGTAAACAAAGAAATCCCTGGACGTAGAAAAACTTTGAAGCAATTAATGAAAGAAGCCGTTGAAAAAGGGCATAATGGGGATAAGAATCAAAAAGTTAATATTACTCCAGATCGATTTGAGAAGATCTATTATAATTGGATAGATAATTTGCGAGATTGGTGTATTAGCAGACAAGTTTGGTGGGGACACCAAATTCCGGTTTGGTATAGAAAAACAGGGGAGAAAGTTCCCTCTCCTTTACAAGGAGAGGGACAGGGTGAGGTATTCGTCGGAGTTAATCCACCGGAAGATTTGGAAGATTGGCAACAAGATCCCGATACATTAGATACTTGGTTTTCAGCGGGCTTGTGGACTTTTTCTACTTTAGGTTGGCCCGACTCCGCTAAGGCTACGCCGGGCAAGCCATCTGATTTGGAGCAGTTTCATCCTAGCTCGTGGATGCAAATGGGTCATGAGATTTTATTTTTTTGGATGGCTAGAATGATTTTGATGTCTACTTATTTATTAGATGAGATTCCTTTTAAGGATGTATATATTCATGGAATGTTGCGTGACAAAGATGGTAAGAAGTTTTCCAAATCAGCTGACAATGGTATTGATCCGCTTGAGGTGATTGAAAAATATGGAACAGATGCACTTAGATATAGTTTGATAAGCGGAATAAGCCCAGGAAATGATGCTAGATTTTATCTGGAAAAGGTTGAAGGTGCTCAGCATTTGGTTAATAAGTTATGGAACATGAGCCGTTTTATGCTCATGAATATTGACGAGCCAAAGATTGATGTAGGTAGACCAGAAGCAAAAACTTTAGCGGACAAGTGGACTTTGAATTCAATAAATACCCATGTAAGGTCTATAAATGATAGTTTAGAAAATTATCAGTTTTCTGCCGCTAGTGAGTTGCTTCGTTCATTTACTTGGGATCAAATTGCAGATTGGTATTTGGAGATTGCTAAGATAGAAGGTAGCAAAAGTGAAATTTTTAATTACATTTTAAATACAATTCTTAAACTTTGGCATCCTTTTGTACCATTTGTCACTGAACAGATATGGAATGAGATTTATGGTAAAGATGAGTTGTTAATGGTAGAAAAATGGCCACAATATAAAAAAGAAAATTATGTTCCTGATGATACTATAGTTGATTTTGATTTAGTCAAAAATATAATCACAGGCATTCGATCGCTCAAATCAGATTATAAAATTGACCCAGCTAAGAAATTAAGTGTTGTAATTTCGGCAGGAGATAAATTAAAAGTACTTGAAGAAAATAAAGAAATAATTATAGGCTTAGCCCGACTTGAAGAATTACAAATAAACAAATCAACCAATCCCGCCTCTGGCAGGGATCCCGTCCAAAGGCGGAATAAACCAATAAACTCAGTAGGTTTTGTAGAAGGCGGAGTAGAAGTGTTTGTTGATCTAACCGGTGTAGTAGATTTAGATAAGGAAAAGAAGCGCCTCAAAGATGAAATTGATAATTTACAAAAATATACAAAAAGTTTAGAAGGGAAATTGTCTAACAAAGGTTTTGTTGGTAGTGCGCCGGAAGAGGTAATAGTTAAAGAAAAAGAAAAACTTGAAGAAGGGAAAATTAAGTTAGAAAAATTAGTTAATCAATTAAAAAATTTGTAATATGGTAGAAAATGGAAAAGGAGATAGGAGGGATTTGGTTCGTAAAAGCCAAGTGGAGGTTTTAGAAGAATATGATAATAAGATGCAGGGTATTTTTGAGCATATGAGAAGGATGTGTTCTGATAATGGTCAGAGAGAAGAAATTGCATCTAAATTATTGGTAGAAGTAAGTAATATTTTGGAAACACCGGCTTTTGAAGATATAATTCAACCAGAGATGGTAAAATATTTCGAGCATGACGCATTAAATTTTCGAAATAGTGTAGTGGGTTTTTTGAAATTGGTACAAAGTGATTTATTGCAGAATAGAGAAGACGGTTCCCAAATTTCTGGTCTAGAACAACAGTTAGATTTTTTACAATCAAATTGGGAATATTATAGGTTAGTTTTGGAAGATCTTCTTTTACGTATTCCTTCCACAAATGGTATTGAAGCTAAAAAAATAATTGAAAGAGATAAAAAACAACCAATTGCGGATTTTTTAAAGATATTAGATAAATATATTAGTGAAAAGGCTGTTATCGGTGGAAGGACACTAGAAAAAGAAATTAATTTAGATGAAGAAAAAATTAAAAAGTTGCGAGTAGCAATACCCTTTGGTGTATTATTTAATTTCTTACACAATTGTGTTTCCAATGCAACATTTGCTAAGGTCAAAGCAGAAAATTTTAAATTTAGTATTTTAGAGGCAGGTGAAGAATTAGTATTTGAATTTTGGGATGATGGTATTGGTATTGATGAAGATGTAAAAGGTAAAATTTATGATGAAGGATTTACTACTAAAGACGGTAATGGTTTGGGTTTGGCTAACGCAGCAGAGAGGATGACTAGATTTGGTTCAAGCGTAAGCGTTGAATCCAGCCCAAATCCTAATCCAGGAAAAGGCGAGTGGGCCACAAAATTTATTTTAAAAATACCAATTATAAAAGAATAATATGAAAATAAATATAGATCCAAAATTAATTGAAGAATTTTTAACCAGAGGTGTTGAAGCAATTTATCCTGATGTTGAAGAATTACGAAAGAAATTGATGTCAGGTGAAAGACTGCGGGCTTATCAAGGATTTGATCCGACTGGACCATATCTTCATGTCGGACATGCTATGGGTATTAGAGCTTTGGGTTTATTGCAAAAAATGGGTCACGAAGTTATATTTTTGGTAGGTGATTTTACAGCCATGATTGGCGATCCAGACAAAGATACAACTCGTGAAATGTTGACTGAAGAGAAAATTCAGAAAAATATGGAAGGGTGGAAAGAACAGGCCGGACAACTGATTGATTTTGAAGGAGAAAATCCGGTGAAATTTAAACGTAATTCTGAGTGGTTGAAGGAATTAAAGTTGGCTGATATTTTAAAATTAATGTCTAATACTACTTTACAAAGAACACTTGAGAGAGACTTGTTTGAACGTAGATTGAAAGCCGAAGATCCAATTCGCTTGCATGAAATTCTTTATCCTCTTATGCAGGGGTATGATGGAGTGGCTATGGAAGTTGACATTGAAGTTGGTGGAGCCGATCAGACTTTCAATATGTTGACTGGTAGAATGTTATCAAAAGCATATTTGGGCAAAGAAAAATTTGTCCGTTCCAATCGCATGATGAACGCGCCAGATAGTATAACCATGAGCAAAACCAAGGGTAATGGTATTAATTTGTCAGATAGTCCAGAAGATATGTATGGCAAAGCCATGTCTTATGCTGATCATGAAATAATAAATGGTTTTGAATTTTTGACAGAGATAAACATGGAAGATATAAAGAAAATTGAAAAAGAAATTAAAAAAGGTTCAAATCCGATGGAATTTAAAAAACAAATGGCATTTGAGATAGTGAAAACTATCAAGGGTGAGTCAGCCGCCAAACAAGGTCAAGCTCACTTTGAAAAAGTAATCCAAAGTAAAGACAAGCCAGATGAAATTCCAGAATTAACACCAACATCTTTTAATATTGTAGACGTTTTAGTAGAAAGTAAAATCTGCAAAAGCAAAACAGAAGCTCGTCAGATGATTGAACAGGGTGGTGTAAAAATAAATGACGAAAAAGTTGATTCTTTTGAATTAGAGGTTAAGAGTGGAGATGTTGTGCAGAAAGGGAAGAGGTTTTTTGTTAGAGTTTTGTAATTTCATTAAATAATTCGGATAGTACGGATAATTCAGATAAACGGATGTGCGTTTAGAAAATTATCTGTATATCTGAATTATTCCCGAAGAGGAATGCCCTTTGGGTATCAGAATTTATCTGCATTATTTTATGTTACAAATTATAGAAAAACAATTAAAAGATTTACTTAAAAAAGCTGGCGTCACAGGCGAGATTGAGTTTACCAAACCACCAAAAGCCGATATGGGCGATGTTACTTTTGCTTGTTTTGATATTGCAAAAGTAGAAGAAAAGAATCCAGTGGAAGTAGCTAAAGATTTGACAGAAGATTTCAAATTTCAAATTTCAAATTTCAAATTGTTCGACAAAGTCGAGGCTTTTGGGCCCTATATAAATTTCTTTTTAAATTCAAGCGAACTAGCAGAGTTAGTTTTACAGGAAGTTGATAAAAAAGATTTTGGTCAAAGTGAGATTGGCAAGGGAAAAAAGTTCATGGTAGAGTTTGCTCACCCTAACACACATAAGGCATTTCATATTGGTCATTTGCGTAATGCTATTACAGGCGAGAGTATAGTGAGGATTTTGGAAAATGCAGGTCACAAGGTTGTTAGAGCAAATTACCAAGGCGATGTTGGTATGCATATAGCCAAATGTTTATATACAATTTTGAAATATGATAAAGATGGTATTGCAAATCAAAAAAAGATGAGTTTGGATGAGAGAATAAAATATTTAGGAAAAATGTATGCTCAAGGCAGTCAAGAATTTGAAGAAAGTGAACAAGTTCGAAAAGAAGTAGGTGATATTAATATTAAAATTTATGAGCAGGATAAATCAATAAAAGCAGTTTATAAAGAAACTAGAAAATGGAGCTTAGAATATTTTGATAAAATTTATAAGCGACTTGATACCAAATTTGATAGATTTTATTTTGAATCAGAAGTGTTTGCACGAGGCAAAGAAATTACTTTAGAATTTTTAAAGCAAGGCGTATTTAAGAAAAGTCAAGGAGCTATTATCTTTGAAGGCAGTAAGCATAATTTACATGACAGAGTTTTTATCAATAGTAAAGGTTATCCTACTTATGAAGCCAAAGATTTGGCTTTGGCAGAAATACAATTTAAAGAGCATAAGCCAGATAAAATTTTGCATGTAGTTGCCAGAGAACAATTAGGTTATTTTCAAGTAATGTTTAAAGCACTTGAAAATACTTTGCCAATTAGCAAAGACAGAGAAAAACATTTAGTTTATGGCTGGGTTAGTTTAAAACATGGTAAGATGAGCTCACGAACTGGAAAAGTTATTTTAGGTGAGTGGCTATTAGATGAATTAGAAACTCAGATCTCAGAGTACATGTCCGGCTCCACTAAAGTTACGCCGGATAAATCCGGCTCCACTTCCTCCTACGTTAAAACTACGGCGGACAAGAAAGTTGCGCTGGATAAAAAAAATATAGCTAAAAAAGTGGCCATTGCAGCGGTAAAATATTCTTTTTTAAGGATTGGTATTGCCAATGATATGCAATTTGATATTGATGAGTCTGTTTCCACAGTAGGGGATAGTGGGCCATATCTTCTTTATATAACAGCGAGAATTAAATCTATTTTGAAAAAGGAAAAAGGAGTAAGGAGTAAGGAAAAAGAATTACCAATAGAAATTCAGCCGGAAGAGAAACAGTTGTTGATTAAGTTGTCTGAGTTTGAAGAAGTTGCAAAGTTTAGTGCAGAAAATTTAGACCCATCAAAGATTGCCAGATATTTATTTGATCTAGCCCAAAATTTTAATTCTTTTTATGAGAATTGTCCAGTGGTAAAAGCTGAAGGAGAGATACGAATTTTTAGACTACAGATAATAAAATCAGTCGCACAGGTGATGAAAAAGGGGCTGTATTTGCTTGGTATTGAAACGGTAGAGGAGATGTGATATACTTGTAGGGCAAACGCACTGAGAATTGAGTTATTAAATTTAACATAATTATAAATGGAAACAAATAATACTCATAAAATATCCACTTTTGACGTGACAAAAATAAGGAGTGATTTTCCGATACTTAGCCAGAAAGTTTATGGGAAACCACTTGTTTATTTTGATAATGGAGCAACCACACAGAAGCCCAAAATTGTTATAGATACTATAAATAAATTATACTTCGAACATAATAGCAATGTTCATAGAGGGGTTCATTTTCTAAGCGCGCAAATGACTGAAATGTATGAACTGGCTAGAGAAAAAGTTCGAAGTTATTTAAATGCCCAGTCTACCCAGGAAATAATTTATACTAGCGGAGTCACAGCTTCCATTAACTTAGTGGCTTATTCTTTTGGAGAGGCATATATAAAAGAAGGGGATGAAATAATTGTATCAGAGATGGAGCATCATAGTAACATTGTTCCTTGGCAGATTATTTGTAAACAAAAAGGCGCTCATTTAAGAGTAATTCCGTTCAATGATAAAGGTGAACTATTGTTGGACGAATATAAAAAATTAATTAATTCCAGAACAAAATTAGTAGCAGTTGTTCATGTATCAAATTCTCTCGGTACCATTAATCCTGTTAAAGAAATTACAGCCATTGCTCATGAAAGTAACATTCCTGTTTTAATAGATGGAGCACAGGCGATTCAACACGAAAATGTTGATGTTCAAGATATAGATTGTGATTTTTATGCTTTTTCAGGGCATAAAGTATATGGACCCACGGGAATAGGAGTTTTATATGGAAAGGAGCGTTGGCTAACGGAAATGCCTCCGTATCAAGGCGGTGGAGATATGATTGAACGAGTGCGGTTTGAGCATACCACCTATAGCGATTTGCCCTTTAAATTTGAGGCCGGTACCCCTAACTATATTGGTGCGATCGGACTAGGCGTGGCCTTGGATTACTTGATAAGTATTGGGTTAAATAATATAAGCAGTTATGAAAAGGAATTACTGGATTACGCGACGGCAAAGCTAATGGCTTTAGACGGGCTGAAAATATTGGGCACAGCAGAAAAGAAAATTTGCATCCTATCTTTTTTACTGGGCAATATTCACCCCTATGATACAGGAGTATTTTTAGATAAGATGAGCATTGCGGTGCGTACCGGTCATCATTGCACCCAACCCCTTTGGGATCATTTTAAAACCGAAGGTGCTGCGAGGGCATCTTTGGTCTTTTACAATACTTTTGAAGAGATAGATTTACTATATGAAGTGCTGAAAAAAATTAAAAAAATATTCTAGTTTACATAATAATATTATCAAAATGACTACACAAGAGATACAGGAGGAAATTATTAATGAATTTAAAATCTTTGACAACTTGATGGACAAGTATATTCATTTGGTTAAATTAGGGAAAAGTTTGCCATTAATGGATTTGGAATTTAAAAATGAGAAAAATCTAGTTAAAGGTTGTCAATTAACAACATGGTTCCGTTCCTCGTTTGAAGACGGGAAGGTCTTTTATAATGTTGATAGTAGTTCTGTTATAATAAAGGGGGCGATTTCTTTGTTAAAAAGAGTTCTATCCGGCCAAAGACCAAAAGATGTTATAAGTGCTGATTTGTATTTTATTGATAGAGCGGGACTTCAGGAAATTTTTTCTCCAATCCGCGCAAACAGCCTTTGGAAAATAGAAAATCAAATGAGAGAATACGCAACTGTGTGTGAAACGAAAACTTGAAATATCAAATAAAAAAATATTTATTAAAATCTAATTTAGAATTTTATGAAGCAATGTATAATTTACGACGAATCATTGAGATTTGCTAGAGCCGTTTACGGATTATTAACCTTACTTTCTTTTTTTATACAAAACTACTGGCTGATTTTAGCAGTTTGTATTATGTTGGCTTTGGGTGCTATTACCATAAAATTGAATTTACCTTATCAATTTCATGTTTTGGTTTTAAGGAGATTGCATAAAAATGTGGCTGAACCAATTCAGAAGGAAGTAGCTGAATTAAATTTTGTTTCTGGCATGACAGGGGTCTTTCTTTTGGTTGGTTTTTTACTGCTTTATTTTGAAAAATTTGTTGATTTTGCTTGGATTTTAATTCTGATAACAGCTTTATTGATATTTTTGGCTTGTTTTGCTGGTTTTTGTGTGGCTTCTTTAACATATGCTTTGTATAAAAAGGTTTTTAAGAAATAAAAGATGAAGCAACACAAAAAATTTCAATGTGAAAAAAAACTTGGCTGTCCTGAATATATTAATAAAAATTGCTGGCTAGCCAAAACCCTTAATAATTCGCCGTCAAAAAGGTGCAGGTCTTGTAGTTCGAGATTTAGCCATTGTTTGTTTTTTCAGTATTTAGTAATCAGTTTAGCTTTAGTTGCTTTTCTTCTAGCCATTTCTTTTTTAGTAGAAGGGGAGATATCAAAATTAGTAATTGTCTGCATTTTTGTTTTAGTTATTGTTTATGGTTACTTTTTTAATAAGAGCACGGAGAAAATTATTGAGGCTAATTTTGCCCAAAGAAAAGCCACAGAGGCCTTAGAAGAATTGACTGAAAAACTTGAAGAAAAAGTTGATGCTCAAACCCGCGATTTGAAAGTCAAAAATCTCCGCTTAGCCAACCTCGCTCACGACTTGGAAAAAGCCAATCTTAAATTACAAGAATTAGATCGTCAGAAGACTGAATTTTTGTCAATTGCCTCTCATCAACTTCGCACACCTCTTTCAATTATGAAAGGTTATATTGAATTGATTGAAGATGGGGCTTTTGGAAAAGTGGCTAAGCCGACTGTTGAAACTCTAGACAAGATGAATAAAAGCAACGAGCGTTTAGTGAAACTAGTAGATGAATTTTTAGATATTACTAGAATAGAACAAGGTCGTACTAAATTTGATTTTGCAAAAAGTGATATGAACCGTCTCATTAATAGTGTTGTTGCTGAGCTAAAAGAAAGGGCTCAGGACAAAAAATTGAAGATAGTTTGGAAACCACGTTTTAAAAACACTAACGTGATGATGGATGAGGAAAAAGTTCGGCATGTTGTGTTTAATTTTATAGATAACGCAATTAAATATAGTACTAAAGGAAAGATTGTTGTAAATTTATTAAAAGAAAAGAAAAAATATATTATAACTGTAAAAGACAATGGTATTGGTTTTGATAAAAATGATGAGGTAAATTTTTTCCAAAAGTTTTATCGTGGCAATAACGTCAAAGGTACAAATGTTACTGGAACAGGTTTGGGTATCTATGTTTGTAAGAAATTTATTGAAACACATGGTGGTCGAGTTTGGGCCAAGAGTAGGGGGTTAGGAAAAGGTGGTGAATTTGGGTTTTGGATACCAGTGAAGGAAAAGGGAAAGGGGGAGGAGAAGACAGAAAAGAGTTAATTTGCATAATTTTGAAAAAAGTTGTATCATAATAAACAAGCTTAATAATATTATTTAATCTTTAAATATAAATTCTATGTTCCCAAAAACAACTTCAGAATTTTCTTTGCCAGAAAAAGAAGAAAAAAAGCAAATAACTCACGATGAGGTTGAAACTGTAGTCGGTCCATCTGTTAGGGTAGAGGGTGATTTTTCATCCGAGGGTAATATTGTTGTTAAAGGTACTGTTAGTGGTAATGTAAAAACTAGTAAAGTTTTAACCGTTGAAAATGGAGCTAAAATTTTTGCCAATGTGGTTGCTGGTGATGCTATTATTTCTGGTGGAATAAAGGGAAATGTAAAAATAGCCGATAGACTGGAATTGACTCAGACCGCTCAGATTCATGGTGATGTTACTTGTAAAGTTTTAAGTGTTGCCCCTGGCGCCTTAATTTTAGGTAAAATAAATATGAAAGGTGCCGAGCTTAAAGATGATGGTGGCGATAAAACAGAAAAGAAGAGAATCAGTTTAGGTAGGACAAAAATTAAGTCTGGAGATGAAGAGGTTGAATAGTTAATATCCAATACCAGTTTTCAAATAACAGATAACAGAATTAATTATTAAAACAGAAAGTTTAATTAAAATTATCTTCTGTTTTTGGTAATGTTATTTGCTATTTGTTAACTGTTTTTTGTTAAAACAATTATGTACGTTTATCTTTATGACAATTTTTTGCGTCAAAAAAAGTTTGATTCAACCATAAAATCTATAGAGACTAGGTTGACAGATTTTGGCATTGCTGGTAAAATAATTCGACTGCAGAATTTTACAGACGCCAAAGCGATTATTGATGATGAAATAAAAAAAGGAGTGTCTGGTATCGTGATAGTTGGAAATGATGCGACTTTTGGACATGTATTATCACGGGCAGCAACCTGCGATGTTTTATTTGGTTTTTTGCCGATTGGTCCTGGTAATAAAATTGCTGAAGTTTTGGGAATTCCGATTGGAGTTGATGCCTGTGATGTGCTTTCAAGGCGTAGAAAAGTAAAATTAGATGTCGGTTGGTTTAATAATCGTTATTTTGTATCACAGCTTCATATACCACCAAGTAAAATAACAATTGAGTATGATGAAAAATTTCAAGTATCAACCGATGGAAAAGTAGAATTGGTTGTCTGTAATTTACAACCTTTTTCTTGGAAAGATGGTAGAAAAGAAAAACATATTATTCATCCGCAGGATGGCAAGCTTGAAGCATTTTTGCGTCCGGTTACTAGCAAAGGAATGTTTAAAGAAAAGTTTGAAGATCCCAGCATCTTTCCTTTTCAAGAAATGATAGTGAGTTCACATAAGCCTTTTCTCGTAGAAGCAGATGGTAAACAATCTAAAGAAACAAAAATCAAGATTAAATTGACTAGGAAGAGGATTGAGATGGTGGTAGGAAAAGAGAGACGATTTTAGCATTGATTTAAACTGATTTATACAGATAGATTCCACCGATGTAAATAAAAAATATAATTAGTAAAATACAATCGAATTGTATTTTACTATGTGTATTTTGTATCTTGTTCACGCGCGGGTGGCGTAATGGTAGCCGCACTACCTTGAGGTGGTAGCGCCGAAAGGCATGGAGGTTCGACTCCTCTCCCGCGCACGATTACAAAATACAAGATACATGGAATAAAATACAAAAGCCACTTAGTAGTGTCTTTTTTTATTGATTTTATTGATTTTTTAATATATACTTACATTAACCTTTTCCTCAACTGACCCTCTCTTAATCGGGAGGAAGGAGGATCCTATGAAAAGGGTGTACATGTTTGTGGTATTGCTCATCGTGCTGAGCGTGCCGAGCCAGGTCGAGGCCGCGGAACCCATGCGGGCGCAGGGTGATGCGGACAACGTCTCGATCATCATCGGGGCCAGCCCCACCAACCAGGTCCAGACGGCCATCAACGTGGTCATGCAGCCCGAGATGTCCGACGCGAACGACATCGAAACCGGGCTCATCGAGTCTGACCTCCAGACGGCGATGACCATGATCGGGATGACCATGATAGGCGAATCCAAGCCGGTCTTCCTCTGGGAGCCCGCGAAGCTGCTGGCGATGCAGATCATCGTGGGTGACATCCAGATCATGGGGCGAGTGCAACTCGCGCTGATCAGCACCGTCCAGCGGATCCAGACAGCGATCACCATGTACCGAAGGCCGGTGCAGGTGGCTCTCATCTGCGAGATCCAACGGGTATAGCGAGAGCTACGCCCACAACAACCCCCGGGCTTCGGCCTGGGGAGACAAAATCTCAGCTGTTGGCCTTCGCGGTCGGCAGAAGAGTGGTTCTATATGGGGTGGTGTGACTTTGTTGCACCGCCCCCTTCCTTTTTTAAAGCAAGCTCTCCCCCTATCAGGGGGAGCACACGACGCCAGTCGGTGAGGGGGTCTGGAGAAGCTAGAAGAAAGATTTAAAATTTTAAGCTTTATTTGCGTATTAATAACCCACTTAGGTAC
>JBDRSF010000015.1:0-67292 GCA_043825135.1 Candidatus Magasanikiibacteriota bacterium
TTTTTAATTTAAAATATATGGAACCAAATATTCCAAGACAACAAAGAGACGAGCAAAAAAAAATGGGGATTGAATTTAATACTCAGGAAACAAAAAGAAAAATCTTAGCAGAGATTGATGAGAGAATCTTAGACATTAAAAAAAGACTTTATGTATTAGGTGTGTTGGATAGTCAGATAGGTGAGAATGGTATTTTAACTATTCCAAAAGAATTAGAAAATGATCTAGAAAATGGTGGGGCTATAACAGATTTAGAAGTAAAGTTAAGAAGTATCATTACAGAAAGAAATGAGTTTACTAAAAAATAAAATAAAATGTTCAAAAAAACCCAACTAAAAAATAAAACCAACCTTTATCTAGTCCCGCTTGAGAATACCAAGGCGGTGACTGTTTTAATTATGTTTCCGGTTGGTTCTCGTTATGAGAGTAGCAAACTGAATGGTGTGTCTCATTTTATAGAGCATCTAATGTTCAAAGGTACTAAAAAACGGCCTAATACACTTACTCTCACTCGTGAAATAGATCGTTTGGGGGCAGAATATAATGCTTTTACTTCCAAGGAATATACAGGGTATTATATCAAAACCGATGTAAAATATGCTGAAACTGCAATTGATATTTTGTCAGATATGTTGCAAAGCTCCAAGTTTGACCCTAAGGAAATGGAAAAGGAAAAAACCGTAATAGTAGAAGAATTACGCATGTATAAAGATAATCCAATAATGAATATTGAAAATATTTTTGAGGAACTTATGTTTGATGGTTGTCCATTGGGTTGGGATATTGGTGGTACTGAAAAACATGTTATGAGTTATAAGCGAGATGATGTTTTGAAATTTAAACATAAATACTATTCACCACAAAATACAACTATCGTGGTGGCAGGAAACATTAATGATAAAGTGAAAAGTTTGATTGAACAATATTTTGGCCACGTAAAATCTTCGCTACGCTCAGATCACGTGGCAAAGTTCAAATCAGCCAAATTTGGTTTATCTGAAAAAAATAAGCGTATACGAGTGGAGCAGAAAAAAACTGACCAAGCACAAATGATGCTGGGTTTTCCAGGGTTTCATTATAATCATAAATCAAGTCCAGTATTAGCAGTTTTAAATACAATCCTAGGTGGTTCAATGAGCTCACGTTTGTTTATTCAAATTAGAGAAAGAAGGGGATTAGCTTATATGATTCGTAGTGGATCAGATAGTTTTCGTGATACAGGTTATGTTTTTGTGCGGGCTGGTTTGGAAGTGAAAAATATAAACAAAGCCATTGAGGTGATTAAAAAGGAAATAGAAAAAATAATTAAAAAAGGTGTTACCAAGCGTGAACTAGAAGATGCCAAAACGCATATTCATGGTGGTATAACTTTGTCTATGGAAGACTCTGGCACACAAGCCAGTTGGTATGGTCGCCAAGCTCTATTTGCTGATAAAATAAAAACCCCAGAAGATAAATTAGCCGAAATTGATAAAGTAACAAATGAAGAAATTATTGCTTTGGCAAAAAAGATTTTTAATTTTGATAAGATGAGGGTGGCGGTGATAGGGGATGTGGATGTAGAAAAGATTATTTATTAATTTGTCATTCTGAACTCGGAATGACATTGTGAAAAAAAAATATGAAATACGTATTTGGAAATTGGAAAATGTATCTTGACTTTGACGAGTCAAATATTTTGATAAATGGTTTGTTACAAGAAAAATTTGATAGTGAAAAAGTTAATTTAGCTGTTTTTCCTTCTACTTTAGCTCTGCGTGAGGTCATTATGGCTACAGAAAATACCGAATTTGATATTGGTGCCCAAAATGTAGCCTGGGTAGAGAAGGGTGCTTATACCGGAGCTGTTTCAGCGCAAATGTTTGGTGATGTTGGTTGTAGGTATGCGTTAGTTGGACATTCTGAACGCCGTTATATTTTTGGTGAAACAAATAATGATGTTAGAAAAAAGATTGAAGCTTGTCTGACAGCAAATATTATTCCAGTGGTTTGTATTGGTGAGACAGAAGAGGATTTAGAAGCAGGTAAACGAGAATATAGACTAAAAAAACAGTTGATGAAAGCTTTTGAAGATTTAGAATTAAATGGTGGTAAAGTAATAGTGGCCTATGAGCCAGTATGGGCCATTGGCACAGGTAAGGCCTGTGATCCTGCCACCGCAGAAGAGATGCATGTTTGGATAAAATCAGAATTAAAGCAATATTTTGATGGTGATATTCCAGTTTTATATGGTGGTAGCGTAAGTCCAGAAAATGTGTTATCATATGTAGCACTTGATGTAATAGATGGTGTATTGGTCGGAGGCGCATCGGCAAAATTAGATAGTTTTATTAGCTTGATTAAAGCTGTAGAAGAAGTATAATCCTAATCTACTAATTTTTATCCGAATCTACTAATGTCCGAATAATAACGAATATTTGTAGTATTAGGATAATAGTAGATTCGGATAGTATTAGTAAATTCGGACTATATGTATAGTATCTTACCATTCATTCTTATACTATTTTCACTTACAGTGATCGTTATTGTAATTGTACGAAAATTTCCTCAACTTACTTTATTAGATGTGGAATCAATACCAGTCATCAAAATGAATAAGAAAAAAGATGAATTTTTAAAGAAAAAAGCCGAAAAAAAAGCTGAAGTAGTTACAAAAAAACAAAAAGAAATGATAAAACCACTTTTCAGGAAGTTAAAAGATTTTCAATCTTGGTTTAGAAAAGTTGTTTTGGATGTTTATCATAAAACACAAGAAAAGAAGGTTAGTAAAAAAAATATAATAGTAAATAATTCTATTGATAAAGTTGAGACAGATAGTTTGACTAACAAAGAGGATGATATAAAAAAATTGATAATTGACGGTGAGAGAGCTCTACAAGATAAAGATTTAGAACTCGCTGAGAATAAGTTTATTGAAGCCATAAGGATTGATTCCAAAAATAAGGGAGCTTATTTTGGTCTAGCAAATGTTTATATTGAAAAGGAAGAATGGGATGATGCAGGAGGAACTTTGGAATTTTTATTAAAAATAGATCCAGAAAACGCCAAAGTTTTACTTTCTTTGGCGCAGATTTTTGAGAAAAAAGATGATTTGGAAAAAGCAGTGGAGTATTACGAAAGAGCAGCCATTGCTGATGACAGTAGAGCTGAGACTTTTGATAGAATAGGGGATTTATTATTGGACATTAATCAATGTGAGAGCGCTCTTGAAGCAATGCGTCAAGCCAATGAATTGGAACCTGAAAATCAGACATATCTTGACAAAATCATAGATATTAGTGTAAAATGTGGTAATAAACAATTGGCTGATGAATATTATCAAAAATTACGTATGTTAGATCCTGATAACAATAGGCTAACTGTTTTACGAGGAAAGATTGACTCAGATTAAAATCTAGTATATAATGTTCGTACTCTTTAAAAAAATATAGGTAATAATATTATGCCAACTTAGCTCAGCTGGTAGAGCAACGGTTTTGTAAACCGTCGGTCCGGGGTTCGAGTCCCCGAGTTGGCTCCACGAAAAATGGCGTTAGCCATTTTGAGTGGTCACGTGATAACCGGTAGGTTATTTTACGTGACAAGGTTTGTGGTAATACAAAGGCGCCATCTCGTGGTGCCACCAGTATGAGGTGGTTCATTACAAAACAAAGTAAGTAGTTTACATGTACTGCTAGCTGTGATATAATATATTCATGGCAAAAGTAGATGAAAAAAATTTAGAAGTTATTAGTGGATTATATAAATTAGGATTGAGTATTAGAGAGATAGCTTGTAAATATAGCGTTTCAGTCGATGCGATGTTTTATTTTTTCCGTAAGCATAAAATAAAAAGAAGAACCGCTAAAGAAAGTAATAAATTTTTGTTTGAGAGGAAAAAAGCTTCTTTTTATATAAAGAAAAAACTAAGCATTAAAGAAGAGAGTCTAAAAACAGCTGGTATAATGTTATACTGGGCTGAAGGTTCTAAATGGGATGGTGAGAAAATTGTTGATTTTGCGAATAGTGATTCGGACATGATAAAGACTTTTTTAGTTTTTCTTAGAGAGATATGTGGTGTTGACGAGAGTAAATTGCGAGTTTATCTGTATTGTTTTTCCAATCAGGATGTGGATAGATTAAAAAAGTTTTGGTCGAAAGAGACCGATATAAATTTGAATCAATTTACAAAACCGTATATAAAAAAAGATTATAATTTGTCCAAAACAAGTAAAATGAAGCACGGTCTTATTCACATAAGATATAATGATAAAAAATTACTACAACAAATTAGGAATTGGATTGAAGAATATAAAAATAAGTATAATTAAGGGTGGGTTCCCGAGCGGTCAAAGGGGACAGACTGTAAGTTAAATTGCAGCCCTTAGAGGAAACTCTAAGGTGAACTCTCTGGGATAACGGTGAAAGCTAAGTTTGCTAATTAGTAGATATGCTAATACCGTGGGAACCCTGACATAAGTCGGGGAGCGCCGTAGAGACTAGATACCAGAGTACCTAAATTTATTTTATAAATAAGGTAAAGATATAGTCCACACCAAAAGGAAACTTTTGGGTTAGTGAAATCTGTTGGCTCCGCCTTCGGAGGTTCGAATCCTCCCCCACCCACAAAAAAACTAATCAATAAAAATGATTAGTTTTTTGTTTTATTAAAAAATAAGCATTAGACCAGCGGTCAAAGGGGACAGACTGCCCCGCCTGAAAGGACGGGGTCCCGTCCAGGCAGAGCCTGGCGGGATAAATCTGTTGGCTCCGTCTTCGGAGGTTCGAATCCTCCCCTGCCCGCCAATTTGGTAAATTAGTAATTTTGTTTATTATTTTATTGGTTAAAAACGGCTTTGACGCCGTTTTTTTGTTTTTTTATTATTTTTATATTATACTAAAATTATCTAATCTTTTAGTAATTCATTATATTAACCCTCCGAAAGATCCCTCGTCGCTCTTCGCTACGCTCGGACTCACTCGGGATTGCGATTGAAAATATGCCAGAACTTCCAGAAGTAGAGACAATCAGACAAGATTTGAAAAAGAAAATAGTGAATAAGAAAATCACTAATGTTTTGATCACAACAAAAGCCAGAACTAATCTATCCCGAAATAAATTTGCCAGTGAGTTGAAAGGTGAGACTGTAAAAGATGTTGATCGTGTTGGTAAATTGTTGATTTTTGTTTTACCTGATGAAAAGTATTTACTAATCCACTTAAAAATGACAGGTCAGTTAATCTATCAAAAAGGCAAAAAAATTATACCTGGTGGACATCATGATTTATCTACTGTTAGTGATTTACCAAATAAATTTACTAGAATCACTTTTGAATTTTCAGATGGCGGAAGATTATTTTTTAACGACATGCGTCGGTTTGGTTATTTAAAAATTGTAGACAGTAAAGAGCTGGAGAAAGTTAAGTCAAAATTCGGCATAGAACCATTAGCAAAAGATTTTACAATAGATAATTTTAAAAAAGCTTTGCAGGGAAGAAAAACTAATATTAAAGCATTGCTCTTAAATCAGCAAATATTTGCCGGAATTGGTAATATTTATGCTGATGAGGCTTGTTTTGATGCGGGAATAAGACCCGATACACAAGTTAGTGAGTTATCAAGTGTACAGGTAAATAAGTTATACAAGTCAGTTCAAAAAATAATTAAAAAAGCGATTGAGATGCGGGGGACCACTTTTAATAATTATAGAGATAGCGATGGTAATCAAGGTAATTTTGTTCAACATCTTAAAGTTTATGGCCGAGCCGGGTTGAAATGTAAGCGGTGTTCAGGTATAATAGAGAAGACTAGGGTTGCAGGGCGGGGGACACATCATTGTTCGAAATGTCAAAAATAAAGATTTTTAAATAAAATAACCTTTTTGGGGTTATTTTATTCGGAGCCGTCATCCAGGATTGAACTGGAGACCTCAGCCTTACCATGGCTGCGCTCTACCAACTGAGCTATGACGGCACGTCTTCGCCCTTCGTTTCATTCAGGGCTACGCCGTGCAAGCTTATCTGATAATTAGTTTCTCACGACGACGTATTTAAGTGGTAGAATTATATAACAAATTGTTTTTATTGTCAATTATAATTATTAACACTTTCTTCTGTATGTTTAAGAAAAAACCAAATTATAAAAAATTAATTATAGCTCTTCTTATTCCGCAATTAGCTGGATTTTTGGGTTCAATTGCTAATTTTACTTCGCTTGATATTTGGTATGAAGGAATAGTAAAACCAAGCTTTAATCCACCAAATTGGATTTTTGGTCCGGTTTGGACTACCTTGTTTTTATTAATGGGTATTGCACTATATTTAATATGGCAGAAAAAACCAAGGTGGGGGACGGACAAAAAAGTTAGTTTTGCTCTGCTTGCCTTTTATACTCAGCTTGGCTTTAATGTTATCTGGTCTTATTTGTTTTTTGGCTTACAAAATCCTTTGTTTGCCTTTGGAGAAATACTAGTATTGTGGGTTGCCATTGCTTTGAATATCATTCTTTTTTGGCGTCTGGACAAAAGGGCGGGTTTATTGCTTATTCCTTACATTTTGTGGGTAAGTTTTGCAGTTTTGCTAAATTATGCTATTTTTATGCTCAATTAACACCTTGCTATTGACTTTTTTTAAATAATGCTGTATTCTGTAGGTACTAATAAATTAATAATCTATTAAACAATTATATGGCAAAATCAAGAGAAAGAGAGAATATGATTAAGTTGCAGTGCACAGAGTGTAAGCATACTAATTATTATTCAAGTAAGAATAAAAAGACTCTGAAAGATAGACTAGAGCTCAAAAAGCACTGTAAATTTTGCAAGGTTCATACTTTGCATAAAGAGACAAAATAGAGTATAATAATCCCGTTAAGTCGGGATTATTTTAAATGGGCGCGTGGTGTAGTGGTAACACAGGGGTCTCCAAAACCTCTGACGGGGGTTCAATTCCCTCCGCGCCTGCAAAACCACCAATCAGGTGGTTTTTTGCTTTTTATCTGTTTTTAGGATAAAATACAAGTATTAAATTATCTATAATTTTATGTATAATAGATTCTATATCTTTGTTTCTTTAATTATTCTGGGAATATTTTTTAATTTCCATATAGTCAAGGCTGAACAAATAGATAATTTTACAACCGACATAGTAATTAATTCCGACTCATCTTTGCAAGTGACTGAAACGATTGAATATGATTTTGGTGGTTTACAAAAACACGGGATTTACCGTGATATTACTAGTAAATACAAACGTCAGGCAGGTAATTACAAAATTAGGATAAGTGATGTAGAGGTAACCAATGAGTTGGGTGAAAAATATAATTTTAAAGTCTCTGTTGAAGGTGTATATACTCGAATAAAAATTGGTGATGCTAATAAATATATTACTGGCAAAAAAATTTATAAAATTAGATATACTGTGAGATGAGCAATTAATTATTTTTCTGACCACGATGAACTATATTGGAATGCGACTGGCGATGAATGGGAAGTACCTATTATGTTTAGTCAAGCAACGGTTCATTTGCCTGATAATTTTTTTACTCAACAAATAGATTATACGTGTTTTAGTGGTTTTAAAGGTTCTACTAAGGGGTGTTTAGAATCTAATTTTGAAGCTGGTACAGATAAGAAGGGTAATTTAATTGTTTTTAATCAAGACAGGCTTAATTCCAGAGAAGGGCTGACAGTCGTAGTCGGCATGCCAGCTGGTACTTTGACCAAACCAAGTTTGCTAGAAAAATTTTGGTCATTTTTGCAGGATAATTATATTTTATTCTTGCCTATTTTAGTTTTTGTAATCATGTTTTATCTGTGGTGGACTCGTGGTCGTGATCCAGAAGGTCGTGGTACCGTCATTACTCAATTTGATGCACCAGATAAATTATCTCCGCTTGAAATTGGTACATTGATAGATGAAAAAGCTAATGATGGGGATTTGTCGGCTCAATTAATTTACTTGGCCACCACAGGTTATCTTGATATTACAAAAGTTGATAGTAGAAAAGATTATATTTTGCTCAAGAAAAAAGACCTACCTGATTCAGCCAAGGAGTTTGATAAGGAATTTTTTCAAAAATTATTTTCTAATGGCAAGACTCAGGTTCAATTGTCTACTTTAAAATATAAATTTGCTGATACTGCTAACAAGGTAAGAAAATTGGCTTATGAAGCTTTAACAAAAGAAGGTTATTTTGCGGGCAATCCTAAGAAAGTAAGGGATTTTTATATAGTGTTGGCAATAATTATTTGGATCGGGTCAATGATTGTAGCTTTCAAAATTCAAAATATTCCTTTGGTAATAAGTAGTTTTATTGGTTGTTTGATTATCTTTATTTTTGGTTTTTTTATGCCAGCTAGAACTAAAAAAGGTGTTTTGGCTCGCGAACATATCTTAGGTTTAAAAACTTATTTAAATGTGGCTGAAAAAGATAGAATTAATTTTCACAACGCTCCAGAAAAGGAACCAAAATTATTTGAAAAGCTTTTGCCATTTGCCATGGTGTTGGGTGTAGAGGAAGTTTGGGCTAAACAGTTTACCGGAATTTATGACCAAGAACCAAATTGGTATCATAGCGATATAAAATCTTATTCAGCCGTAGCTTTGGCCAATAGGTTGATTGATTTTAAATCTGTAAGTACAAATAATTTAACTGCCGTACGTTCTAGTGGTGGTGCTGGTGTTGGTAGAAGTGGTTTTGGTGGTGGCGGATTTTCTGGTGGAGGTTTTGGCGGTGGGGGAGGAGGGAGTTGGTGATTTTTATGATAAATACTTACGATCTAATAGTAATTGGCGGTGGCCCAGCTGGAATAATGGCCGCTGGGATAGCAGGCTCAAGAGGTTTGCGAGTTTTATTGTTGGAAAAAAATAAAGATCTTGGCAAGAAAATTTTGATTACAGGCAAAGGCAGGTGCAATGTCACTCAAGCAGAGTTTAATTTACGTAAATTAGTTGAAACTTATGGTAAAGATGGAAAATTTTTGTTTTCCTCTTTTCATCAATTTGGACCACGGGAAATAATGGATTTTTTTGAAAGCCGTGATGTTGAGTTAAAAATTGAGAGAGGTGGACGCGTATTTCCAGTTAGTGACAATGCTCGTGATGTGGTGAGTGCTTTGAAAAAGTTTTTAAAAGAAAGCAAAGTTGAAATTATGTATAATGCTAGTGTTAAGGGTTTTGATCATGAGGATGGCGAAATAAAATCAGTAAAACTTGCCGGTAACAAGAAAATAAAAACAAAAAATTTATTAATTGCCACCGGAGGATTATCTTATCCAGTAACTGGATCAACTGGTGATGGTTTTAAATGGGCCAAAGATTTTGGTCATACTATTGTGGACACAGATCCGGCTTTGGTTCCTTTAAAAATAAAAGAATCTTGGACAAAGAAATTACAAGGATTAACAATGAAAAATGTAAGTCTAACCGCCTGGCAAGGCAAGAAAAAAATTACTAGCCGACAGGGTGATATGTTGTTTACTCATTTTGGTATTAGTGGTCCAATAGTTCTTGATATGAGTAAAGAAATTATTTCAGCAGAGAAAAAAGGGCAGGTTGAATTATCTTTAAATTTAAAACCAGCTTTATCGCGCGAGCAGTTGGATGATAGGATCCAAAGAGATTTTAAAAAATATAATAACAAAGTTTTCAAAAATGCTTTATCAGATCTAGTTGCCAAAAAAATGATTCCAATAATAATTGAGCAGTCAGGAATTGATCCAGAAGAGAAAGTTAATAGTATTACTAAGGCAGAGCGTTTAAAATTTCTTGAGTTATTACAGAATGTAAAAATGACAGTGACAGGCAATACCGGATATATTCAAGCCATAGTAACGAGCGGGGGAGTAAGTTTAAAAGAAATTGATCCCAAAACCATGCGATCTAAAATAATACCAAATTTATATTTCGCTGGTGAAGTACTAGATATTGACGGCCCGACCGGGGGTTATAATTTACAAGTGGCGTGGGGGACAGGATACACTGTGGGGGAGTCTGTGGAGTGGTGATAGCCGTGTCATTGCGAGGAGTGAGAATACGGAGCCTGTCCTGAACGAAGTGAGAGGAACGTGGCAATCCCATTCATAGTATTAATAATTATGATTATATAATGTAAAAAAGATAACCCTAATTTGGAAGATTTATGAGAAAGGTTTTGAGCGTTGATGTTTGGGATTGCTTCGTCAGTCGATGCGAATCAACCTCCTCGCAATGACACTTTAGAAATTTTAATAAATAATTAACTTAGAATAAAAATATGGACAAAAAATTAATTCTATTGACAATTACAATAATATCACTAGTTGTCGTGTCCGGTTGTGGGCAAAAAAGTCTGACAGAAAAACAAATTGAGAAAGCAATGGAGGATCAAATGGGTCAAGATGTTAATGTTGATTTAGACAGTGGTGCAGTAAAAATTGAAACTGCAGATGGTGTTAGTTTAGAAACAGGTGAGGATGTTTCTTTGCCAACTGATTTTCCCACAGATGTCTATGTTGTGGATGGTCAGGTTATTTCGGTAATGAAAAATGTTATGGGAGCAGATTATCAGGTGACTATTAAGACCGATAAATCAGTACCAGAAGTAAAAGATTTGTATGAAGAAAAATTAGTAGATGATAGTTGGGAAATTGGCCAATCTTTTGCTATGGCTGATGTGGTAATGCTGTCTGCCAGCAAAGATGATCGTACAGTTTCGATTTCTGTGAGTGATGATGAAGATAGTGATGGTGTATTGGTTATTATAAACATAATAGAAGGTTTAAATTAATTTTGTTCAATAATATTGACTAAAATAAATTACCTACTGAGATATCTCAGTAGGTAATTTATTATTGATGTGTCATTGCGAGCGTAGCGAAGCAATCCCATGCTTTGACGCTTTAAAGATTGGGATTGCTTCGCCCCGATGCGAATCGGTGCTCGCAATGACACAGTTAATCATACCTAATCACCCCACGTTCATTATTAACCCGATAATGCGCAATGGCTAGTTTTAATTTATGGTAATCAAATTTACCATTGAATCTGTTGTAAAGGATAGTTAACTTGTTTGGAATTCCGTTTGTTTTTATGTCTTCAAGAATTTTTTTCAAATCTGGTTTACTGATAAATTTGGCGATATCAATATCATAGCCTTTTTCATAAAGTTCTGCTAGGTGAGAATAAATAGTTTGTTCTTTTAGGTTTCTCTCTCGAGCAATTTGGGCGACGGGCATGCCTTTTTGATAATAAACATAAGTTAATTCTTGGGTGGTGCCTTGAGTTTTTTGACCCTCTTTGTCGCGGGCTTGTACAAAGTCAGCAATGGCAGTAATAAACAATTTACCATAAGTTTGAAATTTTTTGTCACCAACACCACTGATTTGTTTCATGGCTTTTTCAGTCATTGGTTTGTTATCAATCATCTGATTTAGGGTCGCATCATTAAATACTAGATAAGGTGGAATATTTTGTTTTTGTGCTAGACCTCTTCTTAGTTCACGCAAAATATCAAATAATTCTTCATCAGCAGTTTGGCGAGCTGATTTTGGTCGGGCTTCTTCGGTGCGTTCTTGTGCTCTTTGTTCAATAGATTGAATAGTGACAAATTCAATTTTTTTGTTACCTAGCAAAACTTCTTTGCCAAGCGGAGTAATTTTTAAATTATAATTTTGATCATAGGCAATATCAACCAGGCCCATGTTGAGCATTTGCAATAAATAATGTTGCCAGTCTGGTGGAGTAATATCTTTTCCAGCTCCGTAGGTTTTTATTTTATTAAAACCGCGTGTTAAAATTTCCTGCCGGTTTGATCCGCGCAAAATATCAATTAACAAATTAGTACCCACATTTTCATTTACCCGATAAATAGCTGACAAAGCTTTTTGTGCAATCTCTGTGCCATTCATTATTTCCGGAGGATTTTTGCAAACATCGCAGTTGCCACAATTATCTTCTTTATGTTCGCTAAAATATGATAATAAAATACGACGACGACAAATAAGAGCATCGGCATATTGTTGCATGCGTTCTAGTTTAGCTAGTTGTAGAGTCGGCTGACCGCTTTCCATGGCAAATCTGCGTAGTAATATTACATCAGCCATGGTATAAAAAAGAATTGTTTCGCTTGGTAGACCGTCTCGTCCTGCACGCCCAATTTCTTGATAATAACCTTCTATGTTTTTTGGTAAATTATGATGAATGACAAAACGCACATTTGATTTATCAATTCCCATACCAAAAGCAATTGTTGCCACAATAATATTGGTTCGGCCGTGAATAAAATTTTCTTGAGTTTTTGATCTGGTGTGAGAATCAAGCCCAGCGTGATAATGTGAAGCTTTGATATTTTCTCGGTTTAAAGCCGAGGCAACTTTTTCGGTTTGCTTGCGACTAAGACAATAAATAATGCCAGATTCATTTTTACGTTTTTTTATAAAATCAATAATAACATCCAAGCGTTTACGAGCCGGTAAAACTGTTAGGGATAAATTTGGTCGGTCAAATGAAGAGATGAAAATTTTGGGATTTCTTAAATGTAATTGGGTAACAATATCTTTGCGCGTAATTTTGTCAGCTGTGGCTGTGAGGGCGATGATAGGTGTTTTTGGAAACCTGTCTTTCAATTGTCCGAGCTGGGTATATTCCTGCCGAAAGTCATGACCCCAAGATGAAATACAATGTGCTTCATCAATGGCAAATAAAGACACCTCAATTTGATTAAGTAAATTTTGAAAACTAGCCGTAACTAATTTTTCCGGTGATACATAGAGTAATTTTAATTCATTATTTAACAGCGCCTGTTCCACTTCGCGCGCTTCATCTTGTTCAAGTGAACTATTTAAAAAATTTGCCGCCACGCCATTTTCAATCAAGCCCTCAACCTGATCCTTCATCAAAGCAATAAGAGGGGATACTACGATTGTCACGCCCGGTAGAAGTGTGGCTGGTAATTGAAAACACAAAGACTTGCCCCCGCCGGTGGGCATCAAAACCAAACAATCCTGACCTTCTAACACAGTCTCAACAATTTCTTTTTGATCAGACTGAAACTCATTAAAGCCAAAATTGTGTTTAAGTGATTTGTGGATTAGTTCTGGGGTCATAAATTAGGTGAAGCAGAATAAATTTCCAAATAACAATTTCCAAATAGCTTGATAAGAATGCAATATTTGATATTTGAAAATTGATATTTATTTGGAAATTGTATTTTGGAACTTGTCAGAATAATTTTTAAAATAGTTTTAATTTCTGTGATCTCGTCATCTTCTTTATTTCCATCTCTCGCTTAGTCGCTAGGCTTCGGTTCTTATGTTTTTCAGTATAGACTAATTTAAATGGAAGTCGAGTGCGAACATACTTGGATCCAGTTCCTTGGCGATGACTTTCCAGCCTTCGCTCCAAATTAGTAGCAATGCCAGCATAAAGCGATCCATCAGCGCATTGTATTATATAAAGGGTGTACATACGAGCAGTATTATAGCACCTATTGACAAAATCCTCAAAATATGTTATACTATTGTCATCAAATTCAGTATTGTTAAACAAACATAGTCGAGTTTGCCTTTGTCCATTCTGGATAAAAGCACTATGCTGAGATTGATTATTCCGCTTCATGCGGATAGATTACTCATGTTGTTTTACAATATTATGCCACAAGGTACTATTGCCAGACTTACCGACAAGGGGTTTGGTTTCATTTCTCGCGAAGGTGAAGAAAAAGATCTTTTCTTTCACTCAAACGAGCTTGTAGACGTAGCTTACAACGATCTTCGCGAAGGCGATACCGTTGAATTCGAAGTCGAAGAAGGTCCAAAAGGTTTGAACGCTGTTCAAGTTAAAAAGGTCTAACTTTTTACAAGTTTAAAGACATCCTCGGAAACGGGGATGTTTTTTTTATTTTTTTATAGGTTGACTGGATGGTTAGCGGAATGGTAAAATAGGTGTGATAATATTTAATTTTTTAAATATGGAGGAATCAAAAAATAAACTCGTTATTTTTCAAGATAAACAAATTCGTCGTATTTGGTATAACGATGAATGGTTTTTTTCAGTCGTGGATATTGTAGAAGTGTTGACGGAAAGTCCTTATCCAAGGCAATATTGGGAAAAAGTAAAGCAAAGGGAATTTATAGAACTTCAGTTGTCCCCAATTTGGTTACAACTGAAATTACCGAGTGCTGATGGCAAAAAATACGCTACAGATTGTGTTAATACAGAAAATGCTTTTCGTATAATTCAATCTATTCCATCACCAAAAGCCGAACCTTTTAAGAGATGGTTGGCAATGGTAGGTAAGGAAAGACTTGATGAAATCGAAGATCCTGAATTAGCACAAGAACGAATGAAAAAATTGTATGAGCAAAAAGGGTATCCAAAAGATTGGGTTGATAAGCGATTGCGGGGAATAGCTATTCGTCAGAATTTGACTGACGAGTGGCAAGATCGAGGCATTACCAATCAAAAAGATTATGCAATTTTGACGGCAGAAATATCAAAAGCGACTTTTGGAATGACTCCCAGTGAGTATAAAAATTTTAAAAATATTTCTGACAAGTCAAAAGCAAATTTAAGAGATAATATGACAGATCTAGAGTTAATTTTTACCATGTTAGGTGAAAAGGTTACGACAGAAATTTCTAAAAAAGAAAAACCAAAAACTATGCCGGCAAATAAAAAAGTGGCCAAACGAGGTGGTGGAGTGGCCGGCAAGGCGAGAAAAGATACAGAGGGGGAATTAGGCAGGAGTGTCATGAGTAAAAAGAATTATTTAAAAAGCAGAGTGAAAAACAAAAAATTGAAATAAATTTAAAGTTTTATGAACATAATTTTCCGAAAACTATTTAAAAGTATCCCGCCTGAAAAAGAGGGTAAAGAGCTTTTACTACGAGCCAATGCGTCGGCTTTTCGGGTATTTCAAGACGAAGGTTTTCGCAAGCTGATGGGTTTTGACAAGCAATCACAAGTTGAGCAAGATCGGATTTTTAATGAGTTGTGTGTGACGGCAATTGTTTATCTGATGTTTATGATAGAAGGTAAGCTATATTTTGAAAAAGTTGTGCCAGAGAGAATCAGGTTTTGGAATAGCTTGCATGATATGGTTCCTGATCTACATGTCAATTATCTAAAATCGCTCGGCATTGATGAACAAAACGCCAGCATCTGGAAAAAGCTAATTCAAATGCGCCGTCGTGAATACAAAGACAACCGCCGACTAACCCGAAGTGCTTGGGCCAAAGAACTGGCCACGAGTAAAGCTAGCCCTGAATTTGACGAGTTGGCAGTCCGGCTTGAAACACTTACCATTGGCGCACTTGATCACATCACCCGCGGACAAGCCAGTCCTGATTTCCAAGACCCTCTACGCCGTCACCTCCGCACCTGGCTCAGCACCCTAGAGGCGAGGCTGTATAAGAGGGTGGGGTGGTGATATACTACATAGTGTCGATATGGGTGGGGTGGTTGACACACTAGAGACACTTTCTTAAGGTGTCTTTTTATTTTATACTATAAAAAATAGTATATACTATTTTAATATCTGTAGGTTGACCAAAAGGGTTGGGAAGTGGTATGATAGATATATATAAAAAAATAAATTAAAACTATGAAAAAAATATTATTTTTATTTTCAACAATCTCTATCTTTGCATTTTTTTTATTTGTTCCTAAATTATTTGCCACCACCTGTCCTTTAACTTTGCAAAAATCCTATAAATCACCAGACTCAAGTTCAGTTTATTACATTACTAAAGATTGTACTAAAAAGGCCTTTAAAAAAGCTGATGTATTTTTTACATATTTTGATTCGTGGAAAGATGTTAGTGTTGTTTCGAATGCTGTTTTATATTCTATTACTTACGATGATATTATTTTTATGCCTTGGGGGCCAAAGTATGATCCTAAGTATGGTGCTTTGACAAAAACCATTAATGACTCAAAAGTGTATTTGCTCTTGGGTGGTAAAAAATACTGGATAAATTCGGCAGATGTTTTTAATGGTCTTAATTATTCTTGGAATTGGATAGAAGATGTGGATCAAAGACTATTGGATAAATACCAAGTTGGTAGTGAAATTAATTATACTGACCACCACCCTAATTACACAGTAATTAAATATGCTAATGATCCAAAGGTTTATAAGCTTCAACCTGATGCCCAAGATCCAACCAAACAGGTTGAAATTTACATTCAAAATGAAGCTGAATTTAATGCTTTGGGGTTTAGATGGGATAGAATTGTAACAATTGAAAATGGCAAAACTTATAAAGAGCCAGATGATATTGCTGATAATGCGCGTTCTTTCAATATGCTGGTGTTTATAGATGAAAATTCTTTCACTATTTCCGACCAGGAACTGGCTGACTATTTTGAATTTAGTGACGAATTATTTTATGACCGTACCCAAACTCACCTCGCGCTCATTCCCAGCGGAGTCTGGCGGGTGAAGCTCGACGAAATGGAAGATATTGAAAAAACATTAATTGACACACTTGTCTCCAATAAAGAAACTTTTAAAAATGCCAATGGTTTTGTTTTTTTTAGTACTGTCAGTCCTCTAGCCAAGATAGCCGGTGGTCATACCATGTCTTTTTATCCTGTACACAATGGATTAGGAGATTACTGTAACACTTTTTCTTCATACGATGAAACTGATTTCTTATACGGAAGCATAATAGATTGGGGTCATAAATACGGTATCTGTGGGTATAATGAAGATGGTGAGTATGTAAGTAATACTTCTATCAATGGTCAGTGTCGTGGTCAAGCTGGAATTGAATGCGTACTTAAATATGATTATTATATGTGCAAAAATTTAGTAGATGAATATTATGCGACTGACCCACGCTTGATGTCAGTTTCTACAATAATTCATGAAATAATGCACTTTTTTGGCGAGAATGGTACAATGGACCACTATGGAACAGCTGACTGCCAAAATTATCCTGTACCAGAAAAGACCTTTAATTGTTCTTCAGCAGATATGTCTGGTTGTTATTTTGGAATGTGTCCTTATACCTATCTAAATTTTCAAAATTCAACAAATAAATGTGATAATAATTAAATTGTAAGGAATATTTTTTAATTTAGTACGTATAATAATACGTACTATTTTTATTTACCTAGTTTGACTGGAGGGGTGGGGAAGTGGTATGATGGGTGTATAAAATAAACGCACAACATTCTAATTATTAATGAAAATATCTGGCTTACACAAAAAAGAATAGCCGAGCTTTTCGGGGTTGATGTGAGGACCATTAGCGAACACCTGCAAAATATCTTTAAAAACGGTGAATTGGAAGAAAATTCAGTTATCCGGAATTTCCGGACAACTGCTTCTGATAATAAAAAACATGAAGTTATTACTAACATCCGCTGGTTGGGAAAATAGTCTTGTCATCGGAAAAGAATTTATAAAACTTGTCAATAAAAAACCTTCTGATATTAGGATACTTTTTGTTGTCACTCCGCTTAAATATCCGAAAAGAAACAAATATGTTAAATGGCTCTTTGAAAAATTAAAAGTGGTTAATATACCAGAAAAAAATATTACTTTTTTTAAATTGGATAGAAAAGTCAAACCAGATGATTTGAAAAATATTGACGTTATCTTTGTTTTTGGAGGAAATACCTTTGATTATTTGGATAGAATTCGAAAAACAGGCCTTGATAAAATGATAAAAAGCTTTGTAAAAAAGGGTGGAGTTTATCTTGGGCTCAGTGCTGGCAGTTATGTTGCTTGTCCAACGATTGAAACCGCCACTTGGAAGCATGCAGATAGAAATAAAATAGGGCTTAAAAATCTAACCGGCTTGAATCTTGTGCCTTTCTTAATAACATCTCACTTTGAAGAAAATTTACGCCCATCTATTGAAAAATCTGCCAAATGTACAAAACACCAAGTCATTGTTTTGACCGATGAACAGGCAGTGTTGATTAACGGCAAAAGTATGAAAATTATAGGAAAAGGTAAGAAGAATGTTTTTAATTTGAAGAAGAGATAAAGATTACTATGATACTCCTTACACCTAAAGATAGAATAAGAAAAATTATATTAAAAAACACTATGGAGGAAAAAAACAAAAACAATCAAATAATAATTTACAGCACCAAAAAGGGCGGTGCTGATGTTGAGGTACAGGTAAAAAATGAAAGTATTTGGCTAGATGCGCACAAAATAGCAGTTATTTTTGGGGTTAATCGGCCAGCTATAGTAAAACATATACAAAATATATATAAAACAAAAGAATTGGACGAAAAATCAACATGTTCCAAAATGGAACAGGTTGCTGCTGATGGCAAAATTCGTAAAATGAACTTATATAATTTAGATATGATAATTTCTGTTGGTTACCGTGTAAATTCTAGACGAGCAACACAATTTCGTATCTGGGCCACCAAGACTTTGAAGCAGTATTTAATACAAGGATATGCAATAAACAAAAAGCGACTATTAGAGGTAAAAGGCAAGTTTAATCAATTGCAACAAACGATTGATTTTTTGCAAAAACAGTCTAAAAAAGAATTATTGCACGGTCAAGAAGCAGAAATTTTGAGTTTGTTGAAAGATTATTCTAAGACGTTATCTCTACTTGAACAATATGATAAAGGAGAATTGAAGGGCAAGGCAGGTAAAAAATCAAAATTTGTTTTGGATTATAAAACTTGTAAAAATATAATTGTTGAGGTAAAGAAAGAATTGATGGCAAAAAAAGAGGCTGGAGATTTGTTTGGGTGTGAAAAGCAGGAAGAGATGGAAGGTATTGTAAAAGGTCTTTATCAGACGTTTGTTAAAAAGGAATTGTATAAATCTATTGAGGATAAGTCAGCTCATTTATTGTATTTTGTCATAAAAGATCATCCTTTTGTAGATGGTAATAAACGAATTGCTTCGTTTTTGTTTGTCTATTTCTTGGATAAAAATAATTATCTGTATCGTGAAAATGGAGAAAAGAAGATTAATGATAATGCTTTGACTGCGTTGTCATTGTTAGTGGTCGAGAGTAATCCAAAAGAAAAGGATCATATTATAGATTTAATTAAGCAATTATTAGCATAAGTGTTTATTTAACTTAGGTCTAAAATTTCTAAATATGCCACATGGTATTAGTTACAATATAAAAGAAAGCAAAAGGGCTAAGAGTGTGCGTGTTGTGGTAAATTGCGATGCCAATGTTTCTATTGTGACACCAAAAGGATTTGATAAAAATCTGGTAGATGTTTTTATTGCCCAAAAAGAAGCGTGGATAAAAGAAAAGATAGAATATTTTAAATCTCGTAAAAAAATAGAAACACCAAAAAGTATTGTTCAGGGGAGTTATTATACCTGCAGTGCGCGGGCAAAAAAGATGATAAAGGAGCGGGTGGAATATTATAATTCTTTTTATAATTTCAAATATACTAGAATTAGCATAAAAAAACAAAGCACCAGATGGGGGAGTTGTTCGGGAAAGAAAAATTTAAATTTTAATTATAAGTTGTTATTTTTACCTCAGGAGATGGCTGATTATGTGGTGGTTCATGAGCTCTGTCATCTGCAGGAAATGAACCATTCAAAAAAGTTTTGGGATCTAGTTGCAAAAGTCTTTCCAGATTTTAAAGAGATTAGAAAAGAGATGAGGGGGATTGGGTTGTCCCGCCTTTAGCAGGGATCCCGCCCAAAGGCGGGATAGTTTTATAGTTATTATTATATTTGTGTTATAATATGATCTACTGAGATATCTCAGTAGATAATTATTAATAAAATTTTATGCCAATAATCATACTAGACACCGAAACAACTGATCGCGAAGAGAGTAAGCGTTTAATTCAGCTGGCTTACAAAAATTTGGAAACTGGGGAAGTGGTGAATGAGTATTTTAAACCGCCTGTGCCGATTACCTTTGGTGCTATGGCCGTGCACCATGTGACAAATCAGATGGTGGCGGATAAAAAATCATTTGCTGATAGTGAACGTCGGGCAATTTTGACTGAGTTGTTGCCACAGAGTATTTTAGTGGCCCATAACGCGCCATTTGATATTCAAGTTTTAAAAAATGAAGGTCTTGAAATTGGGCAAAGTTTAGATACTTTACGATTAGCTAGACACTTGTTTGAAAGTGAACAATACAGCTTGCAGTTTTTGCGCTATTCTTTGGGATTAAATATTGATGCTTCGGCTCATGATGCTCTGGGAGATGTGTTGGTGTTGGAAGCCTTGTTTCATTATTTGAAAAATCAAGCGCAGGAACAATTTAAATTATCTAGCGAAGAAGAAGTGATTGCAAAATTATTAGAACTAAGTGCCATGCCGGTATTGATGAATATTATTAATTTTGGGAAATATAAAGGAAAAACTTTTGAAGATGTTGTGAAGGAAGACAGGTCATATTTACAGTGGCTGTTCGGTAGTGAAACTAGTAAACCCGAGACAGAGCAAAATGAGGAGATGGTTTATACTTTGAAGCATTGGCTCTAGCACGATACACGACTCACGACTCACATAACACGACACAATGACAGGCATTCTGAGTGAGGGTGTCTTTTGTTTGACCTCCCCTTGCTAAGGGGAGGAACACACGAGTTCGCCGTAGCTTTAGCGAAGGTGGACGAAGTGGGGTGGGGTCGGTTCGCGTAAATGCGATATTAAATATCCACAGACGAGACCCCCTAGCCCCTGATGCGAATCGGGGTGCATTCCCCCTTGGTAAGGGGGAACTAAACAACCATCACCACAAAGGAGGAGCTCAAGCAGTAAAATCGCTTTTTCTGGCGATTTTTGGTATACTGAATATAGTCAAATAAGTCTTAGTTATAATAATATGTCCAAAAAACCTTGGTTCATTGGTTTGGCACAGGCCTTGGGGGTAGTGATTTATTGTATTTTAGTTAGTGGGGTGTTTCAACTTATGCAAAAAGTAGATGCTCAACCACCAGCGTTTTTTGCTGCGGCTTTTATGCTTTTGTTTTTAGTTTTCTCTGTCGCTACGGTTGGTTCTTTGGTATTTGGCTATTTTGCATATTTACTAGTTAATAAAAAAATTAAACCAGCTGTGCAAGTTTTGCTTTCAACTTTAGGATTTTGTTTGTTGTTTGTAATACTTATTATTAGTGTGTTGATGATTTAAAAAAATATTAATTTATGATAAAAAATACAACTAAAAAAAGGGAGACGATTTTTGATACCACTGATTTGGAAATAACTGAGGAAATAGAAAAAGCCTTGGAAATAATGGAGAATACACACGATACTGTGTATGTAACTGGAAAAGCGGGGACTGGGAAATCAACTTTACTAAAACATTTTTGTAATAATACGACAAAAAAAATCGCCATTGTGGCACCGACTGGGGTGGCGGCGATAAATGTGGGCGGAATGACAATTCATTCTTTTTTTAAATTTCCATTTGGAATTTTGGAAGAAGGTGATGTGGAGTTTTTGTTTTTCAAAAAGGAATTATTTGAAAATTTAGAAACATTAGTTATTGATGAAGTTTCAATGGTACGGGCAGATTTGATGAATGCGATTGATGTGTCACTGCGAAAAAATACTGGTAATAAAAATCTACCATTTGGCGGAGTGCAGGTGATTATGTTTGGTGATCTTTATCAGTTGCCACCAGTTGTGACTAGTATTGAGGAAAGGGATTATTTGCAAGAAAATTATGGTGGTTTGTATTTTTTTAATGCGCCAGTTTTTAAAGAAGTAAAACTTAGAAAAATTGATTTGAATAAAATCTTTCGTCAAAAGAATGATGAGATTTTTGTAAATGTTTTAAATAATATTAGAGAGTGTCGGGTTACTCAAACTGATTTGATGGCATTAAATCAGCGGGTAAAAATTTATGATGAAAAATCAGGGCCAGCAATTGTGTTGGCAACGACAAATAATATTGTGGATTCCATAAATGAATCTGAGTTGAAAAAGATAAGGGAGAGAGAGTTTATATTTAAATATAATGCAAGCGGAGATTTTGATATAAAAAAATCCCCAGCTGAATTAAAATTAAAATTAAAAATTGGCGCGCAAGTAATGATGATAAAAAATGATAATCAAGTACCTAGGCGTTGGGCCAATGGTACCTTGGGGACAGTGGTCGGATTAAAAAAAGATAAAATTATTATAAATATTGGCCGAGAGAATCATGCAATTGAAAAAGCGACTTGGGATGATTTTGAATATGAATATGATCGTGAACAGGAGACTGTGGAACGGTTTTCCAAAGGTTCGTTTATGCAATACCCAATCAAGTTAGCTTGGGCAGTGACAATCCACAAAAGCCAGGGCAAAACCTTTGAGCGAGTGATTATTGATCTTGGTCGCGGTGCTTTTGCTCATGGTCAAACCTATGTGGCGCTTAGTCGGTGTACTACGCTGAAGGAAATTTATATGAAAAAGCCAGTGCGATTATCTGATATTATTTTGGATCAGGAAGTGGTGGATTTTCATGCTTAGATTTTTCTTATTTTATATTTATGCGTATCTGGGACATTCATCCAAAATATTTATGTAGGAAGCATTTGCTAGCTGAACATCGTGAATTGCATGGGCTGTGGAATATTTTGACTAAACATAAAGCCAAGGGTGGTTATTCACGTCATCCTGAGACTTTGCGCTGGGTCGGCAAGACGCGAGCGCTTTTTGACAGGCACGAGGCGCTTACCAAGGAGTTTACCAGGCGTGGTTACAATCATCACACTCCACTTGATAAGAAATTAGCCAAAGGCAAAACCAAACAAGACGTTTTTGTTAATACTGTTGCCGAACAAAAAATTATTCTAAAAAATAAATCTTGTGATTGTTTTTAGTCTTTGTTTGGGGCAAAGTAATATTTATATATGTATTTAAAAAGTTTTTAATATGCTAAAATATAGTCATGTTTGTCAATAAAAAAACAATTCATGATTTGCCGAGTTTCGAGCGTCCGCGAGAGAAATTGATTCATTATGGCCCAGAAAAATTAAGCACAACTGAACTCTTAGCCATTCTTTTGCGTTCCGGAAAAAAGGGAGAGAATGTTTTAATAATGGCAGAAAAAATTATCAAGAAATTTTCCGAAAAGGGTTTGCAAAATGCTAATTTTGAAGAACTAAATTATTATTCCGGCCTAGGTCCGGCCAAGTCTTGTGAAATTATAGCTTGTTTTGAATTGGGACGACGATTTTTACAAAATAAAAAAGCGGTTTTGATTATGTCGCCGGAAGATGTGTGGGGGCAAATGGCTGATTTACGGGATAATAAAAAGGAACATTTCGTTGTTTTTTTTCTAGATATTCGCAATCAAAAAATAAAACGGCAAGTTGTGTCTATTGGTACGCTTAATACTAGTCTGGTACATCCTCGTGAAGTTTTTGAAGAAGCTATCCGCTATAACTCCGCTCAAATTATTGTGGCACACAATCATCCTTCAGGCGATACTGAGCCTTCGGATGAAGATTTACAAATTACTCACCGTCTCAAAAAAGCCGGAGAGATTTTGGGGATTGAATTACTGGATCATGTGATTGTGGCGGGGGAGGGATGGCTAAGTTTGAAGGAATCAAATAACTTGCTTTAATGTTGAATTATGAGTAAAATAAGGGTTATAAACAAGAGATTAAAGAAAACCTGTGCCTGTTGTGGCAAAGAGGTTAATGTTATTGTTTATAGTGACAGAACTTACCGCGGAGGACACTATTTTTTCAAGATTCCTGTAAAAGGAGAGCAGATTGAGTATTGGGAATGTCCGAAGTGTTATTGGGGGTAGGTTTTAATCCGCCCAAGGCGGATGAAAGGGTTTAATTCCCCGAAGCTTGCTTCGAAACTTCTTATTCATACTCCGTCAGCTTGCTGCGGAGAAGTTGATTTAAAGATAAAAATATGATAGAAAATGATGCAGAGATTGTTATTATTAATATAGAGAAAATAATATGAATGATCTTATAAATATAAAAGTAATTCAAAAAGATTTTAATGGTGAGAAGAAGAGGTTTGTTAATGCTAGGGAATTGCATCAGTGGTTGGGTGTGGGCAGAGACTTTTCAAACTGGATAAAAGACCGCATTGAAAAGTATGATTTTGTTGAAGATTTAGACTATTTTATAGCCTTCGCCAAATTTGGCGATGGACAAAAAGCCCATAACTCAGGCAAAATTATTGATGCCAAAACTGGTAAAATTTTACCAAAGGAGTATGTCCTTTCTGTGGATATGGCAAAAGAATTTAGCCAAGAAGATATTCAAAAACTTATTGGATGAGGAAAGTATAGAGATGTTTAATATTATCAAAAAAACAGAATTGATTGTTTTGGTGGTTGAATTTGGTCATAGGCAGGGGGTTTATAAAGATAAATATAAAATGAAAATTATTGATAAATTAAAATTTATTTGGAAGATATTATTGAAAGCTGAAAATATAGAGAATAATCAGCGAATTTTGGATTGCCAAGAAAAGCTTTTTGAAAAAGAGGAAAAACTAAGAGATAAGCAGAAAATTATAGACGATTTGAAGACAAAAAATCAGGAATTAGAGAATGAAAATAAAGAATTAAAGAATGGACAAAATAATCAAATTAAAGATTCGCAGCGAAGAAATTTTGAAGAAACAAAAAGAAATTTGAGGGAAGATTCAAATAAATAATTTATGTCCAAATACGAAAAATTTTCAAAAGAGGAATTGATTATGTTGGCTGAAAAGCAGGATAGTGAATTAGCGTCCAAGAAATATGGATTGGTTTGGGATGCAGAACGTGAGCCGGAGCAGGTGGTTTTGGATTGTGCTGAGAATTTACCTGTGTTAAAACGGGTTAAGGGCAAAGAAATTCGCACAAACGACGACGAAGATAATATTTTAATAGAAGGCGACAATTATCACGCTTTAACTGTTTTAAATTATACTCATAAAGAAAAAATTGATGTTATTTATATTGATCCGCCATATAATACGGGGAATCAGGATTTTAAATACAACGACCGATTTGTGGATAAAACTGACGGTTTTCGTCACAGCAAATGGCTCAATTTCATGGCAAAACGTCTCGTTCTCGCCCACGACCTGTTGAAAGATACTGGTGTGATTTTTATTTCTATTGATGATAATGAACAAGCACAGTTGAAAATGTTGTGTGATAAGGTCTTTGGACAGGATAATTTTGTTGGTCTTTTGCCGAGATTGATAAAAAAAAGTGGAAAATCTACGGAAAGTGTTTCAAAAAACAATGATTATGTTCTGATTTATTTTAAAGGTGGTAGTGCAAAATTAAGTAGTATAGAACATAATGATGCTGGATTTAAGTACAAGGATGAATTTTTTGAAGAAAGAGGATTTTATAAATTAAACCAGACTCTTGACTATGATTCTATTCAATATTCAAAATCATTAGATTACAAAATAATCATTGAAGGCGAAGAAATTTTACCGGGAGGAGTTTCCGAAAAGAAAATGAATGAAAGGATTCAAAATAATCCAATGCGTGATTTTTGTTGGAGATGGTCAAGAAAATTATTTGATTTCGGTCTAAAAAATGATTTTATTGTTGTTAAAAAATACAAAAATAAACCTAGCAGAATTTATACAAAGACATATCAAAATGCCACAATTTCAAAAAAAGAAAATGGTGAATATTTTGTAGAAATAGTGCAACGCTCAAAACCAATGACCACTATTGATCTGATTGAAAATGAATATTCAAATGATGGGGCAAAAAAAGAATTAAAAAACATTTTCGGAGAAGTACAATTTGATTATCCAAAACCAACAAGTTTAATTAAGCAACTATTGAGAGTTTCATCTGAGCAGCATTCCTTAATTCTTGATTTCATGGCTGGTTCTGGCACAACTGGTCATGCAGTTTTGGACTTGAACAAAGAAGATGGTGGGAGTAGAAAATTTATTTTATGCACCAACAATGAGGTGAATGGTCTTGAAAAGGAGTTGAAAGAAAAAGGTTTAAGTGAAAAAGAGATTGAAAAGTATGGAATTTGTCAGAAAGTTACTTATCCCCGTTTAGAAAAAGTTATCAAAGGCTACAAGAAAAATGGCAATGGAGAGAAGGTGGAAGGTTTAGGTGGAAATTTGCAGTACTTTAGGACGGCTTTGGTGAAAAAAACATCAGCGGTAAATACAAAAATAGATATTACATCTAAATGTACGGAAATGTTGTGCGTGAAGGAAAACATTTTTAATTTTGAAAAAGAGAGGGAGGATTATAAGATCTTTTCTTCAAACAAAAAGGATAAATTTCTTTGTATTTATTATAATTTTCTTGAAAAAAGCTTTGAAGAATTTTTGTCTGAGTTAAAAAAAATAAAAGAAGAAAAAGCAGTCTATATTTTCTCTTTGAAGGACGAAATTGATAAGAAAATTACTTCTAGCGTTGAAAATGCTAGATTTGAAGCTATTCCGCATAAGATTTTGAAGGTTTATGAAGAGTGGGTCAAGAAAAACATACCAATGAGGAGCGATTTGATTCTTTTGGAATTTGCGAGAGCTAAGGATAAAGTCTTTGAGCAAAAAGATAAAGACGAAAGCGCTAGACTATTAAGAATAGTTTTGGAAAAAGTAATAGTCAAAATTTCACAAAAAAATAATGTTGAATTTTTAAAAGAAAATTCTAAACAAGAAAAAGCGTCAATTTTGAACGATAAGTTGAAAAGTGAAAATATTTTTTCCAAAGTGGATTGGGAAGAAAACAAAACTTATTTGGCAATTGGAAACAATGCTTCGCATGGGGAATATGGAGATTATAATATAAAACAAGTTGAAAATTTTTATAGGCATATTCAAATACTTTTAAATAAATTTGGGGTATAATATAAATATATGGCTATCAACGAACTAAAAAAATATCAAGAAGATGCGATTGAGAAAATCATTGTTAAAACCAAGGATATTCTTAAGCTTAGCGAGACACTTAGTTGCGATGAAAAGGTTATAATTTTCAAGGCTCCGACGGGAAGTGGAAAAACTTTTACAATGGCGGAATATATCTACCAACTTATAAAAGATTTTGAAGACAAAAGAGAGTCGGAGATGTGTTTCCTTTGGATTAGTATTGGTAAGGGAGAATTACATAAACAAAGTTATCGGGCAATAAAGAAAATTTTTGGTCCTTTTCCAAGCGTATGTTTGTTGGAGGAAAAATATTTCGGTTCGCGAAGAACGATTGAAGATAACAATGTAGTTGTGATTAATTGGGAAAAATTAAGAGCCAAAGATAATCAAACAGGAGAATGGAAAAATATTTTAATGAAAGACAAGGAGACGGTTAATTTTAGGGAATTGATAGCTAACACTAAAAAAAGCGGTTCAAAAATAATAATGATTATTGACGAAAGTCATTCCGGAGCGACAAGTGAAAGAGCGATTGAGATTCGTGAAATTATTGACGCTGATTTAACGATAGAAATGAGTGCGACACCTGTTTTGATTGAGGGCAAACATGATAGTCGGTTAGTTGAAGTGCCCGCAAGCGAAGTGATTGATCAAGGAATGATAAAAAAAGAAATTATTGTAAATGAAAATATAGATGAGATTGCCGATGATGATATAACTTCGCAGGATTTAGTTTTGGAGGCTAGTTATCAAAAAAGATTAGAACTCGCAAAAATGTATAAGAAAGAAAATGCAGACGTTAATCCATTGGTTTTAATTCAAATTCCGACAGGAGAACAGGGGAATGAAAAAAGAAAAAGAATTGAGAAATTTTTAGCTGAAAAGGACATAGCGTTGGATAATGGAAAGTTGGCAGTATGGTTGAGCGAAGAAAAAGTAAATTTAGAAGTTTTGGAAAATAATGTTAGTGAGGTGGAATTTTTAATCTTTAAACAAGCCATTGATACTGGCTGGGATTGTCCTCGAGCACAAATTTTGGTGAAATTTAGGGAATCTCATAGCGAAACTTTTGAATTGCAAACAGTTGGGAGAATTTTAAGAATGGCTGAAGCTAAACATTATGAAAATGATAATTTGAATAAAGCATTTATTTATACAAATATCAATCCTGATAATCTTGGTTTTAAAGGGGGAGATCTGACAATTAAAAATGCTATAAAATCAATTCCAATGAAACGTTGGGATATATATAAGAATTTAAAATTGCGGTCTTATTATCGTAATAGGGTTGATTTTGGAGATTTGACGCTTAATTTTCCCGAAACATTAGAAGATGTTTTTTGCGATAAATTTGAAATAGAAAAAAATAAATTTGATTTTAATTTTGCCGAAAAAAATAAGAAAAAACTAGGCAAAATAATCAACCTTGATGGTTTAGAAAAAAAGGAAGAAATAATCCTAAATAATAAAATTGATGCTAAATTATTTGATGGGTTGGATATGGAAGATATGATCGCGAGTGATAATTTTCAGGCATATTTATCCGAAGACGACAAGGACGCGCTTTTTGAAAATTTATTTAAAAGAAATCTTAATGGTTTTGCCTACAAAAGATCAATTTCTATTTTTATGGGAGCAGTATTTAGTTGGTTTAAAAAATATTTGGGCATAACTAGGGCTGATTATGGAATAATTTATATTCAAAATATTATATTAAATAATATTGGTGTGTTTGATATATTGCTTGAAGATTCAGTTATTAGATATAAGCCAGTAAAGGATAAAGAAATAGAAAAGAAAATTAAAGAAATAGAACAATGGGATGAAGGTTGGGAAGTTGTGGAAAGTAGGAATTTTAATCCGGAGACCCACAAGCCTTTTAAGTATATTTTGTCGTTATACAAGAGACCTGTTGAAAATAGAGCCTATCTTAATTTTGATAGCGAGATTGAAAAAGAATTTATTGATTTTCTTGAAGAGCATAAAGAAAAGATTTTATGGTGGTGGCAGAATGGCAACGAACACATGGCTTTGAATTTTGGCATTAAATATAATGGAGGATCAACTTTTCAGCCGGATTTTTTGGTAATGTTTAAGAATGGTAAGCTCGGCGTATTTGATACAAAAGCGAGTGGGCAGAGAGAAGATGAAAACAAATTAAAAGCAGAAGCGTTGCAGAAATATATTAAAGAAGAAAACAAAAGAAAGAAAAAAGAAATTATTTTTGGTGGGTTGGTGATTAAAGAGGGTGAACATTTTAGAATCAACAGTGATGAAAAATATATACCATTTAAATTATCAACAGAAGCTAGAGAAAAAAAGGCAAAATATAAAACAAGTTCTGTCTCTGCAAAGCAAGAAGGATGGAAGTATTTTGAATTGTAAAATAATCATACTATTTTCAATACATCATATTATGTCGAACATATATCAATTCAAAATCACCCTTCAAGATAGTAAGCCACCAATTTGGCGACGGATTCAGGTATCGGAGAACTATACATTCTGGGATTTGCATGTAGCCATAAATGAAGCCATGGGCTGGTATGATTGTCATTTGCATGCTTTTGTTAGAAGAAATCTCAAAACACTGAGAGAAGAATTGCGTATTCATACAGATTTGGCAGACGAACCATGGGATTTGTCTGATGAAGTCAAGGAGGAAAGAGAAACGTTGATTAAAGATGTTTTAACCTTAGAAAAGCCACGGATTAAGTATGATTATGATTTTGGAGATAGTTGGCAACATTATGTGGTGTTGGAAAAGATTTTGCCAGCAGAAAAGGGTGTAGAATATCCTAGGTGTGTGGCTGGCAAGCGGGCTTGCCCACCAGAAGATGTGGGCGCTATTTGGGGGTATTATGATTTTGTAAAGATTATGAATAATCCTCAGCATTCAGAATATAAAGAAATGGTCGAATGGATTGGCGAAGATTCTTGGGATCCTGATGAATTTAATCCAGATGAGGTGTTTTTTGATGATCCCGAAGAAATTTGGGATGAGATGCAGAAGTCTTCTTTTTAGATAATCAATATCTATACATATATTTATACATGTATCTATATATAAACATATGCGAAAAATAATAAATAGACAAATAAGAAAAATATTTAAATCTGGACCAAGTTATGTTATCACTTTACCAGTTGAATTAGTCCAAGAGCTCAAGTGGAAAGAAAGACAAAAATTGGAATTGGTGATTGATGAGAAGAATCAGACGATTAAAATTAGTGATTGGAAGGAATAAATTATGAAAACAGAAAACAAGCCCCTCTTCGGGCTTGTTTTTATACTTGTCAATAGTAACAAGTTATTAACATATTTTTGTCAATAAACTTGACAAGTTTTTTACGCTAGTATATACTATAAGTAGCTAAATTAACATAAATATTATGTCTAAAAAACAGCTTGACTTACGTGTTTTGCGTAAACAATTTAATATGTCGCAGGAAGATTTGGCGCGCCGACTGGGGATGTCTCGCCCTACTTTGATGAAGGTAGAAAAAGGAGAAAGAGTCCTCTCTCTTGCTGAAAGAGATAAAGTGAGAGATATTTTTGATTTGGTAAAAGATACAGAGTCAGTTGATACTAACATACGAATTAGTATTCCACAGAAAAATTTGGATAAGTTTAAGCAGGTTTTGTTGTATATTTTAGAACGTGTTGGTAATAAACCCAATGTTGGCATGACTGTATTATATAAACTTTTGTATTTTATTGATTTTGATTATTATGAAAAATATGAAGAACAGTTGATGGGGTTGACTTATATCAAAAATCATCATGGCCCCACACCAAAAGAATTTATTAAAGTTGTAGAGCAAATGAAACAGGTTGGTGAATTGGAAGAGATAAAAAGCAAGTATTTTACTTATGAGCAAAAAAAGTTTTTACCAGTAATGGAAAATGATTTATCCCTTATTTCTGGTCGTGAGTTGGAACATATAGATTGGGAATTAGGGAGGCTGGCTAATTTGAGCGCTAAGCAAATATCAGATTTGTCACATATAGATACTCCGTGGGCAGTAACTGATGATGGTGGGCAGATAGATTATGAATTTGTTTTTTACCGTCCGGAAGAAACATCAGTGAGGGAATATGAATCGCTTTGATTATTCTCCACAATTTAAAAAAGATTTAAAGCGTCTGACAAAAAAATACAATAGTCTTCCTAAAGATTTGCGTCGATTGGAGATTTTTCTTGAACAATATCCTAATGGTATTGGTGCTTCATTTGCAGTTTTGCATCACCGGCCATCTGTTTGTATAATTAAAGCTCGTTTGGCTTGTGAGTCATTAAGAGCAAGGTCTTTGCGTGTTATTTATGCTTACAAAGAGAGTGAAAAAAGAATAGAATTTATTGAATTATATTTTAAGGGTGATAAATTAAGGGAGGATGAATTACGGATTAGGGACTATTTAAATGATTTAGATAATCTTAGTTAGAACAATATCTATACATATATTTATACATGTATCTATATATAAAAAATATGCAAAATACTTTAAAAAAGTTATTGGAGACAATTAAAAATGGATCCCCCACAGAAGTTAAAAGCGCCCAAAAAGAAGTGGAAAAATTTTGGCATAATGTATATATACCTGAGCGTGAGAAGGGTCGGGAGGCTTTTAAAATTTTTCTAGAAGAACTAAAGAATTTTGAAAGTATAAAAGACATTGATCATCAATGCTACTTTATCAACACTCTTAAGTGTCCACTTTATGCCATAGGTGAAGAATATTTTGGGAAGTGGGCGGATTTTTTCTTGCATTATATTCAACACCCATCTGGTAAAATTCGTCAGGCTGTTATCAGTGCTGTGGATTATTTGTTAATGGACATAGCAGAAGGACTTGACTCGTACGACAAAAAAGTGGTATATGACAAACACAACAAAAATATGAATTATTTTTGTAATTTTGTTTGTATTGTTGAAAATTTATTAGCAAAATATGATGAGCCAAGGTTTAGGAAATTTAAATATGTTAGCAGTATGCCAGCATCGGTTTACAAGAGTTTGCAAATATTGATAACTCAAAAATTATTTAGAAGCGAGTATTATGAAAAATTATATGAGGAATTTTTAAAAAATATATCCAATGAACAGGACAAAAGACGTGTAAAAATTAACAAAAAAGATTTAGCTATTAAACGACGGGAGATTGAGCAAAAAATGCGGGCTGCTATAATTTATTATGAATTAGAAGATGTTTTGAGTTTTGATGAACTTAAAAGAATCGTAAAAACAGAACAAATCAATAAAGATAATAATCCAATTACCCCCATTGGGAAAAAATTATTAGACAATATAGACAATATGGAAGAAGCACAGAAAGTGTTAAATATCATTGTTGAGATGTGGAATCATTTTCCCCATGATTATTTAAATGGTTTGTCTCCGCGTGAGATGGGTGATAAAATTTATAATTAAAATTATGGCATGATGCTGTGGAGAAATTGTTTTATGTCTATTCAGATTCCAAAAAGTGAAATAAAAATAACTTTTGCGCGGTCATCTGGTGCGGGTGGGCAAAATGTTAATAAGACTTCAACCAAAGCGATTGTACACTGGTCAGTTGGGAAGTCACAGGTTTTGACTACCGAAGAAAAAGCTCGGGTGCGATTAAAATTGGCCAATAGAATAAATAATAATGATGAGGTGGTTATATTAGCAGAAGAAGAACGATCACAACCTCAGAATCGTATATCGGCGGTTTCACGATTGCAAGCACTGGTAAAGCGCGCCTTACATATTCCAAAAAAACGCCGGCCGACTCGACCAACCAAGGCTTCTAAAATAAAACGGTTGGAATCTAAAAAAAGACAGTCTTTATTGAAAGCGGGAAGACGGAGTATTGAGAAAGTGGTATAATATAATTATTAACAATTTTTATGTCTAAGCCGATTTTTGATCTTAAAAAAATAAAATTCTCCATTGATCCTGGTACTTATGAGCGAGCGGTTGATTTGTATGAAAAAAAGAAAATCAAAGAGTTTAGCGATGATGATTATGTTGGTTATTCTGCTATTGTCCAAGGCACGCAAGCTTATGAAGTATATGTACATGCTCGTTCTTTTGATTTAGGTAATTGTGATTGTTATTTAGGTCAAAATAATAAATTGTGTAAACATATGGTGGCAGTGGCGATTTATGCAGTTATGGACGGAAAACCACTTAAAGAAGAAGATAAAAAAAATGAAACAGAAGTTTCTTGTAGCGGTAAAATAGGAGAATTAAGTAAAGAAAGACTTAAAACAGTAAAAGCTGATATTTCAGGAGCTATGCGATATATTAAGTCGTATAACGGCCCTTCGCGTCTTTGGTTTGCCTATCAAGATTCGCTGTCAGAAGGGTGTGCTCGGTTATCAGCTATAATATCTGAATTACCAGTGAGCTTGCAGACAGCTAAATTATTGATAAATTTACTTTTACGCTTAGATAAAAAATTGTGTAATGCGGTGGATGACTCAGATGGTACAGTTGGTGGTTTTATGATGGAAGTGGTTGGTGTAATAAAAGAATATATTGAGATTGATCCGGTTTGTGCCGAGTCAATTACATTGTTGGTAGGCAAAGAAACTTGCTTTGAATGGGGTGATCCGTTGTGGAATTTGATTGAAGAATAATTTATGTTATAATAGACGAAATTAATTTTAATTATAAATATTATGACTAAGAAAAAAACTACGAGTAAAGTATTATCTGTCAAAAAAAAGGATGTTGGGTCAAAAGTCAGTTTATTGAATGGGTCAGAGGCCATTCATACTCAATTACAGCAGTGGGCTCATACTGGCAATGAAGAATCTTTAAAAAAATTGGAAAATTTTATTGCTAAAGAAGAAAATAAAGATCTGCGTTTTTATGCTACCTTGGCTTATGGTGAGGCGCAGTATTTTTACTATGGTCCACAAAATGAAAAGGAAGAAAGAGAATTTGAATTAGCACGCCTGATAAAAAAAGAAGATGAATATTTGTGGAAATTAATAAATGAGTCTGAGCGATTAGAATGTAAAATTGGTAAACAAAAAATAGAAGAAGCAGTCTTCAAGCGTTTACTGAAAAAACAAAATGAAAAGATGAAAACAGCTTGGCAACATCGTTATATAGGGGATGTTATGGGGTTGGAAAGACGATTACAAAAAGTAAAAGAAGATATTGAATATCAAATTGCTTGGCTAAAAGAAGCTAGGGCTATGATAACAACCAAGCGTTACCAAAACATTCCTGATGATGTTTTTGAACATATGCATACTGATTTTGGAGAAGGTGCTTGCTGGACTGATGATATGAGTTGTTGTGGTTCAAATTACTGTGATTGCGATGATGATTGTTGTGACTGTGACGAAGAAGATTGTTGCTGTCCTCATTGTGGATCAGATGATGCAGTGGAAATAGATGATGAAATATATCCAGTTGGTAATTATGAAGAATTTAGTATTGACGATATCCCTTTTTAAAGCATTTTTATCTGTTTAAAATTAAAACAAAGTTATCCACACTAAAATTTAATTATTAAAAATTTTGTGTTATAATATTTTTATAATTTTTTTAATTAAAATATATGACAAAAAAAGGTTGAGGTATTACTGCAATAGTTGTATTAGCAGTTTTTTTATTTATAATTTTCACCTACTCGTTTGTTTACGATCGGCTGGAATTAGTCAGCGAAGGTCTGGCCAGTCCCAAGTTTCCATTTAGTAAATATTCGCAGGAAGAATTAAATACCATGTTTCCGCAGTATGTAAATGAAAACGTAGAAACAACACAGACGCCAGAACAAACTCACGCGATTTTTTTGAATAATCTAAAAGCTGGCAATATTGACGAGGCTGTGGAGTGTTGTTTTATGAAAGGGGATTGGGAAAAGATGAAAGAGGGTTTAAAAAAAGTGGAAGATCAGGGTGAATTGCAGATCATGATTAAAGATTTAGATACAGAAATTACAAAAGATTTGGATTTAGGCAATAAGGCAACATATACTTATTCGGTTGAGAGGAATGGAGAGTCATTAGGTACGGGTATAGAATTTATAAAAAATTCAGCTGGGGTTTGGTTGATTGAGAGTTTGTAATTTGACCTCCCCTTACGAAGGGGAGGAACACCTGATTCGCATCAGGGGGAGGGGTTTTTCTATGGAAAAAATATTTAATCAGTCTAAGCACAAAGATCTAAGAAAGATATTGAGAGAAGATTGTACTAAAAGTGAAGCGGTGTTGTGGAAATATTTAAAAGGAAAACAAATGGGATATAGATTCCGTCGTCAACACGGTATAGGTAGATATATAGTAGATTTTTATTGTCCGAAATTAAAGCTGATTATAGAAGTGGATGGTTATACGCATATAGATCATGATCAATATATATACGATATGGAGAGAGAAAATTATTTGCGTAGTTTAGGTCTGGTGGTTAAGAGATATACAGGTGAACAGATTTTTAAACATATTAGGGAAGTCTATCTTGATTTGCAGAATATTTGTGAAGAGTTGAGTAAGGGTTAATGCAAAAACCCCCTAGCCACTTCGTGTGCATTCCCCCTTGAAAAGGGGGAACCAAACAAAGTTTTTTTTAAAAAAATTCTATGAACAAAAGGAGTAGAAATATTTTGGGAGTAAGTTTGGGGATTATAATTGTTTTGGTATTTTTTAGCGTTATTTTTTGGCAAGATAATGTTTTTTGTTATGACACAAATATTGCTCATCCAAATATTACTGATTTGGCAAGTAAGGTTTATTTTGAAAGTACTGGACACGAATTAACAGCTGAACAAATTGATTGTTTGCGCACTGGGGCGGTTGATGAAGATATGCCAATACGCTGGATGAATCATTTTTATGACCCAATTTATAATGTAGGGTTAAAATCTAATTATCTGTCAGCAAAAGAATGGTCACGAGCCAGTGAGTTGCAACGTGATTATTCTTTGGGTGATCAGACTTGGTTTAGAGCCATTAAGGAATATCAAGATGGCAACGAAGAACAAGCTTTTTGTACTTTGGGTCATATTTTACACTTAATTGCCGACATGAGCGTGCCGGCTCATACCCGCGATGATGCTCATCCAACTGGTGATTCCTATGAGCAATTTGTAAAATATAATTGGGATTTGCTCTATACTGGTTTGCAGAATGTAAATATGGATTTGATTTATTATCCTAATTTGGATAATTATTTTGACAAGCTGGCTAATTATTCTAATAATAATTTTTATAGTGACGATACGATTATGGTCTTTAAATATAAAGAACCATTTAATACGGGAGTTGAGTTTTTAAAGGATGCCCAAAATGCAACGCAGAAATATTTAATTAATAATACAATTAATAATTTATTATGCTGGGATAAGAGTGTTGTTAATTGGCAAGATCTTTTGAATGATGATAATGTTGAGAATTGTAACATTAAGACTCCTTACATCCTCACCGACTACACCAAACACCTCCTTCCCCAAGCTGTCGGCTATAGCGCGGGGGTGATTAAATTATTTTTTGAGGAAGTGGAAAAAGAGCATGATTTTGATTTGGATGATAATAAAATTAGTTTTGCGGGTAAAATGGCAGAAATGTTGGGTTGGGGAATACAGAAAGTAGGTGAGGCCAAAGATAGAATTTTCGGCGATAGAGACGTGGTCAAAGCAGATGAGCAGGTGATAAAGAGTGTGATGGGGGGTGACACAGAAAACACAAAAACACAAAAACACAAAAACACCGAATTGACTAGTGAGGAAGAACTCGAGAGTATTGGGCCAGAATCTATATTTGATGAAGGTGTGTCGGCTCGACCAGTGATTGTTTACGAGGAACCAATAGTGGTCGAAGATACTCCGGTAGTACCAGTAAATGTGCCGATACCACCTAGTTTTTCTGACACAAAAAACACCGAACCTGCTGTGGAAGATACTGAGGATACAGAAACAGATATTGAGTCTACACAGCCAACTTATAATCCCGGCGGAAGTAGTCCTACGCCTCCAGTACCTCCAACACCTCCAACATCTTCAACAACCACAACAACTTCAACCAATACACCTTCTGGTGATGATGATAGTGCAACAACAAGTACGCCACCGGGTGAGGAAGATGGTGATGATGATTTAGGTGATGGCGAAGATGTAGGAGGTGGAGATTTAGGAGAAGAAAATATTACTTCAACTTTACCAACTATAAACATAATTAGTCATGAAGATGTAAGTTATATCAATGTTAGTTCAACTTTAATTATAGTTACTAGTAGCGAGGATGTAATTCAAGTATATATTAATGATGATGAGGCAGAGCTTACACCTAGTTCAACTTGGGAAGCAGAAATTAATTTAACAGAAGGCGAAAATATTTTTAATATTTATGGTGAAAACGCAGAAGATTTGAGAAGTGTGACCAGTTCAGTTAATATAATTTTAGATACGACGGCACCAGAAATTTTGAGTGTGGAAACTGAACAAATTGAATTTACTACACCAACAATTAGAATCACTTGGACAGCCGAAGATGCTGGTGTGGGCGTATCAGACTATGATTTGGAATATAAAATTGATGATGGTGATTGGATTGTTATTGTCACTAGTACAACCAGCACAGTTTATGATTTTATAGGTGAGAATTTACATGAATATAATTTTCGTGTTAAAGCCTATGATGAATTTGGTTTTGTGTCTGACTGGGTTGAAAGTGGTTCAACTTTGACTGATTGGGCCAAATCGGTCGTGATAAATGAAATTGCCTGGATGGGCACGCAAGTGTCCGCAGCTAATGATGAGTGGCTAGAGTTATATAATAACTCAGAGGAAGATGTTGATTTGACTGGTTGGAAAATATTAGTTTCGGGTGATGAAATGAGTTGGGACAATGTTGGACATATTATTCCAGCTGGGGGATATTATTTATTAGAAAGATCTGATGATGATACTGTACTTGAAGTTGAAGCCAATGCTATTTATACTTTGTCTGGTGGTTTTGGTAATAGTGGTGAAAATATTATTTTGATGAATAGCGCCAGTTCAACAATTGATCAGGTTGATTGTTCTTCTAATTGGTTTGCTGGTATGACTGCAGATGGTTATCGCACCATGGAAAGATTAGATTCCAATCAACCGGGTAGTCTAGCTTCCAACTGGCAAACCAGTGAGTCAGTTGCGCCCAGAGGACGACCTCATGGTGGTGATGTAATCTATGGTTCACCCGGATATCAAAATACCAGCTACTGGCTTCTAAGAGGGAATCCGCTTGTTTATTACCCAGATTTAATTGTTGATGGCAAATTAGTTTTAACAAAAGTCAACAGCCCTTATTTAATTGGTTACAAGACAGAAATTCCGGCCGGACTGACGGTTGAGATAGAACCCGGCGTGGTTTTGATGGGGATTGATCCAAGTTCCTATATAAATATTAAAGGCGAGTTAATTTTATCAGGAACAGTTGAAGATCCGATAATATTTACCAGTGCTTTAGATACAAATTACATTGACTTAAATTTAAGTAAACTTGTCGGTGATTCTCCGCAGTCGGGTGATTGGTCAAGAATTGAAATAGAAGAAAATGGAGTGGTTCAAGCTAGTAATACTAAATTTTTGTATGGCGGACAGACTTTTACCAAAGGTAATAATTGGGTTTATGGCACCAAGTGGATTTCACAAGTTTTGCGTAATACCGGTGGTACAGCCAATTTAGACAATGTTGAGTTTAATTATAATTTTATAGATAGTGAAAATCCAGATTACAATACCGTAGTTTGGACTGAGGCACCTTTGGGATATAATGCTAGCACGACAATTGAAAACAGTATTTTGGATTCTGGTTATACCTCAGTAAATTATTACGGACAGAATAACGGTCAAATTGTTTCTGGAAGTTTAAAAAATAATCAAATTAAAAATTTCACAAATCCAGAGTCAGTTATTAAAATTCAATATAGTGAACCTGAATTAAGTAATAATATTTTGGAAAATAATCTAAGTAATTATATTGATTTGGGTAGTTGGACCCTTGGCAATGACGCCACTTTGAGCCAAAATAACAAATATTTATTTAGTAATATTAAAATACCAACTGACAAGACTTTAACTATTGAGCCGGGTGTGGATGTAAAACTCAGTGGCTATATAGAAGTTGATGGCAGTCTGCAAGCCAATGGCGAAGTTGGTAATCCAATTAATTTTATTCCTAAAGATAGTTATTGGAATATAATGTTGTTTAATAATTCTGATTCTAGCTTGTCTAATGTTAATATTACTCGGGGTAATAGCGGTAGTGGCTTACGTGCTTTAAATAAACGAGGCATGGTAACAATTGAAAATTCAACAGTAAATTTTGACAGTGTAGTTTTTATGGATGCTCGGAGGCCGTATAATATGATTTATACAGAAAATTCAGATGTAATTTTGCGTAATAGTATTATTTCCTGGACTGATGATTTTACTGGTTTGCAAAATGTTGATGGAATTTGGTTTAAAAGTGGTAACTTGCATTTAGATAATACAACCTTCAATCGCATGAGTCGTGGTATAGAAATTTTTGGTGGGGGATTAATTACTATGGAAAACATGACCCTCGGCCACTTCCAAAACATAAAAGATCTAAATTGGTGGCCAGCGACGGCGTTTACATTTTGATTTATAACCTAATCAACCTAAAAACTAATACCTAAAGCCCCTCCTAACGGAGGGTTTTTGGTTTTTGACAAATTTTTTATTGTATAGTAAAATTGATTTTAGGTTTGAAAAACTGAAGGAGGGTCTTGTTATGGAGACAAATGATGTCTTTAGAGTTATTCCTGTTTGTCCTGCGTGTCTGACGCAGGCGCGGTGTGGGGTTTGTCCTGTTTGTGGACGACCGCTCGGTCTGGATCATCGTGGTACTACGGCCATTGATCAGGCCAAATTTTACCCACCCGAAGCCTACTCTCAGACTCAGGATCCCATCACCAACTTCCCCGATACTGTCTTCTAGCAGGTTTTCATCCCACCTAAAACCCTGCTCACGTTCCCTTCTTTTTTTCTAAAAATTAGAAAAAGAGAAAGGAGGTTGTGAGTGGGGTTTTTCTGTTTATCCCGAGTGAGGCATAGGTTGAGATATCAAGATATTCAGAATTTTTTTATTCCAATCTTAGTGTAGGTTTTGTATTTTGTCTATGAGGTGTTTTTTTGATTAGTAGTATGTGGTATAATGTAATAGTTCCTACTTATTAGTCAATAGTGTGTGAAATTAAAAAAACAGAAAATTTATAAAAAAGCCTATATAGTTGCCGTAGATATGGGTTATGGTCATCAGCGAGCAGCTGAACCTTTGCGTGACATCGCTACAGCACCAGATTTTATGGGCGGAGAAGGATATATTATTAATGCTAATAAATATGCTGGTATCCCTCATAGTGATATAAGAAAGTGGGAAGGTGGACGTAAGGTTTATGAACGGATTTCACGTATGAAGCATTTGCCAATTGTGGGTGAATGGATTTTTGGAATTTTGAATTATATTCAGAGAATTGAGCCATTTTATCCTAAACGTGATTTATCTGGTAGTACTTTGCAATTACAACAGATTTATAAATGGATAAAAAAAGGTTGGGGAAAAGATTTAATAGAAAAATTAAATAAAAATCCTTTGCCATTTATTGCTACTTTTTTTACCCCAGCTTTTTTTGCTGAAGAACATGGTTATAAAGATGAGATTTATTGTATTTGTACTGATACTGATATTTCTCGGGCTTGGGCACCACTTTATCCTGAAAAGACCAGAATCAATTATTTGGCACCTAATCGTCGGGTCAAGGAGCGGTTGCAGGAATATGGTATACCAGCAAAGCAGATTTATGTGACTGGTTTTCCATTACCAAAAGAAAATATTGGGGGAAAATCTTTAAAAATTTTAAAACAAAGTATTGCTTCTAGAATTATCAATCTTGATCCAGATAGAAAATATCGTAAAAAATATCGAAAAACCATTGAACAAGTTTTGGGAAAAGAATATTGTCATGAAGGTTGTGTGGTGGGGCATCCACTAACTATTACTTTTGCTGTGGGTGGGGCAGGTGCCCAAAGAGAGTTAGGAGTAGAAATTTTAACAAGTTTACGTGATCATATTGATAAGGGTAAGATCAGATTAAATTTAGTTGCTGGTACACATAATGATGTTTACTTATATTATCAAAAACATGTTAAAAAATTAAAATTAGATAAAAAGCAAAATGGACATATCAATATCTTGTATGCCAATAACAAATGGGAATATTTTACAGCCTTTAATCAATTGCTTTTAACTACTGATTTACTATGGACTAAGCCAAGTGAATTGTCATTCTATACTGGTTTAGGTTTGCCCATTATAATGGCTCCGCCAATTGGTGCGCAGGAAGATTATAATCATGAGTGGCTATTATCAATCGGCGCTGGTTTTGATCAAGAAGATCCACGTTATACCAATGAATGGTTATTTGATTGGTTAAAATCCGGCTGGTTAGCTGAAGCAGCTATGGAAGGCTTTTTAGATGCACCCCGAAACGGTGCTTATCATATTGCAGAAGTTGTTTTGAAGGGAAAGAGGAGCGAGATTGAGGATATGCACCTATTGTAAATTATTTTTGAAAAGCTCTCCCCCTATGAGGGGGAGCCCACGACGCAAGTCGGGGAGGGGGTCTGGAGAAGCTTGAAGAAAGATTTTAATTAGTACTTTCTAGGTGGGTGATTATAAATTTTTTTAGATATTAAATAAATAATACAAACTTTACAGCTCCGGCAGACCCCACCGTCTGCTCCTGCGTCGCAGTCTGCCTCCCCTGATAGGGGAGGAGCTAATATTATGTTTTATGCTTTGGTTTTCTGTCGCTCTCCTCGGTTACCTTTTCCTCGTCATTGTCTTTATCCTCGACAAGGTCGTAGTTAGTCAGTCTCGCGTCAAACCAGTGGTTTATACTTTTTATTCCACGATTTTTATGTTTGGAGCACTTTTGGCTCTGCCGTTTTTTGGTTGGGGATTATTGAGTGGTTTAGATTGGTATTGGGCAATTATTTCTGGTGTGGCATTTGGTTTGGCACTTTGGACTTTTTATAAGGCGGTGCAGTATAGCGAGATTAGTCATATTGGACCTTTTGTCGCGGCCATTATAACTGTTTTTTTGTATATTATTGGTTATTATTGTTTGGCCGAAAACTTAAATACTCTACAGATTGGTGGTATTATAATTTTATTTATTGCCTCACTTTTGTTATCATTTGAAAAATCTAGAAAGCACAGTGGTTTTCATGTTGGTTTTGTTTGGGCGATTTTGGCGGCTCTCTTGTTTGCCATATCTCATGCCAGTGCCAAATATTTGTATGGAATATATTCATTTGAGACAGCTTTTATTTGGACTCGGGCGACGACTGGTCTAGTCGGTTTATTTGTTTTATTTTTTCCAGTTGTTAGAGAGACATTTAAAAGAAAAAAGAATACAAAAAAAACTTATGCAGGTAGACATGCGGTCGGTATTGTTGTTACAGACAAGGTTTTGGGAGTTTTATCAGTGATTTGTATTCAATATGCCATTTCAATTGGTAGTCCGACACTAGTCCAGGCTTTGTCTGGCCTACAGTTTGTATTGATGTTTATTTTTATTTATATTTTAACAAAATTATTACCAAAAGTCTTCAAAGAATATTTTACTAAGCGGGAACTACGACTGGAGTTTATCGCGATTTTGTTGGTTTTGGTTGGGTCGGCTTTACTTGTTTTGTGATTGTCCCACTGTCATTCCGACCGAAATGAACACTGGCGTTAGCCAGGGAATGGAGTGGAGGAATCCCTTTCCAGTACTTCGACAAATTTTTTAGCTGTAATTTAATATTTAGTCTACATAAAAGGGATCCCTGCGCCACCGCTAAAGCTTTAGCGACACGCGGTCGGCTTCGCTCGGGATGACAAAGTGAAAATTTATGAAAAAACACCTCCTCCTATTCATCCTCGTCGATATTGTAATCGTACTAGTTGTAGTTTGCGCGGCTTTATGGTTACTTAGTATAAAAAAATATCCAGTGGAGTATGGTATTAGTTTTAATATTGCTCACGCCGAGAGTTTAGGTCTTGATTGGCAAGAAACTTATTTGGCAATGCTTAATGATCTCAAGCCAAAATTTATTAGAATTTCAGCAACTTGGTTAGATACTGAAAAAGTTAGAGGTAAGTTTGATTTTACCAATGTTGATTGGATGATGTTAGAGGCTGGAAAAAGAAAGGTGGGTGTGGTTTTGACAATCGGACAAAAAGCTCCGCGTTGGCCAGAGTGTCATGTGCCAAAGTGGAGTAATGATTTGATACAAGAAGAATACAGACAAGAGTTGCTAGAATATATTAGGTATGTAGTCGAACGTTATCATGACCATCCAGCTCTTGATATCTGGCAGGTTGAAAATGAGCCATATATAAATTTTAAATTTGGTGAGTGTGCCTATTTTGATGAAGGGGTGGTGAAAGACGAGATTGAACTAGTTAAATCTTTGGATTCAAAACATAAAGTATTAGTGACAGATAGTGGCGAGCTTAGTTCGTGGCGTAAAGCAATAAAAGCTGGTGATATTTTTGGCACGACGGTTTATCGTATAGTTATGACGCCAAAAGGTTATTATTGGAATTATGATTGGCTTCCAGTTGGATTTTATAAATTAAAATACAAGTTTTGGTTTCCTGGTGACAAACCATTTATAGTATCAGAATTACAAGCTGAACCGTGGTTTACAGGCGAGGGTGCTGTCTATACCCAAGTTGAGGTTCAAGAGAAAAGTATGAACCCCGAACGTTTACAAAAACATTTTAATTTTGTTGAACGCATGGGTGTATCTCGAGCATATTTATGGGGAGTAGAGTGGTGGTATTGGATGAAGATAGAAAAGCAGGATGAGAGGTATTGGGAGATTGTGAAGGAGAAGATGGGGGGTTAGGCCAATGTCATCCCGAGCCCGTCTCCACTGCGTTGCGCCGGGTAAATAAAATAGTATGCATGCGAATAGTTCACCAGGCGCAGTACTACGAAGCATGGAGGGATCCCTTTAGAAATTGAGATAAGTGGAGATAGATTGATATAAGTCGAGATAAGGTGATAATAAATAAGATATTAAAAATATTACAAATTTAATATTCTGTAGGGAATGCGACTAAGCATTATTGACATTATTTTAATTTTTTGGTATAACATATTTATAATTATTAATATAAGATTATGAAAAAAATACATTCTATTCTAGGAGTTATTGCAATTATGTTGGTTGTTGGAGTTGGTTGTACAAAGAAAGAAGTAACTAAAGTTACTGAAGATAATGTGCCGAATTTAGAATCTACCACACAAGAGACCCCAAAGGTGTTTGAGGGAAATGGCTTTTCATTTAATTATCCTGAAAAATATTTAGCTGACGATAATGGCTTATGGACCAAAGAAGGTTATGAGTGGCATTTGAATCCACCTGATGATTGTAATTTTTGCCATGTACCATATCTGGAGGTTAAAGCAGAGGCAACAAATAAAACATTAGAAAAATATATTATTGATGATTTTACCTTAACAGGGGAAAGCCTGGAGGAAATGTCAAAAGATACAGGAATTCCTTATGAGGTTATTAAAATTAATAATAATGAATTTGTAAAAATCACAGTAAGTGATATGTTGTCAGTAACAGGGTATTATACAAAACACATTAATACAGTTGTATCGTTTAAAGTGTCTAGTTCTGGATATGATTCTGCAGAGCTACAAGAAATGTTAGCAACACTAAAGTTTGAATAGAGTCATCTATCTGTCATGATAAAATACTAAAACTGACCCCATTGGTCGGTTTTTCCCTTGACATTTTTTTAGTGTTTTTGTATAATACTTAAATCAAAAAGCGCGCCTAGCTCAGTTGGTTAGAGCATCTCGTTTACACCGAGGGGGTCAGGGGTTCGAATCCCTTGGCGCGCACCAAAAGAATCTTCAATAGATTCTTTTTTTGTGCTATAATACAACAAAGTCAAAATTAAAAATTACTAAGATTTATAGTGGCATCCATTAGATTATAAAATATGAAAAATAACACATCACTGGCTATTTTTGAAACACATAAAATTCGCCGACACTTTGATGAGAAAACGGAAACTTGGTATTTTTCGGTGATTGATATTGTGGCGGCTTTGACAGAACAGTTGGATTATAGCCGTGCTAAAACATACTGGACGACACTTAAAAACCGTTTAAAAAATGAGGGAAGTGAAGTGGTCACAAAATGTGACCGGTTAAAAATGATGGCTCAAGATAGCAAAATGCGAGAAACCGATGTTGCCAATGTAGAAACTATTTTGCGCCTCATTCAATCGGTACCAAGCAAGAAAGCCGAACCGATCAAATTGTGGCTGGCGAAAGTTGGCTATGAGCGAATGCAGGAAATGACTGATCCGGAAAGAGCGCTCAATCGTTCTCGTGAATATTGGCAAAAACAAGGAAGAAGTGAGAAATGGATCCAGCAAAGGATGATGGGGCAAGAGACACGAAACAAACTCACTGACTACTGGTCAGAAAGTGATGTAAAAAAAGGAGAAGAATTTGCTATTTTGACAAATATTATTCATCAAGAATGGAGTGATCTGTCGGTTAAAGCACATAAGAATCTTAAAGGATTGAAAACGCAAAATTTGCGTGACCATATGAGTGAGGAAGAATTGATCTTCACCGCGTTGGCTGAACTTTCCACCAGAAGAATTGCCGAAACCGACAGAGTACGAGGCTTGGAAGAAAATAAAATTCCAGCCAAAAAAGGCGGGCGGATTGCCAAAGATGCGAGAATTGCGCTTGAAGAAAAAACAGGTAAGTCGGTTATAACTAGGAATAATTACCTGCCTCGCCGGCAGGCAGGTTTACCAAATAAAAAATCTGTTAAAAAATTGAGATAATTTTATAAAAACAATCTTAGAAATCAGGTTAGCTGTTAAAGATATTTACGAAGGATTTGTTTACAACAAATGTGCTATAATACAACAAAGCTAAAAATAAAATTATGTTTGGAAGGTATAAATATAAAAGATTAGATAATGAAGAGCCTCTGGTAAGACATTTGGGTATATTTCGTCGTAAAATGACACTATTTCAAGCAGTGGCTTTGATAATTAGTGCCACCATTGGTGCTGGGGTTTTGGGTATTCCATATGCAGTTGCCAAAATTGGAATTTGGCCTGGCTTAGCCTATGTGGTGATTTTGGGTTGTCTTATGATGGCACTCAATCTTATGATTGGCGAAGTCATGGTCAGAACTAAGGGCAATTTACAGATTGTAGGTTTGGCTGGTAAATATCTGGGTAGATGGGGTGAAATTCTACTTAGTATTTTTGTTTATATAATGTTGTTGGGGACGTTAGTTATTTATACAATTGGTTCGGGTGAAGCTTTGTCCGCCCTTTTCGGTGGCACAGCTTTTAATTGGAGTCTTATATTTATGACAGTTGGTGCTTTTTTTATTTTTCTGGGTATGAAGAGTATAAAGGTGGTAGAATTTCTTTTGAGTATAGGAATTTTGTTTGTGATAATTTTGATAATTTTGGTAAGTGCCCCTCATGTAAATTATAGTCATTTTGCTCACTATGATTGGGCACATCTTTTGTTTCCTTATGGTGTAATCTTATTTGCTTTTCATGCTACCACTTCAATTCCCGAAGCTCATTCTTTGTTAGGCAAAAAAAATGTTGATTTCAAATTGGCAATTTTGATAGCTGGAATAATTTCTATTATTGTTTATGCGTTATTTGCAGTTTTTGTGGTGGCCGTGACTGGACCAGAAACTACTGAAATAGCCACAATTGGTTTGGGGCAAAAAGTTGGTCGTTCTATATTTTTATTTGGTAATATTTTTGCAGTTTTGGCTATGGGTACCAGCTTTCTTATCAACGGCATGGCTCTAAAAGACTCTCTTTGTTGGGATTACAAATTACCAAACTGGTTATCCTATAGTTTGGTTATTGGCTTGCCATTGGTAATATTTATTGCTGGTATAAGAAATTTTATTGCCGCAATTGATATTGTGGGTGGTGTTTTTGTAAGTCTTGAGATGTTAATGATATTGCTTATCTATTGGCGCGCTAAACAAAAAGGGGATTTAAGTCCTGGCAAATATAAATTGCATCACACTGCTTTGCTCGGAGTTTTGTTATTTTTGGCTTTGGCGGTTGGTGCGGTGTATAGTGTGGTGAAGTTGTTTTAGTGGCCAAGTTTATCTCGAAACTACACGAAGTGAGTGAGAGATCTTTCGGAGAGGTTGGTGAGGGGTTAAATCTATAAGTGGAGATAAATTGAGATAGATAGAGATAATATATATAGAATATTTATTGACAGATTTAAGGATTAATAGTAAAATACAATTACGTATTTAAATACGTAATTAAATACGTAATACATTACGTAATAAGTTTTCAAGAAAATGGTGCTCGTTGTTGGTTGGTTTTATCGTGCTTGAGGTCGGTAGGCACGATTACTGTCCAACAACGTTCCCGAGCTTCGCTCTGCTCCGTCGGGCAAGCTCTTCTATCTTCTTGAGACAACCGTTATTTTTAAGGTTGTTTTTTAGTATATTAATTTACTAGAAACAACTCAGTAGTCCTGCGACTACAATTACTAAATTTTAATTTTTAAGAAAGATCCCTCGTCGTCCAGATTTTTTGCGAAAAAAATCTTTCCTCGCTCGGGATTAACCAAACCATATGGAAAAACATTATTTTACCTCAGAATCAGTTACCGAAGGACATCCGGACAAAATTTGTGATCAAATCTCTGATGGAGTTTTGGATGCAGTTTTAACAGATGATCCTGATGGGGCATGCTGTTGTGAGGTGTTTACTACGACTGGACTAGTCGTAGTTGGTGGAGAAATATCTACAAAAACTTATGTAGATATTCCAAAAATAGTTAGACAAACTTTGCAAGAAATTGGCTATACAGATGCTGATTATGGTATTGATTATAAATCTTGTGGTGTTATGGTTGCAGTTGATGAACAAAGTCAAGATATTGCCCAGGGTGAAAAAGAAGATGCTGGTCATCCTCACCAAGCTCAAGGGGCAGGGGATCAGGGAATGATGTTTGGATTTGCTTGCAAAGAAACTCCAGAGTTGATGCCACTGCCAATTATGTTGGCCCATGGTCTGACTCGCAAATTGGCAGAAGTTAGAAAAAATAAAACTTTAGGTTATTTACGTCCTGATGGCAAATCACAGGTTACAGTTGAATATATTGATGGAAAACCCGTTAGGGCTGATGCGGTTGTAATTGCTGCTCAACATAATCCAGAGATTGAATTATCACAATTGCGTGAAGATATTTTACGCGAAGTTATCAAGCCAGTTTGTGGGGAATATTTAGATGAGAATACCAAATTTTATATCAATGAAACTGGAAGATTCGTCGTTGGTGGTCCACAGGGAGACACTGGTGTGACTGGCAGGAAAATCATTGTAGATACTTATGGTGGAAAAGGCAGACATGGTGGCGGAGCATTTTCTGGCAAAGTACCAAACAAGCAAGACAGATCTGGCGCCTACATGGCACGTTATATTGCAAAAAATATTGTAGCAGCTGATTTGGCAGACGAGTGCGAAGTTCAATTGTCCTATGCCATCGGTTATCCCGAACCAACCAGTGTTTTAGTAGATACTTTTGGAGCTGGAAAAGTTGATAGTGAAAAATTAACCAAAGCAGTTAGAGAGGTATTTGATCTCACTCCAGCTGGTATTATTAAAACTCTTGATTTAAAGCGTCCTATTTATAAAGCTACTGCTTCTTACGGACATTTTGGTCGTGAAGTGGTTGGTTCAGATGTTGGCGAATTGTTTACATGGGAGAAGATTGATAAGGTTGAGGATCTGAAAAGCAGATTAAGTATGTAGGTAAAATAAGCATATTAAGTAACAAAAAATCCACCGAATTGGTGGATTTTTTAATATTCTCTATTACAAATTTTTAGTAACAAAGAAAGGGGGGGGTGGAACGGCGTCGGGTGTAAATCGACGCCGTCCCATAAAGCGGAAAGGAGAGGTGAACCCACCTAGATCACTTCGGATGAAGTGGCGTTTGGATGGTAAGTCCTCTCCTGGAGGGACACTCTAGGGGATATGGACTCCCATCCATCCCTGGGTTTTTGGATCCCAGGTGTAGGCATCCACCTCCTTGTGGAGGTTACGCTTTTGACGGCTTGACCACCAGGAGATGATGCTTACGGTGGTGAAGAGACCACCGAGAGCTATTGAAACGAACCCTAGCGTTCTAGGAATCGCATTCTCACCCTCTGTCATCTCTGGATAGAGGATCCAGAGCGTCGCGCCTGCAACCACCAACAGGGTGACCACGATGATGGTCAGAAAAAACTTCTTCATCTGTCCCTCTCCTTCAATTTATGCCCAAAATTGGGCAGTTTTTATTAAAGAGCAATAATATATTATAGCATAATTTTACCATTTTGTCAAGGGGGTGTCCAGAATCTGACTTTTTTAGGGTTTTCTGGTATAATATAAGTATATGATAAAACAAAAACAAACAATCGCCGTTCTCGGCGCGGGTAACATGGGCACAGCTGTTGCTCAAGTTTTGGCCGATAATGGTCATGAGGTTCGGATTTGGAATTGGGAGGGGGAGCATTTACCATTAAAACAAATTGAGAAATATGGCGAGAATAAAAAATATTTACCAAGAGTAAAACTTTCAAAAAATATTATTCCCAAATTTGAATTAAAAGAAGCTTTGAGTGAGGCAGAAATAGTATTTTTTGTAGTGCCATCTGGTGCTATGGAGCATACTATATCTTTTGCTTCTCGTAGTATAGAACACAAGACTATTTTGGTTGACGTATCAAAAGGTGTAGAACCGCAGTCATTACGTCTTATTCCACATATCATAATAAAGCACGTACGACCGGAGCTAAGAAAAAATGTAGTAACAATTTCCGGTCCGGCAGTAGCGGGACAGATGGTTAAAAAACAATTTACTGCCATGAACATTGCGTCAAAAAATAAAAAGGCGATAAAAAAAGTAGTGGAAGCAATGAATAATGAATATATAAAACTTATTCCAACTAATGATGTAATTGGTGTAGAAATTGGTGGGTCATTTAAAAATGTTTACGCTATCGTGGTGGGTATGTGTGACGGAATGGGTTATGGTCTTAATACCAAGGCTGCGCTTCTTACCAAATCATTGGAAGAAATTGCTAATTTAATTCAAGCAATGGGAGGAAGAAAGCATACTGCCTATGAATTGGCCGGACTTGGTGATTTGATTGGGACAGCACTTTGTCCAGAAAGTCGTAATCGGACTTTGGGTGAATATTTGGGCAAGGGGATGAAGGGTCCTCAGGCACAAAAAAAGATGAGACAAACAGTAGAAGGGGTATCTGCTACGCTTTGTTTACTTAAATTGGCTAGAAAACATAAAGTTAGGGTCCCGCTAGCTGAGATGGTAAATGAGTGTTTATCAACCAAAGGCGACCCAAGGAAGATATTTCACAATTTTTTGTTAAAGGGTTGGTAATGGCCAATAGTTATCAACATTTGTAAATGTTCACTATAAGTGGTATGATAAGTATGATAAATCATACTTATTTAAAATTATAATATGACTAAAAAAGATTGTTTTAGTGGACATGCTGGTGATTTCTTTGGCACCACTTCAATTGGGGAAAGGGGTCAGATAGTTATGCCAAAAAAATTACGAGATAAATTAAAATTAAAAAAAGGTGATAGTTTTGTTGTAATGCAAAAAGGTCCCGGTATTGTTTTTATGCCAACAGAAGTTATGGAAGATTTTATTAGTGATATGACTTTACAAATTAAAAATATTAAAAAATAAAATAATTACATAAACAAGCCTAGATGAGAGTCTCGGGTGATACTAATAATCGAGGTATTATTAAAAATAATACTTCGACAGATCCTTCAGTCGCTTGAGCTCCCTCAGGATATTTAAAAAAATATGAACGAAGAAATAATCATAACAAAAAAGAAAAAATGGTATAAGAGAAAAATGCTATATTTTTTGATAGTAGTTTTTTTGTTGGTTGGCAGTGGTATTTATGCCAAATTTTTTAAGCCTGAGCCACCCATTGAATATGAAACGGTAAAAGTAAAAAAGGGGTTTTTGGAACAAACAGTGGATGCGACAGGTAATATTGAATCAGCCAATGAAATTAGCCTCCGTTTTGAAGTTACAGGAAAAGTTGCCAGTGTTTTAAAAAATATTGGTGACGAAGTAAAAAAAGATGATATTATTGCCAATTTAGAGTTAGATGTATTAAATGCTCAGGTCAGCCAAGCTAGTGCTAGTGTAGAAAAAGCCAAAGCAGATGTAGAAAAAGCCAAGGCTGGTAATACGGAAGAATATCTTAATAGCATAAAAGCCAAGGTTGATCAGGCGAAAGCTACTTTAGATCAAACCAAAGCAGGTTATGTTGATAGTATTTTCAACGTTGAATCATCTATAGAAACAGCGAAAAATAATTTAAAACTCGCTGAAGGTGGAGAAGATAGTGAAATAGTGCAGGACTCTTACTTTGACATGGTTACTTTGCTATTTTCAATTCAAACGACTTTATCCAAAAGCCTAACTGAGGCCGACAATATCTTGGGTATTGATAATACCTTGTCTAACGTTGACTTTGAAGATGTGTTGTCAGCTCTAGATAGTTCAAAATTAAATTTGGCTAATAGTAAATACCAGGTGGCCAAGGGTGCAAAAAATGAGGCTGATTTACAGATCAATCCCTTGTCTCCAAGTTCACCTCACGATATAATTGATTGGACAGCTGATGTTACTGAAGAAGCGCTTGTGACTATGAAAGAATTATTGTTTACTCTTTCTGAAGTTTTAAATAATACTGTGCCAATTGGCGATTTGAGCCAAAGTGAATTAAACACGCTTAAAACCAATATTCAGACTGCAAGGACTGAAGTGTCTACTCAATATACTGCTCTTATCAACCAAACTCAATCAATCAAGAGTGCTAAAAATAGTTACAGCTCTTATTTAATTACTTTTAATAAAGCTGTTAGTAATTTAGCAAATCTAAAAATAAAAAGAGATGCTGATATTATGGTTTATGAGGCACTTTTGGCTCAAGCTGACGCTAATTATGAAGATGCTAAAAATCCACCACGTCAAGTTGATCTCGCTAGTTTGGAAGCTGGTGTCGCAGTAGCTCAGGCTAGTTTGGCTCAGGCAGTAGCCAATCGTGATAAAGCAATTTTGAAGGCCCCTGTTGACGGTATAATTGGCAAAATTGATATGAAGGTGGGCGAATATGTAAGTTTACAAAACGAGATAGTTAAAATTATCAGTCCTTTGTTTGAAGTAAAAGTTGATATTCCAGAAACTGATATTGTAAAAGTTAAAAAAGGTCATTTAGCTAAGGTAACTCTTGATGCTTATAATGAGGATATACAATTTCAAGCCGAGGTAATTGAAATAGAAAAAGGTGAAACAGTTATTCAAGATGTGGTGTATTATATAGTTACTTTAATATTGAAAGATAGGAGCGATGAATATGAGGTTTTAAATGGAATGACAGCTAATGTAGTATTTTTTACCAACAAAAAAGACGATGTTCTCTTTGTGCCTAATCGGACTATTATTTCTGATGGCAGTAGAAAATATGTTAGGGTCTTGGAAAATAATGAAGTAAAAGAAATTGATGTTACCACAGGATTAAAGGGTAATAATGGTTTGATTGAAGTTATATCAGGATTAAAAGAGGGGCAAGAGATTGTTATCAAGGTTATCGAGTAGAGACGCATTGAATGCGTCTTCGTTATGGCAAAAACGCATTGAATACGTCTTTAATATAGGAAAATTCATTGAATGATTATAATTATGAATGTAAACAAAATTTTAAAAACAATTTGCAAATTATCCAAAAAAGAAAAGGTAGAAGTGTATGTTGTTGGGGGTTATGTTCGTGACCAACTGCTTGAATCGAAAGCCGAAAGCCGTACCCACAGGGCATCAGTATCCTCTGAAAAGCCGAAGGCTAATACTGATATTGATTTTGTGGTTATTGGCAGTGGTTTGGAATTTGCTCAGAAATTGGATAATGAATTAAAGCAAGAAGGATCTTTGGTAGAGTTTCCTGATTTTGATACAGCGAGATATATTATAAAAGGAATAAGGAATAAGGGAAAAGCCATGCCTGCCGGCAGGCAGGGAGTAAGCGATTTGGTGATTGAATTGGAATTTGCTGGGGCAAGGACTGAGAGTTATGATAAAAAATCAAGAAAGCCAAAGGTTGTGGTTACTAGTTTGGAAGAAGATTTAAAACGTCGCGATTTTACGGTCAATGCTATGGCCCAACAGGTGATTGCTACTGGTATTAGCAAAAAAATAATTGATTTGTTTGGTGGACAGGCAGATTTGAAAAATAAGATTTTGAGAACCCCACTTGATCCAGATGAAACTTTTTCAGAAGATCCTTTGCGAATGCTTCGGGCTGCAAGATTTGCGTCTCAGCTCGGGTTTTCTATTGAAAAAAGTGCATTGGAAGCTATGGAACGCAATCACAAACGTTTAAAAATTATTTCCGCTGAGCGAATTCAAGAAGAATTATTTAAATTATTAAAAACAGATAGGCCGTCAGTTGGTTTTCAGATTTTGTATGCGACAAAATTATTAGACGAATTTTTGCCAGAAGTAGCAAATTTACAAGGTGTGGAAGAAGTATATGGCCATGGTCACAAAAATAATTTTGAACATACTTTGAAAGTGGTAGATAATATTGCTTTACGATCAGATAAAGTTGTTTTACGTTTAGCTGGGCTTTTACACGATATTGGCAAACCCGGAACCAAGAAATTTGTTAAAGGTCGGGGTTGGGCTTTTGATATGCACGAACATTTAGGATTAAAATTAGTGCGTCAAATTGGTAAGCGTTTGCGTTTGTCAAAAGACGATACTGAATATATTGGTAAATTAGTCCGTTGGCATCAACAACCAATTCAACTGATGGATGAGAAAATTACTGACAGCGCAATTCGTCGCTTGTTTGTGACTATGGGCGAAGAGTTTGAAGATCTGTTGATTTTATGCAAAAGCGATATTACCACTGGTAATCCGACTAAAAAAGTTAGACGTCTAAAAAATTATGACTATTTGGAAGAGAGGGTGGAAGAAATTATTGAAAAAGATAAAATGCGCGCCTTCCAGTCGCCAGTTCGTGGTGAAGAGATTATGAAAGAGTGTGGTCTCAAGCCTGGTCCAACTGTGGGTAAAATAAAAACCGCTATTGAAGATGCGATTTTGGATGGGAAGATTGAAAATGAGTATGAGGCATCATTTACGTACTTCGAAAAAATAAAGGCTGAATATTTGAGTATGGCGGAGGAGTGGGAGAGGGTTTAACCCCCTGTCATTCCGACCGAAACCCCGATGAAATACGGGGTGGAGTGGAGGAATCCCTTTTCTTTACACTATATTTAGTATTAAATAAAATTTTCCTTGATGCATTTGTTGGTGCATTAAAAAGGGATCCCTGCGCCACCGCTAAAGCTTTAGCGACACGCGGTCGACTACGCTCGGGATGACAACGGAAACATATATCCACAGCGTAAAATGACCTGTAAAGGTCATCGTGTTCCTTACTCCTTACTCCTTACTCCTTACAATTATGAATTTAATAAAAGTAGAAAATTTGAAAAAACAATTTGAGAATGAAGAAGTAATTACCAAAGTCCTACATGGGTTTGAATTTGAAATTAAAAAAGGGGAATTTGTGGCAATTATGGGGCCTTCTGGGTCAGGCAAGTCAACCTTGATGCATATCTTAAGCTTTTTAGATAAGCCGAGTTCTGGTAAATATTTTTTTGACGGTGTTGATGTGGGCGAGCTTGATGATGATCAGTTGGCCGATATGAGACTAGAAAAAATTGGTTTTGTATTTCAGGCATTTAATTTGCTCCCTAGAACAAGTGTGCTTGATAATGTGCTTTTACCCATGCTTTATATGAAAATGAGCAAACCCGAAAGACTAGAAGAAGCCAAGCGAGTAATTGAGGCGGTTGGACTAGGTCATAGAATAAATAATTTATCCAATCAATTGTCAGGTGGTGAAAAACAAAGGGTAGCAATTGCCCGCGCTTTAGTTAATAATCCTTCAGTTATTTTTGCTGATGAACCAACTGGAAATCTTGATTCTAAATCTGGTTTGCAAGTAATGAAGATTATTCAAGATTTGAATCTAAAGCAAGGTCATACAATTATTCTGGTTACTCATGAAAAATATACAGCTGAGCACGCTGAGAGGGTAATATATATGCGCGATGGTCTGATTGAATCTGATAAAAAAGTTGAAAATAGAATTTTTGCGGATGGGCAGGAGGAACTTTTAAAATAGTCTCTAAAGTCCATAAAGTCGTAAAGTCAAAAGTCTGAAAGTTAATATTTATAAAGATCGATAGAAGTGTCGAAGTTGACATTAGGTTTTATAAAGAGACTGAACTAATGGATAGACTTTATAAACTTTATGACTTTATAGACTTTCGACTATTATATTATGAACATCCTTGAAAATATCAACAGTGCCTATCATTTAATAATGAACAGTAAAATCCGTTCATTTTTGACTATGCTCGGAATTATTATTGGTGTGATGGCGGTGATTATTGTGATGTCGGTCGGGGCTGGAGCCCAGAGTTTAATTTTGAATCAAATAAAAAGTGTGGGATCAAATTTAATAGGCGTTATGCCGGGAGCGTCCGAAGAAGATGGTCCACCGGCATCTGTTATGGGAATTATTATTACAACTTTGAAATATGAAGATGGAGAAGAAATATTAAAAAGAGGTTGTGACTGTATTGAGTCTTTGACTATGTACGTGAGTGGTAATGACACAATTAATTTTGAAGACAATACTGTTAATACTAATTTTACCGGCACGACGGCAAGTTATTTGGATGTTGAAGAGACGGAAGTAGAAGAGGGAAGATTTTTTTCTAAAGATGAAGAAATTACCAATGCCCGAGTAGTGGTTTTGGGGGATGAGGTGAAAAATAATTTATTTGGTGATCAAGATCCAATTGGGCGAAAAATAAAAATAAAAAAGACCAATTTCACAGTGATTGGTGTAATGAAGAAAAGAGGCGTCAGTGGTTTTCAAAATCAAGATGCTCAGATTTTTGTACCTATTAGTACCTCTCAAAAGCTTCTTTTGGGAATTGATCATATCAGCATGATTCGGGCCAAGGTTGATAGTGCTGAGAATATTGACCGTGCGACTGAGAGTATGAGAGTAATTTTGCGCGAACGTCATAATATTGATGCGGGTGAAGCGGATGATTTTGTAGTTAGGTCCATGGCACAAGGTCTTGAGGCAATATCTACTATTACTGATGCTCTAAAATATTTTTTAGTAGCAATTTCTGCCATTGCTCTAGTTGTTGGTGGGTTTGGTATTATGAATATAATGCTTGCCACTGTCCAAGAAAGAACGCGAGAGATTGGTCTGCGTAAAGCTGTTGGTGCGAGATCAAATCAAATTACCATACAATTTTTGATAGAATCAGTTTTAATTACTTTTTTGGGAGGACTACTGGGAATTATTTTGGGAGTTTTGATTTCTATATTAGTTGCCAAAGTTGCTCAATTTTTGGGTTATAAATGGGATTTAGTCATAACTCTCAGTTCAATTTTACTTGGTTGCGGAGTGTCAGTAGGAATTGGGCTTTTGTTTGGAATAGTTCCAGCTCGTAGGGCATCGAAGCTTGATGCTATAGAGGCATTGAGATATGAATAGTTGTCGCAATGTCATCCCGACCGAAACGAGTGAGCCCTCGCGGGCGAGTGAGTGTAGTGGAGGGATCCCTTTCTTAAAATAAATAATTTCTAAGAAAGGGATTCCTCCGCTTTGTTCATCCTTCGCGAGAAGGATTCACGTCGGTCGGAATGACACCGTGATAAAATATTATGCATTTAATCGACAGAATACAACTCTCCTACAAAGCTCTAATGCGTCAGAAATTACGTACGCTTTTGACTATGATAGCATTGAGTATCGGAATTGCTTCAGTGATAATTATTATGTCAGCTGGTAATGGTATGAAAGGGTTAGTTTTGGGTGAGCTTGATATTTATAATCCAAATTCATTGAATATTGAAGTTAGAATTCCAGGTAAGGGTGAAACAGGTAGCGCGACTGGTATGGCCACTGGTGTGACCATTACAACTTTAAAAAATACTGACTCCGAAGAAATTGCGAAACATTCAAATATAGATATAACCTATGATTATGTTACTGGACAAGAAGTAATTAAATATCAGGGAGAAAATAAAACAGTAATCTTGTTTGGTTATGGTGCTAATGCTGTTAAGACAGAAAAAATGAATTTTTTTGAGGGAAGATTTTATGATAATAATGAAGAGAATTCATTGGCTCAGGTTTTGGTTTTGGGTTATGCTGTCAAAGATGATTTGTTTGGAGAAGATTCAGCTGTCGGTAAAAATGTTTTTTTAGGTGGTAAATCATATAAGGTCGTCGGTGTGATGGCTGAGCGCGGGGCATCGTTTGGTTTTGATTATGATAGTATTGTGTATATTCCGACAAGAACTTTACAAAAAAGATTTTTAGGTACTGATTATGTTATGGGTATAATGGCCAGAATGATTGATATGAATAAGGTAGACAGTACTAAAGAAGATATAGAAATGCTATTGCGTGAACGTCATGATATTACTGATCCAGATAAAGATGATTTTAAAGTTACGACCATGGATGAGATGAGGGAAATGCTTGATACGATCGTCGGCGGTATCACCTTGCTTTTGATTGCTTTGGTATGTATATCGCTTTTGGTTGGTGGAGTTGGTATTACCAACATAATGTATGTGACAGTGGCTGAGCGAACTTTTGAAATTGGTTTGCGTAAATCTCTAGGAGCTAAAAATGGCGATATAATGTGGCAGTTTTTATTGGAAGCAATGTTTTTAACTTTTGCCGGTGGGGTGATGGGTACAGTTTTGGGAATATTAATTTCTTGGGGGGTCTATTATGGGGCAGTTAGCTATGGTTTGAATTGGACTTTTTCAATTTCTTTATTCTCAATAATTTTGGCAATTGGATTTTCAACTCTGGTGGGCTTGTTTTTTGGAGTGTATCCTGCCCGCAAGGCTTCGAAGTTGGATCCAATAACTGCACTGCGTAAAGAATAATCTACTTGTGTTTTATTGTTAAATTTGGTATTATATTAATACTAATATCTATTTATGCTGTTAATTATTTGGCACGATTTTTTATACCAACCAGTTTTCAATTTTTTGATTTGGATATATAATGGTTGGGCAAATGAAAATTTAGGTTGGGCAATAGTTTATTTGACTATAATTTTGCGAGTGGTATTATTACCATTTACTTTAGTTACCGAAAAAGGACGTACCAAAGGTAAGGATGTTAGTAGGGAAATGGCTCAAATAAATAAAGATTTTAGCAATGATGAGCAATTAAAAAAAGAAGAGATGCGTAAGGTTTTGAGAAAGAAAAAAGTGAGCCCTTGGAGCAAGACAATAGTATTAGGCATTCAAGGTTTGGTCTTAGTTTTACTCTATCAGGTCTTTTTACGGGGTATTACGGGTGAAAAAATACTGAAAATACTCTATCCTTTTATAGACTTTCCTGGAAAAATTAATACTATATTCTATGGATATGATTTAGGCGGAAGATATGATATTGTTTGGGCTGGTGCAGTTGCAATTTTTCTACTTATTGAAATATATTGGAGTTATAGAAAGCAAAAATATGGCTTAACAAAGGCAGATTTGTCCTATTTTATACTATTTCCAGCAGCAACTTTTGTAGTATTACTTATACTGCCAATGGCAAAATCTCTGTTTATCTTGACATCTTTGATTTTTTCTGCTATAATTCACCAGTTTAGTAGACTAATATTTAGATTACCGAAGGTTGAGGAAGTAAAGAAGGATAGTGGTAAATAGGCGGTTTAAGTATTAAATTTGTAATAATATAATCCGCCCAAGGCGGATCCGCCTTGGGCGGACAATATAATCATAATTTTATGGCCGATTCTTTGGACAAATTAATGTATTCATTTGTAATGGAAGACGTTTTGAAAGGTGTTTTTATTTATGTCCCACCTGGGTATGTGGCTTGTGTTTATGATTTGGGTAGGGGTGTATTAAAAAAAGTTTTAACTCCAGGTTTACACCTCAAGATTCCATTTTGGCAAAAGGCAAAACTCTTTAATACTCAGACTTTGGAATATAGTATTTCTCGTGAGTTTAATCCTCAAAATGAAAAAGCCATGGGAGATATTCCAATTGCAGCTGTTACCCAGGATGATAAGCGAATTGGCGTGGAGGGTACAGTACTACTTAGATTAGACATTCACCAGATTCCAGCGATTTGGCAGACTATTGGTGAGGATTTTGTAGCGAAAATTATTCGTCCAACTGTAAGATCTAGAATAAGAATGGTAATGAGTCGTTTTGATAAGGCTGAAATTGTTGGTCCAAAACGTGATGCTGTAGAGACAGAGTTAAAAAATGAATTAGAACGCATTTTCTATTCTCGAGGTATTTATGTAGAAAATATTCTACTTTCAGAGATTGCTGATGTTCAGGAGTTCAAACGTACAGCTGAAGAGTAATAAAATTGATTAGATATAAATAAACCCGCTCCAATATACATCGGAGCGGGTTTTTATTTGTGTGTTGGGAACCGTCCTCCTCCCAAAATGGACGGTTCCGAGTTTGTCAGCGTACGCTTCTCAGAAGCTTTCGCAAGGCGGGTTTTAGGTCTAGATCTACTAATGGATAACCCTTTTGAATTGGTCGTAGAACATGGGCGATCACCACATATTCATTACCGCGACTCATGGTTTGGAAGGTGGCACCAGCTTTTTTTGCTGAATTCGCAATTTCGGTTGCTATTTCGGGCTTATCTCCTTCCTCTAGAAGAAAAGCTCTCTTTACGCCTTTTACCTGAAATTCTCTACTCGCTTCAACAATCATCATCTTTTGATTATCCCCTTGTTTATGTTTAAGTATTTACTGACTATGTGGAGGATAACATAAAAAAAATTAAAAATCAAATTTTAGTCGTCCATATTCCCCCAGAGGTGGGCAGACATGGTATGGTCTAAGTTATCTACTGAAATATCTCAGTAGGTAAAGTGGTAGTATTTATCCACAGTTTTTAGCACTTGACCCCGCCTAATATCCTCTCTAGCTCGCTGTGGCTTCGCTATGTAGCGATATTAAGCGGGGCAGGCCCCGCCAATAGGATAGCCTCGCCACTATAATGAGGTAGGCATTTTTCATTGTGGATAACTTAGCACTTGACATGTCAGAGTGATAATGGTAGAATTATCACTGTAAATGATAGAGTGCTAGCATTGATTCAAACTGATTTATACAGATTTGAGCAAAATCTGTTTTAATCTGTCTTAATCAATGCTATGAATAGTCGTCAAGAGCAACTCCTAAAATTAGTCGTAGAGTCATATATAGAGAGGGCTGAACCAGTTGGGTCTAATTTTTTGGTGGAAAATACTGATTTGGGAGTGAGTGGGGCGACTATTAGAAATGAAATGAGAGAGTTGGAAGAACAAGGTTACTTGACTCATCCTCATACTTCTTCTGGGCGTATTCCGACAGAGCTGGGATATCGTCACTATGTAGAAAATTTGATGAATCCTGTTAATATTAAAGATAGTCATAAAGAAGAAATTCAAATTTGTTTTTCAAGTGCAGAAGGGAAGCAGGCAGTAAAAAACATTGCCAAATACATTGCTGAAAAAACAAATAATGCAGTAATAGTTGCGTTTGGTACAGATGCTTTGTATTACACTGGCATGAGCCAACTGTTTACCCAGCCAGAATTTCGCGATTATGCTTTTATGGTTAAAGCTTCTACTATTTTTGATCAATGTGAGGAAAGAATTGAAGAGATTATTGATTTGTTTGTTGATAAAGAACCAAAAGTCTTGATAGGGGCTGACAATCCTTTTGGGCAGATGACTAGTATGGTTGGTGTTCGGATTGGGGAAGTATTTTTTACTATTTTGGGTCCCATGAGAATGGATTATAGTAAGGCCTATTCTTTTGTGGATTATTTACGGGGCGAGGTTAGATAACAAAAATCACGTAACACATAACATTATACACGTAACACATAACACGTAACACATAACACGTAACACGTAACAAATTTTATGACAGAAGAAAAAAAATATCCAAGTTTGACTGTTGGTGTTTATATTTTTAACAAAAAGGGAGAAATGTTTTTGATGAGAGCTCCCCATTGGTCTGATAAGTTAGTTATACCTGGCGGGCATGTTGATTATGGTGAATCGGTAAGTAATACGGTAATAAGAGAGACGAAAGAGGAAACTGGTTTAGATGTTGAGAATTTAGATTTTTTAAAAGTAGAGGAAATAAAAGATTCAAAAGATTATACAAAAAATAAACATATTGTTTCTCTAGCTTACAAAGCAACACTCAAAGATGATAAACAAGAACCAAAATTGGACGGCAGAGAGGCGACAGAGTTCTTTTGGATTAAGCCTAAAGATATCTTGAAAAGAGATGATATTGAAGAGCATACTTACAATGCTACTGAAGAATTATTTGTAAAGAAAAAGAAAAGAGGTTTTTTAAAAAAATGTAAAAATTGTGAAAAAACCGATGAATATAAATCAGGTTGGGCACGAGCGCAGGCAGATTATCAGAATTTGGTAAAAGAGACTGAAAAGAAACGAAGTGAGTGGGCGGAATATTCAGAAAGACAGATTTTGGAAGAGTTTATTCCAGTATATGACAATTTCAAGACAGCTTTCAGTCATCAGACTTCAGACTCCAGCCCCGAATTGGATAATTGGAAGAAAGGAATTGAATATATTATGAAGCAATTTAATAAAGTTTTAGAAGATCACGGTGTGATAGAAATTAGAACAGTTGGAGAAATTTTTGATCCTGAGCGTTACGAAGCAGTTAGCGAAGAAGAAAGTGATGAAGAATCCGGTAAGATTATCAGAGAGATGGTGTCTGGATATGAGATGAGAGGGAAAGTTATTCGCGTGGCGAAAGTAGTAGTAAGTAAATAATTTTAAAACCAGTCATTGCGAGGAATGCGTAGCAATGACGAAGCAATCCCATCCATAAATACCACTGCTAGTGTATTAAAGACTGGGATTGCCACGTCCCGATGCGAATCGGGACTCGCAATGACACAAAAACAATTTCAAATTGTAAATTAATACCCACGGGGCATCAGTGTCCCCTGATAATTCAAAAAAAATATGTTACCAAGAATATATGATCCCTTTGAGGAGATGGAAGAAATGATGAGACATCTTCCTTCCGTTCGTAATACCAATGCTATTCAACCAAGGGGTTTTGTGCCAGCTTTAGACGTATACGAGACTAAGACCTCTGTTATGGTAGAAACACCTCTGGCTGGAATTAATCCCAAGGATGTTGAGGTCAGTGTTGAAAAAGGAATTCTCACAATCCAAGGTGAAAGTAAAAAAGAACACGAAGTAGAAGAAAAAAACTATTATCGCAAAGAAGTTCGCTCTGGTTCATTTTATCGTAAAGTTGATTTACCAAAACCTGTAAAAGAAGACGAAGTAACTGCCGAGTTTGAAGATGGAATTTTGAAGATTACTTGTCCTAAGGCTGAGCCGAGTGTTAGTAAGAAAGTTGCGGTGAAGGTGGTGAAGAAGGGGAAGCGGGTGTAGACGCGTTGTCATCCCGAGTGGATTCACCGTATCTTTAGCGGAGGTGAAGAAGTCGAGGGATCCCTTTCGTAAGTCATATATTTATGAAAAATTTTGAAGAAATAAAAAAAGAAATAGAAAATATTATTATAAGTTATGATGGTAAAAATGAATTACCACATGCTATTGGCACATTGAATTGGGTTTTAAAAATCAGGCCAGATGCAGATGATGCTTTGAAAATTTCTGCGTTTGCCCATGATATTGAAAGGTGTGTTGTTAAACATGAAAAGAGCTCAGATTATTTAATTGTTAACGAGTTTGATAAGTACCAGATTTTAAAGCAGGAACATGCTGATAAAGGTGCGGAAATAGTAGTAAATATTTTGGGGAAATATGATGTTAGTGAAGCAGAAAAACAGCGAGTAAAATATTTAATTAGCCATCACGAAGTTGGTGGTAATAATGATGCGGATGTTTTGTGCGATGCTGACAGCCTGTCTTATCTACTTGATAATTTTATAGGTTATCTTGATAAATATGGTACGGACAGGGCAAAAGTTAAGCTGGAGTGGATGTACGGGCGTATGTCTGAGAGAGGAAAAGAATTAGGATTGGAATTTTATAATGAAGCGTTGAGAAAATTAGGTGATAGTGGATAAAATAATATAATGGCGTAACAATTAAACCAATAAACTAATTAACTAATAAACATTAACTTAAGAAAGATCCCTCGTCGTTCACCTGCGCTCACGCTTGGTGACCTCGCTCGGGATTAACGAAAAAATTCTATGTCAAAAATATTAGGAATAGACTTGGGGACAACTAATTCATGTATGGCTATCACCGAGGGTGGTCAGCCAAAAGTGCTTGAAAATAAAGAGGGGAATAGAACTACTCCGTCTGTAATTGCAATGTCAAAGACAGGGGAACGTCTGGTAGGTCAGCTGGCCAAGCGTCAAGCTGTTACTAATCCGACAAATACACTTCATTCAATCAAACGTCTAATCGGACGCCGTTATGAGGATGCCGTGGTACAAGAAATGAAAAAACATGCTCCATTTGAAATTTTGAAAGATGGTGATCGTATCAAAATTAAAATGCAAGACAAGGAGTATGCTTTGCCAGAAATCTCTGCTATGGTTTTGCAGAAATTAAAAGCTGACGCGGAAGAAAAAATTGGTGAAAAAATTGAAGAAGCTGTGATCACTGTTCCAGCCTATTTTGATGATGCTCAACGCCAAGCTACAAAAGCTGCCGGTGAAATTGCAGGTTTGAAAGTGAGTCGTATTATTAACGAGCCAACTGCAGCCGCTTTTGCTTATGGATTTGATAAAGCAAAAGATCAACAAGTGGCTGTTTATGATCTTGGTGGTGGTACTTTTGATATCTCTATTTTAGATATTTCACATGATGGTGATCAATCTACTGTAGAAGTAAAATCTACTAATGGTGATACCCATCTTGGTGGTGATGACTTTGATCAAAAGATTATTGAATGGATTTTGGATGAATTTAAGAAAGTAGAAGGAATGGATTTAAGCAAAGACCCATTATCTCTACAACGCGTTAAGGATGCCGCTGAGAAGGCCAAAATTGAGCTTTCTAGCACTCCTGAGAGTGAAATCAATGAACCATTCATTACTTCTGGTGCCGAGGGTCCAAAGCACTTAAATATGAAATTAACTCGCGCCAAATTAGAAGAGCTTGTAGGTGAGTTAGTAGAAAAGACAATGGTTCCAGTTAAAAAAGCTTTAGACGACGCTGGATTCAAAAAAGAAGATATTGAAGAAGTTATTTTAGTTGGTGGTATGACTCGTATGCCTTTGGTACAAAAAAAGGTAGAAGAATTTTTTGGCAAGAAACCTCATGTGGGAGTAAATCCAGATGAAGTTGTTGCTATAGGTGCTGCTATTCAAGCTGGGCAACTTCAAGGTGATCTTGGTAAAGATATTTTGCTTTTAGATGTTACACCTTTGTCACTTGGACTTGAAACTTTAGGCGGTGTTTCTACAAAATTAATTGAACGCAACACTACAATTCCAACAAGCAAATCACAAGTATTTTCAACTGCTGCTGACAACCAGCCCAGTGTTGAAATCCATGTGCTTCAAGGTGAGCGTGAAATGGCAACTGACAATAAATCTCTTGGTCGTTTCATGTTGGATGGTATTCCACCAGCTCCACGTGGTGTGCCACAAGTAGAAGTGACTTTTGATATTGATGCCAATGGTATTGTAAGTGTAAAAGCCAAAGATAAGGCAACTGGCAAAGAACAATCAATTCGTATTGAAGCATCTTCAGGATTATCAGATGAGGAAATTGAAAAAATGAAAAAAGATGGTGAAGCTCATGCTGAAGAAGATAAGAAAAAACGCGAGATGATTGATATCAAGAATACCGCGGATACTATGATTTATACTACAGAAAAAATGATGAAAGATGTGGAAGAAAAAAAGATTGAAGTTACTGATGAAGAAAAAAAGAAAGTAGAAGAAGGTGTAGAAGCCTTGAAAAAAGCTTTAAAAGGGAGTGATGACCCTTCGGCAGACTCAGGGCAAGCTATAGAGGAAATCAAAAAGGTTTCTGAAGAATTATCAACCGCAGCTCAAGCAATTGGTATGAAAATGTATGCTACAGAGCAGAAGGAAACAAGTGACAAGAAACAAGATACAAATAATCCTGATGCAGAAGCTGGTGAAGCAAAAAAGAAAGACGAAGGTGAAGCAGTAGAGGGTGAAGTGGTTGATGAGGAAGAGAAAAAATAAAATATTGAAAATGGATAATGAGGCAGGTTTTCCTGCCTCTTAACTCATTTTTAATGAAAAAATATATGGCCAATATGACAGTTGTGTGTCAACATTGTAATCGGACACACTTAAGGAAAGTAGATGATGATAAAATGGAAAGGAAGAGATCTCATGGTGTTTGTTCTGAGTGTTTGATTGAACATTTTGGAGATGTGTTAAATGAAGGTGAAATTAAAGAGTCTATTAAAAAGGATGTGAAAGACGGTATTGTCTGGACAGTAGATTCTAAAAAAGGCAAACCTACATATAGTCAAGAAACACAAGAAAGATATGCTAAACTTTTGGAAGATGTTAGAGTTGAAAAAGACGGTAGAGGAGAAGATAGAAAGTAATTAATCTTTAATTTTAAAATATGGAAGACAAACCACAATTACAACCAAAGGGGATTCAAATAAAAGCCAAAGATGAAGTGATGGCAGGGAAGTATGCAAATATGGCTCAGATTAGTCACAACAAAGAAGAGTTTGTTTTGGATTTTATGAGTATTTTTCCTCCAGTAGGAACTCTTAATTCTCGTATTATTATGAGCCCAGGTCATTATAAGAGAATGATCAAGGCTATGCAAGATAATTTAGCCAAATATGAGTCACGTTTTGGTTCTATAGAAGAATCAGATGAGCCGGAGACTGTTCATGGGTTTCCAATTAAATAAAATTTCACGTATCACATAACACATATCACATATTACATACCATAACTTAATAAGACATTAATAATTAAGACTGAACGTGACGGGAAAAGGGATTCCTGCGCCACCGCTAAAGCTTTAGCGACACGCGGTCGGCTACGCTCGGAATGACAACGTGCGAACTATGTCCAAAGACTATTACAAAATACTAGGCGTTGAAAAAGGCGCAACACAAGACGAGATTAAGAAAGCATTTCGTAAGCTTGCCCATCAACATCATCCAGATAAAAAAGATGGTGATGAGAAAAAGTTTAAGGAAATAAATGAAGCTTATCAAGTCGTGGGTGATGCACAAAAACGCCAGCAATATGACCAATATGGCTCTACTTTTGATCAGCAGGGTGGTTTTGGTGGTGGTATGGGTTGGGAAGATTTTATGCGGGCAGCTAGAGGTGGTGGTGGTTTTCAGCAAGGTAATGTAAATTTTGGTGGCATTGATCTCGGTGATTTGTTTGGTGATATTTTTGGATTTGGTGGTGGTAGGAGTACTGGTCGGGTTAGACGGGGTCGAGATATTCAAGTTGATTTACAACTTGAATTTGAAGAAGCGGTTTTTGGCGTAGAAAAAGAAGTCAGACTGACAAAAAATAACGCCTGTGATGTTTGTAATGGATCTGGTGCAGAACCAGGTTCAAGTCTCAAGACTTGCCCAGATTGCAACGGACAAGGTCAAGTTCGCCATGTACAGCAAACTATGCTTGGTGCGATGCAACAAGTGGTAACTTGTTCTACTTGTCAGGGGCAGGGGAAGACAGCAGAAAAGAGTTGCAAACATTGTGGCGGTGATGGTATGGTTCGCAGTGAGTCAAATTACAAAGTAAAAATTCCGGCTGGCATTGATGATGGTCAGTCTATTCGTTTGACCGGAAAAGGGGAGTCGGCTGGTGTTGGTTCACAATCTGGTGATCTTTACGTTGTAGTACACGTTCGTCCGAGTACAAAATTTGTTCGACAAAATTATGATATATTTAGCGAGGTTCACATCAGTTATCCTGTAGCTGTGATGGGTGATAAAATTGAAATTGAAACATTAGAAGGTAAGAAAAAGCTGGTTATTCCTCCTGGAACCCAGTCACATCAGAATTTTAAATTAAAAAACCTGGGTGTACCACATGTGAACGGGCGAGGTAGAGGAGAACAAATAGTTAAAGTAATAGTTGAAGTACCAAAGAAGATAAGCAGGAAAGGTAAGAAACTTCTAGATGAATTAAAAGATGAACTGTAGTATTGATTGCCTTAAACATGATATAATAAACAACAGAGAAATCTGTTGTTTTGAATTTAAAAATAGAACACGAATTGAACTAATCTAACAAATATAAACGAATTCGTTGAGATTAGTTCAATTAGTTAGATCTGTGTTCTAT